>CAZFHW010000294.1:0-1508 GCA_964518885.1 uncultured Parvibaculum sp. | reverse complement strand
CGTGCGCCGACTTCATATTTGGAGCCCCCGCCGCCGCCTTTGCGGTCGATCCGCACAACGTCCGCGCCCATATCGGACAGCAGCATGCCGCAGAACGGTCCTGGTCCGATCCCTGCAAATTCAACGATTTTTACGCCTGAAAGTGGCCCCTTGCCCATCTGTGCATCTCCCTGATGTCATCACTGTTTGAAGATGTTTTTACTCTTTGTTGGCGCGGGTTGGAAGGCGCACAGTCAAGGGCCGGAGGACACCCATATCGGACGCAGGGGTTGCCTGACCTAATCCGCGCGGTTGCGGGTCATCAGCCCTGGCGTGCCGGAGCTCTGGAAGCCAAATCGACCATAAAACGCATCTGTGCCCGGTGCTGCGTGCAACGTCACAGTGGCATCAATATGGGTTTCCCGGTCAACCAGCGCCAACAGATGGCCAATGATCGCGGTCCCCACCCCGGCACGTTGGAAGCCCGGCATAACGGCGATGTCAGCGAGATGGGCATACTTGGTGCCGATCCCGGTGGCCCGGCCCATGCCGATCAGAACATCTTCGTCATTCGACTGCCAGGCACTCACACTGTGCCGTGCATTGATGATCAGGTCACGGGCCTGCGCCTCTGTCCGGCGTTCCCAGCCGACAGCGTGCGCAAGGGCTTGGTACCCCTCCGGCGTAAGGCCCCCCGCCCTCACTCTGATCATCAATTCACTCATTCGACCTTTAGCCATCGCCTTAAGCTTGGCGCTTGGCATCATTGCTGCGACCCTATAGACCCCATTCTTATGACAACGCGCGAGACATCAAGCCCCTTTTCCGGTCCTTTGCCGAGCCCCCATTTCAACATGGCGCGCTATTGCTTGGCGCAGAGCGCTGCTGACAGCCCCGATAAGGTGGCCCTCGTCATTGTGCGCGACCCCGCAGCCTCACCCGAACTGACGGAACAATGGACCTATCGGGCCTTGGAAGAGACCGTGCGCCGGGTGGCGGCTGGCCTTCTGCAGGCTGGCGTGAAACCCGGTGATCGCCTGATGATCCGCCTGCCAAATACCAGCGCTTACGCAATGTTGTTTTTCGGTGCGCTCGCTGCCGGGATTGTGCCACTTCCCGCCTCCTCCCAGCTTACCGATGAAGAGGCTGCCTTCCTGTTTACCGATTGTGGCGCCGCCGCCATCGCTCTGGGGGCAGGTGTTCGCATGGAGACCGGTGCGGCGATCTGTTTTGATGAGGCCGCCGTTGCAGCCCTCATGGAACATCCGCCTCAGGAGGGCTATGCCGATACGAAAGCGGATGATCCCGCCTATCTGGTTTACACCTCCGGCACGAGCGGCAAACCCAAAGGGGTGCTGCACGCACACCGCGCCGCCTGGGGACGCCGCCCTATGTATCAGGGCTGGTATGGCATGGAGAGCAGCGACGTCATGCTGCATGCCGGTGCTTTCAACTGGACCTATACGCTGGGAGTAGGCCTGACCGACCCCTGGGCCAATGGCGCAACCACCGTGCTCTACACGGGCGAG
>CAZFHW010000293.1:0-1555 GCA_964518885.1 uncultured Parvibaculum sp. | reverse complement strand
GCACGAAACAACCACCAACCAGATGTCGAATATGTTTCGCAATATTCTGGAAAACGGAAAATGGCAGGAACTGCGCAACAACCGGGATCTAATGCAGGACTATATTGACGAGACACTGCGCTACGATTCGTCCGTTATTGCGTGGCGCCGGATTACCACGTGCAAAGTGGCGTTCGGCGATGTGGTGCTTCCAAAGGGCGCAAAAATAATGGTCGCGCTTGGAGCTGCAAACCGCGACCCGGAGAAATTCCCGAACCCGGAGACATTCGATCCTTCGCGAGAAAAAGCGTCCGACCACCTGTCCTTTGGCAAAGGGATACATCTGTGTCTGGGTCGAACTTTGGCCTATATCGAGATGGCAGCGATGGCCAATGTCATACTCGACCGGTTTGAAACACTTGAATTGGTCGAAGGGCAGGAATTGCAATTCCCGCCGAACATCTCGTTCCGCGGTCCTCAATCGCTGATTGTCCGAAGCGCTTGAATGGATAGCTCAAGTTATGGCTGAATTCTTGGCTTCGACCATTGCGGCTATAATTAGCCCACGAAATGCTCATAAAAGCGAAGCGCCATAGATCGCACTGATCCATAAAAGCAAAAAAATGGTGCCGCATGGGTGATTCGAACACCCGACCCCCGCATTACGAATGCGATGCTCTACCAACTGAGCTAATGCGGCCTACCAATTTACCTAACATCAATGATGACCAGCGTCATGTGCGCTATTTAACTCAATGCCTGTCCTTGCGCAAACCCTTTGGCTCACAAAGCGAGTTTACAACGTATTTTTATCACTGCCAAAACGACCGTAGCCATTGTTTGACATCTCTTTTGCCTTCTCTGGGACCGGGATCATCAGGCGGTGGTGGTGCTACAAAAATCTCTCTTTCAACAGCTGGCACATCTTCATTTATCTCAGTAAGCGCCTCAGGCTCACCCGTCTCATCTAGAATAATCGCTTGCTCAGCTGCCACAGTTTCTTCCAGCTCTTGGGGCTCATCCGACGTGTCAGCCTCAACACTCTCAACCGGTTCAGCAATTTGCGCTTCAACAGGTGTCACCGTTTCAGGTTCATCGTCCTGGACAAAATCTTCAAGTGCACGGCCATTGCTGTCAGGCATTTCAACTTCTTCATCGCGACCGTCACCAGACATATCCCCAATAGCTTCCAGGGGCACTTTCCATTCAAACCGGTCAAGCTCACCGGTAACGGGGGATATCGGCAGCCAGTTCTGTGATACAAACCCATCAGCCGTCCAAACAGGGTCTCGTGGCGCGTGAACAGCACGGGCCAGCCATTCGCGCACTTTGCCCTTGTCGCCAAACTCACCATGCTCAATTTCAGCCATTAAGGCGCATATTCTGGCACTCAATTGTCCGGTTAAAAGCGGTGCAATCGCCGTGCGCGCAGCCCGCCAATCACGTGCGTCAACAGCAGAACGTGCCAGAGCAATGGCACCTTCATCTCCCCCAGGGGCTTTTCTGATAAGCGTTTTTAAGCGTTTCATCCTGTCACGCGGCGCATCCCCCTGGCGAGCGGCAGATCGGAAGAGCA
>CAZFHW010000292.1:0-1561 GCA_964518885.1 uncultured Parvibaculum sp. | reverse complement strand
CCAGGCGCGATGCGTATCATCGCAGAGGCGACGCGGCAGGATGCGCAGGTTTTGTTGAACGTCCAGAATCTGGGATCGAAAAGTATTGGCCGGGAAGGAACAACCCTCTTTGTCGGGGTCCCCGGTTGGGCGACGTATGGCGATGAGCTTGAGATGGCGCTCTTTGGTACCTGGGAGGCGGATGAACAGGTAAGCGGGCAATTGTCTTATACGCGGGGACTGACCGCCGAGGGCCTCACGGTTGCCATCCGCGGCGCCTATTCGGAGGCTGAACCGTCCGGTGCCGTCGCGACGTTTGGCTCCACGTCCGACAGTCTAACCGGGGGGCTGGAATTTGAACAAACCGTTTACCTCACCGGGGACGATCTCCTGTCGGCCTATCTGGGCGTTGAGTTCGGTGATCTCAATGGCGAGTTGTTCCAGGGGGCAGTGCCGCTTAGTGAAGACAAGACGCGCGTTCTTTATGCCGGGGTGCAGGGGGAATTTGTGTGGGACGAGTGGACAGTGTCCGGACTTGTTGAGGGACGCCAAGGGCTCACTTTTTTCGATGCCAGCCGGGAAGGTGACGCCAGCCTTGCACGTGCCGAAGCGGACCCGCAGGCCAGACTGGCCCGGGGTGAGGTGGTGGTGACAGCACCGCGCATTTGGGGTGTTGAGGTGGAGGTCGAATTTCAAGGTCAGCTTGCCACGGAGCCTTTGATGGCCATCGAAGAGTTTACCTTTGGGAATTACGGCATTGGCCGCGGGTACGATCCAGGGGCGGCCGCGGGTGACAGTGCTATTGGGGTTGGCCTGACGTTGAGCGGCTTCCGGCAGCAGTTCTGGGGGGATGCGCTGGGCGGAGAATTGATCGCCTTCTATGATATCGGAAGGTACTGGAATGAGGACACGACGGGCGTTGCCTCACGAACCATTGCGTCGGTCGGTGGTGGGGTTCGGTTTGTCTTGAGCGATGTGCTGAGCGCTGACATCACCTACGCCCATCCGCTGGATCAGCCGGTGGGTGCTGGTGAAAGCCGCCCGGGGGGGCGCGTGCTGTTTTCCATCACAGCCGACGGACGGGCATTCTGGAACCGGCTCGCCGACCTTGGTGGAGAGTGAAGGGAGACCGTCGGCTGCGGACTGATGGCCCGACGGTCTCGTTTCTGGTGAGGTGGTTTTTCTAAACCGGTAAGCCCCCGAGGGCAGCGTGCAATGATCCGCTTTCCTTGAAGCTCTTGATGGCCCGCTCCGCGATCCGCATTTGGTGTATTTGATCGGCGCCATCAGCAAAGCGTGCCCATCTCGCCTGCAATGCCATGTGGGCGAGCGGGGTATCATGAGAATAGCCCAGTGCGCCGTGCACCTGGATCGCACGGTCAATGATGCGGTTCAGAGAATTGGCAATGAAATGCTTGGCCATAGACACTTCTGAGCGGAAGTCTTCGCCATTGTCGATCTTGTAGGCCGCATGAAGCACCATCAGCTTTGATTGATAAAGCTCCACGGTGCTGTCTGCGATCATCCACTGGATGCCCTGTTTTTCTGACAGGAAAGACCCGTGGGAGAAGCGCTTTGTTGA
>CAZFHW010000291.1:0-1581 GCA_964518885.1 uncultured Parvibaculum sp. | reverse complement strand
ACAGATGTAGGCGGTGGCTTTGCCGTCCACCATGGTCTTGCCTTTGGCGGGGTGGCCCGAGGGCAGAGGCGCGTTGGGGTTCAGGACCAACAGCAATCGTGTGGGAAGAGAGAGATCAAGGGCTGTGCGTTTGAGCACCTCCCGCGCGGGGTCGGTGGGAGAGCTGACAATGACAATTTGGGTCAGGTTCACGGCTGTGTCGAAACTGGCGAGCCAGGCTCCGTGAGGAAAGGTATTTTTGGTGACGGCACCGGCGAAGGCGTTGATCAGGGCGTCCGCGCGGGCCCGATATTGTTCGTCCCCAGTGAGGGCGTAGAGTTTGATCAGTAAGCCGGGAAGGGTGCCGTTGGCGGCGGGTGTGGCGTCATCGGTGGCGGTGCGGGTTCGCACGATCAGTGCTTCAGCATCGTCGGCGGTGTAGAAATAGCCCCCTCTCTCATCGTCCCAATAGTGCGCGTCCAGTTCGGAGATATAGGTTTGGGCGTCGTCCACAAAGGACCAGTTCATGGTGGCTTCGAACAGGCTCAGCGCAGCGCCCGCAATGTTGGCAAGACCGTCTGCCATGGCGGGGTGTTGCAGGTGGCCGGCGCGGTAACTGTGGAATGTGCGTCCCTCTTTTCTCATTGAATCGGAGACGAAACGATAGGCGTAGATGGCACTCTCCAGCCAGTCTGCGCGTTCGAATACCAATGCGGCATTGGCAATGGCGGTGATGGCAAGTCCGTTCCAGTCGAGCAGAACCTTGTCGTCTAGTGCGGGGGCAATGCGGGTTTCGCGGCAGATGAAAAGTTTGGCCCGCAGCCTCGCTAGTCGTCTTTCCTCTTCATTAGTGGGGGGTTGCGTGACACGGGGCAGGCGGTTGAGAATGATTTTTCCTTCCCAGTTGCCCTCTGCGGTGGCGTCATATTGATCGCGGAACCACGGACCATCTGTGCCGAGCACGGTGTCTATTTCACCGACCGTCCAGACCGTGAACTTGCCTTCTTCTCCTTCTGCGTCCGCATCAACACTGGCGGCGAAGGCGCCCTCCGGCGTTGTCATTTCACGGGCGAGCCAGGTAATGGTTTCCTCGACCCGTCTTGCATAGAGCGGGTCTTTGGTTTCTGACCAGACCTCCGTGAGACGGTCGACGAGAAGGGCGTTGTCGTAGAGCATCTTTTCAAAATGTGGGACCAGCCAGTTTTGATCGACGGCGTAGCGCGCAAAGCCGCCTCCCAGATGGTCATAAATTCCGCCCTCGCACATGTGGGTGAGGGCGGTGGTGACGGCTGATTTCAGCTCTGTATTGTTGGTGGCAAGGCCCGCGCGCCAGAGGACGTCAAGCAATCCGGTCTGGGGAAATTTGGGGGCACCGTTCAGGCCGCCATTTTCTTTGTCCATGACCGGGAGCATCTGGTTTGCTGCTTTGAGCAGCAGGTCGAGAGGCGCGGCGCCTGCCGTCTCCTCCTGTTTGGTCAAGGCGGACTTGAGCGCATCGCGGTTGGTGTGGATTTTTGTCGGCTCTTGTGTATAAAGACGCGCGATCTCTTCAAGGATTTGCGGGAAGCCCGGACGGCCATATCGAGGTTCGGGCGGGAAGTA
>CAZFHW010000290.1:0-1582 GCA_964518885.1 uncultured Parvibaculum sp. | reverse complement strand
ACACCAATCCATCTACACCCTTCAGGCTGACGGTCTCGCCTGCCCTTTTTGTGCTTATGGCATTGAGAAGCAACTCACTCGAATAGACGGCGTCGATACCGTTTCAACAGACATCGAAAGCGGCACTGTCCTCGTCTTGATGAGACCTGGCGCCAATCTCACGGAAGAACAAGCCGCAGAAGCTGTGGACAAGGCAGGGTTCACCATGCGCGATTTTCAGGGACCGGATAACTAGATGAAACCGAAAACAAAAACCGCGTTATGGATTGCGGTGTTGCTTTTGACCCAAAGCCTCGGCACCGGAGCCTATGCAGCACCGCAGACCTTCAACACAGCGCTTCCGGTGGCTGAGGATGAATTTGTATTTCGACAGCAGTTTTTCTACCGCAGACTGGAAAACGATCCACTGCCAACGGACCGGAAAGTCACGGTACTCGGGTCGGTGTCCGTTCTGGGGTATGGCGTAACAGCAGACCTTGCCGTTTTCGGTGTTTTGCCATACCTGAACAAAGACCTCGACCTACAGATGCCAGGGGCCGGGCGCGTGACACGCAGCACCAGCGGCATCGGCGATGCTCGTTTCTTTGGCCGATACACACTCATCCGGGACAATGCACCAGGGCGCACCTTTCGCGTCGCCCCCTTCGCAGGCATAAAAATGCCAACGGGAGACGATGATGATAGCGACAGCCTTGGCACCCTGCCCGCCACATTGCAACTTGGCTCAGGATCCTGGGACCCGTTTGGCGGTGTGATCGTCACCTATCAGACACTGCAATATCAAATTGACGCTCAGGCAAGTTACAAATTCAATAATGAGGCCAACAGCTTTACGTTTGGTGACGAGGCGCGGCTCGACGCGTCGCTACAGTATCGTTTATGGCCACGTGACTTAGGATCAGGGGTGCCGGGATTTCTCTACGGCGTACTCGAAGGCAACCTCCTCTACGTCAGCAAGAACGAAAACGCTGGCATTGATGATCCAAACTCGGGCGGCACCTCATTCTTTCTATCTCCCGGTCTGCAATATGTGACCAAGCGTTGGATCGCCGAAGCGATCATTCAGGTTCCGCTGGTACAGGATTTGAACGGCAATTCGCTTGAGGACAAGTTTGTCGTGCGAACCGGAATTCGCCTCAACTTCTAAAGGGACCGATATGCAACGCAAAGCAATCACGAGATGGATCGGGATCCCGCTCTCGATAATCATTGTTCTTGTAGCCGCTTCCTATTTTGGTTTTGTCCCATCCGCCAAAGAGCCTGGCTACGTTTTTGTATCCAGTTGGGGCGCGCAAGGAAGCGAGACCGGGAAATTCAGCGACCCGACCGGCATCGCCGTCTCTGGCCAGGAAGTTTTCGTGGCCGACTCCCGAAACGGACGGATACAAGTCTTCGACCTGAACGGTCGTTTTCTCCGTACGTTCGGAAGCCCGGGAGAATTTGTCGGCGAACTCGGACGCCCGATGAATCTCACAGTTCACAAGGGAATGCTGTACGTCGCAGAATATTTCAATGATCGTGTGCAGGTGTTTTCGCTGGATGGAACGCCGCCGTCTGTCATGATTTCATCACCTTTGTCGGG
>CAZFHW010000289.1:0-1616 GCA_964518885.1 uncultured Parvibaculum sp. | reverse complement strand
GCGTTTTTGATGTAGAAAAGCTACCGACTCACGGTGGCTCTCTCCGCTTGTTCGTCTGTCACACGGACGATCCGCGAGTTGAAGAGCCTGGGTTGAAGGCCGTCCGCGACATAGAGCTCGCAGCCGGCATGGACGATGACGCCCTCTATTTGAACTTTGCTGAAAGCGTTCGTGAAACCAAGCGCAATTTGTTGGACCTTCTTTGCGACTTGAAACGTCAAGGAAAGACGATTGTTGGCTACGGCGCACCAGCAAAAGGGAATACGCTTTTGAATTATTGCGGTATCGGGAGAGATTTTCTAGAGTTTACAACTGATCGCTCTCCTCACAAACAGGGATTGTATCTTCCCGGCACGCGTATTGAGGTCAAGGCGTCTGAAGCGATTGAGGAACTAAAACCTGATTATGTCCTGATCTTACCCTGGAACCTAAAAGACGAAGTCATAGATCAAATGAACATTGTGCGAACGTGGGGCGGCAAGTTCATTATTCCCATCCCAACCGCGACGATCATCGACTAATTATTCGAATTTCCGCAATGAACTGAAAACAAGAACTCATGAAATTCCACCGAACACCATTGTCGGGGTGCTATGAAATAGAGATGACGCCGTTGGGTGATGATCGCGGTTATTTCATGCGAACATTTTGTGCAGACGAATTTCGAGAGGCTGGTTTAACCGCAAATTTCGTGCAGGCAAGCGTTTCACGCAACAGAGACTGCGGCACGGTACGCGCACTGCACTTTCAGGCCTATCCAAGCATGGAGGATCGGTTGGTCAGATGCCTCGCAGGCAGCATTTTTGACGTCGCCGTCGATTTGAGAATTGGGTCGCCGACATTTGGACAATGGCACGCCGCGACACTGACTGAGCGGAACAATCTCCAGCTCTATATTCCCCAAGGTTTTGCGCACGGCTTTCAAACCCTTTCTGCCGATAGCGTTGTTTCATATCAAATGGCGCAGCTTTTTGATCCTGCATTGGTGCAGGGAGTTTTTTGGAACGACCCGCAAATTGGCATCCAATGGCCATTAGCCCCCGTCAATCAGTCGCCTCGCGACTTGGCGTTACCGATGCTCGCTGACGTAGACCATTTATTGCTGATGCCATTTGACATGTTTTCCCTTGATCAGAGCGCTCCATCATGAAAAGGGCGCTTGTGACAGGCGGGCGAGGATTCGTGGGTCGGCACATTTTAGGCCCACTCATACACCGAGGCTTTGAAGTTCATGCGACCGCATCTGATAGCGACATCTCATCAGACCTGAAAAAATTGCCCGTTATCTGGCACGCTTGCGATCTCTTGAAGCCAGAGTCAGCAGATGCATTGGTCAAGCAGGTCAAGCCCACACACCTGCTCCATGCTGCGTGGGTAACCGACCATGGCGCCTATTGGAACAGCCGCCAAAATTTGTCTTGGCTTGCCACAACGGCCACCATGTTACACGCCTTCGCAGAAGTTGGCGGGATGCGCTACGTCGGCGCGGGTACTTGTGCAGAGTATAAATGGTCGTCTTCAATGTATGACGAAGAGGTCACTCCTGAGCTCCCGGCGACATTTTATGGCAACGCGAAACTAGAAGCGCACAGAATTGCAATGACGGCGGGCGAATT
>CAZFHW010000288.1:0-1633 GCA_964518885.1 uncultured Parvibaculum sp. | reverse complement strand
ATCCAGGAAAAATTGTATGCCCACTTGTAAGGGGTGATTTCGCGAATCCACACGCGGGAAAGCGCCTGCAGATCGGCGTCCCCCCCAAGGCCCGCGATGCGTTCCCGAATCTCGACTTCAAACTGTTGGCTAGGATTCATTCAGAAACTCCTTCCAATAAACTGTATCCGAGCAGATGACCCGGGCGCCTTCCCGCCCACAGTTGGCGACCAGGTCCAGCGCTGTGACATATGGCGTAAATTCTCCGTGGACCTGCGGGTACGGAATCTTGAGATAGTTCATGTACTCCACCCGTATTCCAGATCGCTCGAACATCCCATGATCTAGATAATTTCTTGCCCCGTGTCCGGTGATGTACGTTTTTGCTTCAAGATCGACACATATGTCGTGGATACGTCGACTTCCATGCCCGCCAATGCCCAACGAAAACACGAAGCGTGTCTTCTCTGACAAGCCAAAATAGTCTGAGAGTGCGATCATGGATGCGCGTGAGATATCCGATAACGTCTCGACGTTTCTTGCAAATACGCTGTCAACTAGAGCAAGCATCTCCTTGCAAAACGGGGTTTTGGAATATGCCTGCCGAAGAACGTCGTAATGCTGTTTCCTCCAGTCAACACGATCGTCCACCCGAACTTCGTCTATTCTTTGCCCTTGATGCCAGTCTCGCAATGGCACAGTGATCCACCTGACGCCGTTTGCGGTTTTGACTTGGACCCGATTGTAAAAGCCCCGGGTATGTTGGACATCATCGTAGTGGACGAATGTATCAGCCAGCTTGATTTGCTCAAGCAGACCAATCCAGGGGAAGTACATCGACTGAGAAATGACCGATCTCATTGAATAAAATGCTTCTCTGTCCGGACCAGAAACCTCGCATAAGCGAGTTTCAGATTGTCATCCAAGAGGCAGGGATTCGATGTTGCCACCCCAGGCAAATATGAGCAGCCGCCATCTACCTCTCTGTGAGGATGATGCAACTGCTCAAACCAGACAAGCGTCAGCCATACCTTTTGAAGGTAGCTTAGGTGTTCCGCGTCTTCCAAATTCAATGAAGGTGGAAAATGCGTGGCAACCTGCGCGGCAATTTTTCCGGAATCAAGCCCGGAATCGACTTGGTGAAGTGTCGCGCCGAAAAGTTTTGCTCCTGCTGCTGCTGCGTCTCGAACTCCGTGGAGCCCTGGAAAGGCGGGCAACAACGATGGATGTATATTCCAGACATTGAGATTGTCAATCAGAGGCGACGCGACCCGACGAGTATAGAACAGCAAGATGTCATGGCAGTCAGCGTAGCGAAAGACGTCGTAAGCCCCTTTCGAAAAAGCCGCTGCGTCTTTGTAATCAACACGGTTTACTGAATGACCACGGCCTTCCGCCCAATCCGCCAAGCCGCATTGGCGATCTGTCACAACAATCCATTCAACATTTTTGCCCGCATCGACTAGACAGCTATCCGCCGCAGCAAGTGCGGCGCCACCACTGGAGCCAATTACTCCCAGCCTAAAAGCGCTAGCGTTCATTGGCACCTCGCTATGCGCCGTGCAACATTCAATAGTGGACAAGCCACCACGCCTTGGCCCGCCTGAGTCATATTGTGACAACCGGAAAAGTGGATCGCGCGTTCTGACAGCCG
>CAZFHW010000287.1:0-1656 GCA_964518885.1 uncultured Parvibaculum sp. | reverse complement strand
GTACTAGACTACGAATCTAGGGGTCGGGGGTTCGAATCCCTCCCGGTGCACCATTTCTCCCATCGCCTAAACGGTGCTTCCAAGCGGTTTTGGAATGTAGGTCGCCTGCAGAGGTAATAGCGTCTGGTAAGCTGAACTCAATTTTTGGTAGTGCTTTACCACCAGATCCACTAACTCAGGTCCGTCGATCAGGCGAAGATTGGGTTTCATCTGCTCATATGTCCGGGCGTCTGATGAATATGCCCCCAGAGTGATAAAAAGACCGAATTCTCCGTGCTGTACAGCTCCATCCAGCTTCTGAATGTCGGGCCGCCCAACGGTGCTGTTGATCTGCTTACATTGTACTTTGATGAGTGGCGGCTCGAAGCCCAGTTCATCGCGATGGGCAATCACATCCACACCACCGTCGCCCGAATATTTCGTGACACGTGCCCGATACCCCATTGCCTCCATCAGGTGAGCACAGAATTCTTCAAACCGCTGCGAACTGATCGCACTTTTGAGTTTTTTCAACACAAAATCTTCGGTTGTGAGCTCCACTTGTTCCGCTGCTGATGCTGCGATCACGTCGTCTTGGTCAATCGATTCCGCTTGAATTCCTTCCAACGCATTCAGAAATTCTTCCGCATTGTTCGATACTTGGAAAAGCGTGAGGGCAGAGCCGATCTCGTTGAGCGCATTTTGTGAAAAATCCGAACGAGGAATGTGTTTAAGCCAGCGCACCTTTCGGCGATGCGTCCGTTCTTCCATTTCGTCAGGGCTATACAGATAACCATTCTCGACCGTCCCGATATTGACCATGCGATTAGTTTTCGATGGGTAGATGATGAAGTCGCCAGGTTTGATCTCATTGGCAAACCTGAACAAGACACCCGCTTTCACCGGGATCGCACCCTTTTTATCTTCGGGATATTTCTCGCGGAAAAGCGTTTTGAACGCGTCACGGGTTTCGGGAAGCTGAGACAAGTCTCCCATCTTGTCCCAACCGATCGAAACAAGTCCCAGTTCAATAGGCCATTCGCCTTGGTTGGCGGCCATGTGGATGCCCCAAATTGTCGGCGGTGGTGTTTTGTCAGACATTCAGATCACCTCGGCAGGAAGTAACGTGTGTGTTTATCAATCTCGTCAGCACGAACCATGCACGTCTCAACCATATGCTCCAGCGCCTGTTCAATGCGCTTCTCGCGGTTATGCCCACCGTTGAAATTGGCAGAGCCGTTCGATAAAGAGTTGGCAATTGCAATTTCCGATCCGCCGGAGGCTTTGCTTCGGCCAGAAATGCATCAAAACTTTGGGCGTCGGTTGAATCGCCATTTTCCATAGGGCGAGCATATGGCGGAGCGTGCGCGCCGTCTAGCAGACAAGCGATGGAGGCGTGCCATCTGCCATGGCCATAGCCATGGCTCTGCGTTAACCACTACAGCCCCGTGATGATCAGTGCCGACCCATAGGCCAGCGCGAAAGCAGTCGGCAGGGTCAGGAGCCAGGCGAGCAATATGCCGATGATTTTGTCTTTGTGGGCATGGTGGTTCATCAGGCCGATCCCGAAGAGCGCGCCCACCGACACATGGGTGGTGGAAACCCCCAGCCCAAACACAGAAGCCGCCAGCACCAGACCCGCGGTCACCAGATTGCCCGTCAGCCCCTCTTTGTGAG
>CAZFHW010000286.1:0-1672 GCA_964518885.1 uncultured Parvibaculum sp. | reverse complement strand
AATGGGCGTTTGACTTTGGGCGGCTGGTGGCTATAGTCCGGCCATCGCGCGGGTCATCACGGCCCGCGTTGTTATTTAGACGCACCCGTGGGGAAGATCGAACGCATCGATATTTTCCTGTCAGCTGAGGTCCGGAGTTTCCGGGTTCTGCAGAGGAGGGCGCGTTTCCTTATTATTTGAGCGTTGAAGGAAACAGCGATGACGAAGCGTATTAAGTCCAAGTACAAAATTGACCGCCGTCTGGGCGAGAATATCTGGGGTCGGCCGAAAAGCCCGGTCAACCGTCGTGAATACGGTCCTGGTGAGCATGGCCAGCGTCGCCGGGGCAAAGTCTCTGACTTTGGTCTGCAGCTTCGTGCCAAGCAGAAGCTCAAGGGCTATTACGGCAACATCACCGAAAAACAGTTCAAGCGCACTTATCACGAAGCGTCACGCATCAAAGGCGATACGGGTGAAAACCTGGTTGGTCTTCTTGAACGCCGTCTGGACGCTGTGGTTTATCGCTCAAAGTTCGTTCCGACAGTCTTTTCTGCTCGTCAGGTCGTGAACCACGGCCGCATTCTGGTCAACGGCAAGCGGGTCAACATCCCTTCCTACCGTGTGAAGGAAGGCGATGTGATCGAAGTGAAAGAAAAGATGCGGGCCAACGAGAAATTCCTCGAAGCAACGCAGAGCGCCGAGCGTGATACGCCGGATTATCTCGAAGTTGATCTCGACAAGGGAAGAACGACTTTCATCCGGATCCCTAATCTGGCTGATATTCCTTATCCCGTTCAGATGGAACCAAATCTGATCGTCGAATTCTATTCCCGCTGATATCTAATCTCAGCGAACATGAAAAAGGGGTACGGTTTCGTACCCCTTTTTTATTGCATTGAATTTGGCGGTTGGCCGATGAACCCAGCCAGCACACTTCGCGCTGCCTGTATTAGGCGTTTTCCAGCACGATCTCTTTGGAGCCGAAATAGTCGCGCAGTTCGCCTGCTTCGAACATTTCGCGGATAATGTCGCAGCCACCGACAAACTCGCCCTTCACGTAGAGCTGCGGGACTGTTGGCCAATCCGAATAATCTTTGATGCCCTGGCGGATTTCATCATCTTCCAGCACGTTGATGCCTTTGAACTGCACGCCAAGATGGGTGAGAACCTGCACGACGGTGTTTGAGAAACCACATTGCGGGAAGACGGGTGTGCCTTTCATAAACAGGACAACATCGTTGCCTTCCACTTCCGTGCGGATGCGTTCTGCGATTGCTTGTTCACTCATTTTATTCTCCTGACCAAGAGGTCTTTTCACGTTTAGGTGGTTGGCGCGGACGTTTGTAACGCGAGCGCATGGAGGTCGCCGTCCATGCTGCCTTTCAGCGCCTTGTAAACCATCTGATGTTGTTGCACCCGGTTTTTGCCTTCGAAAGACGGGGAGACAACAGTGGCGGCATAGTGATCGCCATCACCGGCCAGGTCGCGAATTTCAATCGTCGCGTCTGGCAGGGCCTCTTTTATGAGGCGTTCGATGTCACTTGCATTCATCGCCATAAGGTCGTCTCCACATCATCTTTAATTCAGACCCGCCAACGGGTTCTGGCTGTGTTTACGGTGCCGCCATATAGGTTGGCAACCAAGCTTCGTGGGCTTCAACGAGGCGTGCCAATGATATGGGCGCAGACCCCTC
>CAZFHW010000285.1:0-1696 GCA_964518885.1 uncultured Parvibaculum sp. | reverse complement strand
GTCTCCTCATCGCCCTCGATTACCGGGGCGATCCAGGGGGCTTCACTGTCCCATTCGCTTATGGGAATGATGTAGCCGATGGCGTCATTGGCGAGATTGACCATCAGATTTACCCGGCCCTGCATGGCGGATCGCAGCGGTGGGGTCTCAACCGGGGCGAGAGAGAAATCGGCGCCCTCCGGGCTGGTAATGCCGCCAACGGCGATTTCGGGATAAAGCTCGCCGGGAATGGCGGCAAGCCGTGCTTCCCCGATTTTCAAAAGCGCCACTTCGCTTTGCAGCGTCAGCTGAGGGGGAAAAAGCTCTATCCCCACATCGCGGTCAATCAGGCCGATGAGGGAGGCGAGCGCGAGAGGGTAATTGGTCATCGGCAGCGTGAGCGACCGGGCTGAGACGGCAAGGGTCGGTGCCGGGTCCTCATAAAAAACACCATCGTTCAGCGTGGCGTCGAGAACGGCGCTCGCAACCCCGTACCCGAAGGCCCGTGCCTTGTCATATCCAGAAGCCGTGATGTCGCGGTCAAGCCACGGGTCGTGCACCGGTTCGCCCGGCAATGATGTCATCAGGCCGCCGATATTGCCGGTGAGCCACATGGTGGTGCCGCCAATGCCGGGCCGGACGACTTCGCCGTCATAGACAAGACCATCGGAAACGCCGCGCCGCATGTAGCCCGCCAGATCAGCTGTCAAAGACAGGTTCATGTCCCAGGAAAGCTCCACATGCATGCCGTAATTCACTAGCGTGCCGATGACGCTGTCATCCGCGCGCTGGAGCAGCAGCACCCGAATGCCGGGATCAAGAACGATCGGCGCGCGCGTGTCCATCGTACCGAGCGAGGCATCATACCCCTCAAGCGTTGCCATTTTGAGCCGTGCAGGCTCCAGAGCTGCAACGGCGTCGCCCAATGCTGCGATCATCTCCCCTTTGAGGAAGGCCATATAGCTGGGATCAAGACCACTGGTCAGATCAGAAGGTCCCCACAGGCCTTGCGTATCCGGGCCCTCATGATTGTGGGTGGCATGAACCAGAACATAATCAAGGCCAAGAGTTTCAGGAACATCGCGCCGCAGATCGGCGACGAAGCTTTCCATCAGGCCAACCGTGTCGGCGGTGACAATGCCAATGCGTGAGGTGCCGTCGTCAAAGACGACCGCAACCGTCATCAGATCATCATGCACATCTCTGGCCGCGCGGGCTTTGTGAAACCCTGCCATCCAGACGGCGTCGAAAACACCGTTGCCATTTGCGTCGTCAAACCGGTCGATGGCTTCGTCATAGCGGGCATTGCCGTCAACATCCTCCCAGCTTTCAAAGCTTGGAGGTGTGATGATGTGACTTCCGAAACCGGCGCGGAACTCCGACGCCAGAACCCCCGCGGAGACAACACTCGTCGAGGTGAAAAGCAGGGCGAAAAAAACAAGAACACGCATTTCTGAAAGCCTCTGACATTGGAAGACCCCACCGTAGAGGGAGGGGGGTGACATTCGCAAGTTTGCCCCGACGGTCAGCCAAGGTAGGATCGGCGCAACCAAATATCAGGCAAGAAGCGGGGAAATGGTGATGGCGGGTGATGTGAACAGAGAATTGGTTGGCAAGCCGGGCAGCAGGGAGCGGATGGCGACGCCCGCCCTGATTATCGATCTCCCCAGCTTTGAGGCCAATCTGGCGGCTATGGCGGCGCACTGCAAGACATCAG
>CAZFHW010000284.1:0-1697 GCA_964518885.1 uncultured Parvibaculum sp. | reverse complement strand
GAGTGTTCAAACGTAGCTTGGCATCTTCCGTGGATATGAATGGTAGGTCCCCGGGGGGAGCAACGTTAGTTACATTAATAGATTGGGAGAGCAATTCCGCCAACCGTGCAAGGTTAACGGATGGGGCTTGGTCGCGCGCAGAAACGCGCGAACCACCCCGCAGGCGGGATGTTGTCATGGGTCAGCTCCTTTCATGGCAGGAAGAGCCACTTCACCCCGCAAACGGACCAAGTTCAGTGGGGTGGGTTTCGAATTTGAGTGCCCTAGTCTAGACATACTTTTTCCGCTGGCGCGAGTACCATCTAGTTATCCACAAAAATAGTGCCAAAAATGGCCTATAAGGGGGTGGCATGGCGGCCGAAGAAGAGCTTGAGAAACTCAAGTCCTGGACTTGCCCGGAGGTTTGTCACTATCTTGCGATGAAGGTGCGTAAGCATCGCCAGGCAGCCAAAATCTCGCAGGCGGAGTTTGCACAGCAGGCTGGTATTCCACTCAGGACCTATAAGAGGTTCGAGGCCCACGGCCGAGCAAACCTGGAAACGTTCATCGAGGTTCTGCGAGCGATGGAGCGTACCCACTACTTATTCATGCTATTTCCGTCCGGCCAACGTGCAACGCCAGTACCCTCTATCGAGGAAAAACTGAAAACTTTGGCTGATCGGGCTCATTTGTCCGATACGGTAAAAAATTAATGAAGCTGATGCGTCGTCCACCAAGATGCCTCGAGTTCGCGTCCTTGGCGGCTCGTGAACGACAAACACAGCTGAGGTGGTTTCGCCGAAAGACAGCTTTTGGTGAAGAGCCGACGCTAGCTTCGTCGAGCTGATTGGCAGGCAATTGGCCATAGCCTAGCAGGCGTCCAACGCAATGCACTACAAAGAGCCTGTGAAAATCGAAAAGTCTCAAGCAAATTTGCTTTTCTTCTCTGAAAACCCAGAGGATGTAGCGAGTGCTTGCTTGAGCACTGTCTTCTTCGAGGATGACTGGGAATGGGTGCTGAAGCGACTCAGTGGAATAGCCTTCAATCCGAGAGAGGTGTCATCGCTGCGGTTGCTCGCGGTGACGTGCATGGGACACCTCGTGCGTGAAAATAAAACGGTTGATGTAGACGTTGTCGAGAATCTTCTGCGGCTTCTTTCATCGGATCCCGTCGTGGCAGGTGTTACATCGGATGCACTGGACGATTTAGTGATCTTCCGGCGCCGGTGACGCCGTCTCGGTTGAGAAAGAGGGATGTAGTTTAGGTGCGCGCCAAGAATTGAAATCGGTTTTGGAGCGCGATATCGCAGGGCGAGATCGTAGAGGCTCGAGGCGTATTGATACCAACTCGCAATGGGTTTGCGAAACATGCTTACAGAAGATCAGTACAACTTCATTGCAGGTGGCTGCGAGGGCATGGAGCTTGACGCCATCTGGGATTACTTCTCGGTGCCGTTCGGCTCAAAGTTTATGCCGCACCAACTGGACTCTTTCGAGAGCCGAAGAGAGGGGTTTCTTTGGGTTGTTGGGCGGCTCTTGAACGAAGGGCAGATCGTTCTCGTCGATCAGCGTACGCGCTCACCGCTGCCCCGCGATTCGGGATCTCAGGTTGCACTTCTCCGGCGCTCTTTTCCGAAGGAAGATGCCGCGATGGACGGAGGCTTGTGGCTTCTCTCGACGAGCTGCCCCGGAGGTGCTGCGTGGAAAGCAAAACGATG
>CAZFHW010000283.1:0-1719 GCA_964518885.1 uncultured Parvibaculum sp. | reverse complement strand
CCCTTTGACGGCCCACTGGCTCCCGCTCTCCCTGATGTCGACTATGCCGATGGGTATTTCCGTGAGGGTGTCGCCTTCGTTCCCCATGTCCGCGTCGGGCGGGCGGATACATTTGACCAGCAGTTTGATCGCTTTTTCTCTCTCACCTTTGATGCTGCTGCCCCGGTCCGGCTTCTGCGTCTTGAGGTGGATCGGTCGGGCCACCTTGCGATGCGGGCCTTTCACGATCCCGATGCCATCAACTGGGTGGGATATACGCTGCGCAGCGATGCAGGTGGCCAATGGACCCCAGGCAGAGACGATTTGATTTGGGTGCAGCCCGGTGGATACGACCTGATTGTTCGGCTGAGCGATCGGAGCGTCACGGGCAGCATTTCCCTGCGCATTGAGATCAACGAACCGCTGGACAAAACAGAACCCAACGACAGCAAAGAACAAGCGATTGCCATCGACCTTCCTTTCCGCAAGAGAGTTTTTCTGGAAGCAGAAAGTGACGTTGACTGGTTCTCTTTCACCATAGGAGAGGAAGGCGTCCTAAGTGCTGCCGCAACCGACGCAGGCCTGGAGATTTACGCAGCTGACGGGGAACCTCTGTCATTGCCTGATACCAGCGAGGGAACGCGGTATCTGATTGTGCAACCCGGCCCCTATTACGCGCGGGTGGAGGGTGTTTCCAATGTCCGGTTTGGGAAAATCACACTCCGTCATTATCCCCCGAGCTCCATTGCCGCAGAGATCAATCGCATCATTGGAGTGGGTCTAGAAAATGATCCCGAAACTGCCGGGCAGATGCGCGCCGTATCCTATGCCACCGGTACGCCACTGGTGGAGACGACGGACGTTGCTGAGATCGCCGCCGCTCTTGAAGAGGCATCAGGGGCAAGCAAGGGGACACCCTGGTCGCTGTGGGCTGGATTGCTCGTTGGCATCTTGATTGCTGCGGGTGCCTATTTTCTCAGTCGGAAAAAATAGGCCGGTGATCAAGAGGCCTAAGGGCCTACGCCAAATTGGCCCAGATATTTAGGGTCTGCCGTAGGCTCTCCATTTTCGACCTGGAGAATTCCGTAAACCGTACTGTCACTGGTTGAGAAATCAGCATCTACGATCAGGTAAGCCCATCCGTTTCGATTAAGCTGGGCGAGGGAATGCAGCACGGGTGTGGCGCCGTCATTAATCGATAGGTCCAGAAGAACTTTGTCCTGTGCTCGAATTCGGTCAAGCACCAGAACGGTCACTCTCTGTGTTTCCTGGTCATCATCGTCAAAGAGATTTTCTGGCGAAGAACCATGTTCCAGCATTGCCATATAAACTTCTTCCAGCGGTAGCGCCTGAAATTCTGCAAAGTCCGGCAGCGCGCTGCTGGGAGCCATCAAAATTTGCACATCATTTTCACCGGAATAGAAGGGTTCGACAATGACGTGCTCAACAAACACCGCGCCGTTCCGGGCGGTGTAGTGCGCCCCAACCGTCAGGTAGGCGCGTTTACTCATCACATCGGCAAACTTCAGCACTGCCACCAGTGCATAGCTGTCGTTGCCTTTGTCTTCCAACGACAGAAGAGCAACGCTTTGCAGGTTCAAATATTTGTATGAGAGGCCGGTTGGGTCCAGCACCGGGCCAATGTCACTGTCAAAAGCAACCGAACCCGCAGTCTCGAACTCCACCCCCTGTATCCGATAGGCAAGGGCATACAACAGATCGCGGATATCGGGCCGAATG
>CAZFHW010000282.1:0-1734 GCA_964518885.1 uncultured Parvibaculum sp. | reverse complement strand
GGAAACTGTGCAGGACGAAACCAGCGCCGTGTTGAAAAAACCGAGGGACTTTAAGTCCGGCCCCATGCTGCCAAGCTTTGGCACCGCAAAGTCACCGCGCAAAGGTTTCATCGTCGAGGACGGACATCTGGTCTGCGCCCGCTGGCCCGGCGACGCCTACAAGCTGGCCCACGCCCTGCGCGCGCGCCTGGAAGCCTAGAGCGACAATCACAGAGACGTCAATGGTTCGAGACGGCGCTCGCGCGCCTCCTCACCATGAGGCCTGCAATCAATCCTCACGCCTCAAGGAGCGGTCAAAGACCGCGTCTCGAAGGGCGGGAAGGCGACAATAAGCAAGACCCGTCACACCTCCACAATCCGGTCATAAATCCCCAGCCAGAAACGCGCGCTGGTGCGGTGCAGTTGCCGCTCACAGATGAGCGAGCGCATCAACACTTCTTCACCCGCATGCTCGCCATACACTTTGGCGATGTATTCCGCCGTGCGCTCCGCGTTCATGTGCTTCAGGGCGTCGAGCCCCACCTCGTCCGCGCCGGTGCTGCGTCGCAGATAGTGCAGAATAAAGTCGTACGGATTGTCGCTGCCATTCTCGTGGGTCATGTCCGTCCCCGCCTGCTGATTGCAAAGGGGCGGTTCTCCGGCGTATGGCCGGATGTCAAGAAACCCCCTTCGGAACGAAGGAGCACGACCACCTTTAGGCGCAAACCCTGGACATACGTGACCGTCACCCGGCCACGCATGTCTGCTTAGGTAAAACCTAAAGACGGGTGACCGTATGTTCCAAAGTCAGGGGTTCTTGAAGCCCCACGACGGGAATTTGCCCGCCGCAAAAGCAGCATACCAGAATCAATGGTTTAAGGGGAAGGGGGCGACAGCTTTAAAAGATCGTCACCGCACGACCATTCTAAGGATTGTCATGCTCGGGATTGACCCGAGCATCCACAGGAAACCGAAAAGCCGCATGGACCCTCGGATCAAGTCCGAGGGCGACAGTTTGCGGGATCAACCTGACCGGCCATGCGCCAAACACCCGCAGCGCAATTTCACAGCTACCGGAAAAGTCCTTGCCTTCCATCTATGGTGGAATGCAAGCTCTGTTTTGATGTGGGTGCCGCTTGGCAAGCGGTGCGTGAGGTAGGGGGTGGGGTGTCGTGATCAAGTTGAGCGTTAGAATTTCGATTCTATTTATCCTGATGAACGTTGTTGCGTCATGCAGTAGCGCCTCAATGCTCCGAGCCATTCTGCCCGCTCCGACGTCGCAGGAAATTGAAGAAGCGGAGCTGGCGATCGCCGAACTGTGTGCGGAGCAGGGCGGAGCTCATATCTATCGAACGGTCGATAATGTTGAGGGCTTTGTTGATACAGGCACAACCTTTTTCAGGAATGGTTTGGATGCACCACCAACTGGCACACCAGCGGGCAGGGGGTGTTTCGCTCAGTGCCTCCGGTATCTGTTGGATGGATTTAGATATGTTGAAGCAAAACTGTCGCTGCAAAAAGGGAGCTATCAGAAGGAACGTGATTTTGTAGGCGCTCCTGCTGGGCTCTACCGATATGAACTGGTGGCCCGAGATGGCGATAATTGCAACCGCTTTGACCGGCTGGCCAGAGGTTGGGCGTTTATTGAGGCGGCATTTCGAAATTATCCGGAGCAAATGACAAACAGGTGTGTTGTCGGCCATCCGATTTCAGAATTTCAATCGCGTTTTCGGTATGACAGCTATTCGGCAATTT
>CAZFHW010000281.1:0-1740 GCA_964518885.1 uncultured Parvibaculum sp. | reverse complement strand
GCAGACGATGTTTGTCTATCGGCAAGACTTGTTTGCGCGGCAGTTTTCCTTCCTGATCAAACCCTTCGGGCTTTGTGTATTTTAATTTGGGATGCGTTCCAAAGCTTCGAGCACCTATTGGTTTCCTGCGACTTTGCGTCTGCCCCAAATTAAAATACAGCAAGTAGAATGGATGAAATCAATGAGTCCTGAGCCTAACCCTAGCAGTCTGTCGGGTTTGTGAATAGGTAGTTATTTTATAATTGGATGAGGCAGGCCGCGTCTCTTATGCCATCAGCTTTGATAGCCGCTTGCAGTTGTGGGCGAGAGCGATCAGGGTCCATTCGTTTTGGACATTTTCGATTCCCCGCAGGTGGAAGCGGGTGAATCCCAGCACTGATTTTATGATGCCGAACACGGGTTCCACTGTCTGTTTTCGCTTTCGGTATTTCTGTTTAGCCTCGTCTGTTTGAAGTTTCTCCTGCATCGCTTGTCGCCACGGGGCGGTGACTTTTGGTGGCGGCTTGTTGACCTTTTTCGGTGGTCGGAAATCATAAGGGCGCGGTGCCTGTTGGCGAGCAATGGCGATCAGCGGTTCGATCTCGCGGGCGACAAGCGCCTTGACGATTTTCTCTCCGGCGTAACCCGCGTCGGCGAGCAAGGTATCGGGTGTTCCGACGGTGTCACAGACCTCGGCCACCAGCGCATCCATATCCTGCCGGTCATTGCTGGTTTGCAGAACGTTGGTGCCGAGGATCAGGGCGCTGCCGTCGGCATCAACAACCACTTGGGCGTTATAGGCCTGGCGATATTCATGCCGCGCTGATTTGCGCATGATGGCGCTGTCCGGGTCGGTGAGGTTGGTCTGTTTGTCGGGGCGCGGCGGTGGTAAGTCGTCGTCACCATCCCGAGCCGCCTCTTCGAGCCTTTTGGCCGCAGCATCCAGCTTGTCTTTCAGGTTTTGGCGACGGGCAATCTCATCGGGCAGCGAAAGACCGTCAGGTCTGTCGGCCTGGTCAGCGGCTTCCGCTTGTGTCATCAGGTCTGCGATATCGGCATCGAGTTTGGTACGCAGGGCCTCAATCCGGTCATAGCGCAGCGACTTGATCTTTGAGGCATTGGCGTCAATCTTCGTGCCATCAATCGACACCATACCAACCTTGAGGATGTTGACTTCCCTGGCGAGGAGCAGAATTTGGGTAAAGGCAATCCGAAACGCCGCCGCATTGTCGCGCCGGAATTTGGCGATTGTATCATGATCCGGGTGGCTATTGGCCGCGATGAAGCGCACCGAGACATTGCGGTAGCTCGACTGCTCGATCTTGCGGGACGAGAAAATGCCGCTGGCGTAACAATAAACCAGCAAGCCAAGCATCATGCGCGGGTGATATTGCGCCTTGCCTGACCCTGTCCGACTGACATGAAAGGCACGCATATCAACGCGCTCAACAGCCTCTACAATAAAATGGGCCAAGTCATCATCAGCCACCCAGTCCTTGAGATCAGGTGGCAAAAGCATCCGTTGTGAACGGTCGTAAGAACGAAAATTTGTCATGAAGAATCATAACAAACCATGACAAAATTGCACGACTAAAGTTCGTTAAATCCGACAGGCTGCTAGAGCATTTTAGTTTCAAATAGAATCATATTTGGGATTCCCATTTGCATGTTGTTGTGATTCACTGTGAGATATTCACAGGAGAATCGCCTTATGCCCAGACCTTATTCACTTGATCTTAGAGAACGCGTTTTTATGGCCGT
>CAZFHW010000280.1:0-1799 GCA_964518885.1 uncultured Parvibaculum sp. | reverse complement strand
ACGCAGGCTTCGCTGATGCCTGTGAGGCTGCTGGAATTATCTTCATCGGACCAACTGCGGATGCCATTCGAGCAATGGGTCTGAAAGATGCCGCCAAAGTACTGATGGAAAAAGCAGGCGTGCCGGTGGTCCCTGGCTATCACGGCGAAAACCAGGAGCCGGCGTTTCTGGCTCAACAAGCAGTTGAGATTGGCTATCCGGTGCTTATCAAGGCTGTCGCTGGTGGCGGTGGCAAGGGCATGCGGCGGGTGGATGATCCGGCGGATTTTGACAAAGCCCTTCAGTCGGCGCGCCGGGAGTCAGCCAGTGCATTTGGGGAAGACCGGGTGCTTGTCGAGAAATTCGTTTCGCAGCCCCGACATATTGAAATCCAGGTGTTTGCGGACGAGCATGGAAATGCTGTGTATTTGTTTGAGCGCGATTGTTCTCTGCAACGGCGCCATCAAAAAGTGGTGGAGGAAGCCCCTGCGCCCGATATGCCGCAGGAAATGCGGACGGCGATGGGGGACGCTGCCGTCGCGGCTGTCAAAGCGATCAGCTATCGCGGGGCGGGCACGATTGAGTTTATTGTGGATACGACCGATGGGCTGAAGGCAGATGCTTTCTATTTCATGGAAATGAATACGCGCCTGCAGGTTGAACACCCGGTGACGGAAATGATCACCGGCCAGGATCTTGTTGAATGGCAATTGCGCGTGGCGGCAGGGGAGAAGCTTCCGCTCACTCAAGATCAGCTTGCGATCAATGGACATGCGGTCGAAGTTCGGCTGTATGCCGAAGACCCGGCGAAAAAATTCTTTCCCTCAACCGGCACCCTGCACAGGCTGCGCCTCCCGACTGAGGATGCTTCTGTTCGAGTGGATACGGGCGTGCGCGAGGGTGACACAGTCTCGATGTTCTATGACCCGATGATCGCCAAATTGATTGTCTGGGATGAGACCAGAAAAGGCGCTGTGCGGCGCATGGCGCGGGCGCTGGAGAGTGTTGAGATCGCTGGATTGAAATCCAATACGGCTTTTCTTGCGCAAATCATGCAGCACCCGGATTTTGTCGCAGCCAATATTGATACTGGCTTTATCGACACGCATCTTGCTGATCTCGTTCCAGCGCCCGGATTGCCTGAGCCAGAAATTCTTGTTGCGGCGGCGCTGCACGAGCTTGTCGCGCGCCAGGTTGCTCTTATGGCGGCCGATGACCGGCATTCGCCATGGAGTGCAGGCGATGGCTGGGCGCTGGGTGGGGGACGCTTAGAAGTTGTGCCTCTTGAGGTGAACGGAGAGCCGCTGAGCATTTCGGCGCGGACGGTCGCAGGCACCTGGCAAATCCATTTGGACGGCAGGTCGTTCAATGTATCCGGCTCTCTTGAAGAAGGTCGGCTGGTTGCAGAAGTGGATGGCCGACGCATTGCCTTGGGCGTGATCGAGCTGGGGGCGGGGTTTGTGCTGATGCACAAAGGCGCAGCCTATGAGTTTACGCGGCCAGACCCACTGGATGTTGATCTGGATGAGCAGGGCGGTGGCAACCATTTCACGGCGCCGCTGCCTGGTAAGGTGATCCAGGTTCTGGTGAAGGTTGGCGACAAGGTGAGCAAAGGTGACCCATTGGTCGTTCTTGAGGCGATGAAGATGGAGCAGACCATTCAGGCGCAGAGCGAGGGTGTTGTGGAGATCGTCGCGGTTAGTGAGGGCGATCAGGTTGAGGCAGGTGCCACACTGGTAAGTTTTGAAGAGAGTGACACTTGACTGTTCATCTCATTAAGTTGTGCGTTGGTGTGGAAGATCCAGAAACGCTTCGCGAAT
>CAZFHW010000279.1:0-1821 GCA_964518885.1 uncultured Parvibaculum sp. | reverse complement strand
ATGGGTAGTCAAGGAGGGGTAGATCGTGTTTCCATTTAAACCAGACAGACTCTAGCCCGCATTATTCACCAGGTCGTCATTTTTTCACAAGCGCGAGCGGGATCGGCCGGGTTCACGGCGGGGATTTGAGCGGGACTTCGGGTACGCGTTGAGGGTTGGCATCTGGGGGGATCTAACGGCGGCTCATGCCGCGCTCATCACGGGCTTTGTGCTTTGATATTGCCGATCAGCGCTATGAGCATCCGCTGCTGCGGACAGGCGGACGGCAATGCAATTTTGATCCGTGATCTGAGTTCATGAACCCGCACTGCGATTTTAAGGAAGACACGACGGATGGTCTCAAAAGTCGCCTTTCGGAAGCGCGAGCGTCTTGGCGCCGCCCGGCGCAACAAGAGCAACAGCCAATAAGCGCCCGTGTGCAGAAAGAGCCGGAACTGGTTAGCCTCCCAGCGATGACACGACGTGCGGTCGGACCTGGTATAAAGCTTATGCTCCTTGATCAGATTTTCCATCCGTCCACGGACACAATAGACCTTCTCATAAAGATGTTTGCCGCGCCCCTCCAGATTGCTGACGATGTAGCGCACATCCGTGCCCAGCTCGGTGGCCTCGACGCGGGCGATGACGCGGCGCTCTTTAGACCAGCTCCGGGCGCCATATAGGGTCTGGAAAAAGCGCCTCACTTTCTCTTTTTTGCCAATTGCCCGGCGGCTGGCGACATCATCGCACCAGGGGTGCGCGATCTTAGTGAGCCTGCTATTACCCGGCAGCCCGAAGATATAAAAACAGCCCCGTTGCTCCAAAAAATCCATAACTTCCGGGGTGCCGTAATGCCCGTCGCCGCGTACGGTGATCTCGACCATCGGCCAATTGCGCTTAATGCGGCGGATGACGTGGCGCAAGACCTTTGCGGCTTCCTCGCCCGATGGCCGCTTGCCCGGACGCAGCAGAAAGCACACCGGCTTTTGCGTCGCTGCATCATAAATATGGATCGGCTGAAAGCAATAGCCACCGGCATGGCTGTTGAACAATGACAATTGCTGAGCGCCATAAGTCCTGTCTGTGGTGTCGTCGATATCAAGCGTGATATGGCCGGGTACAGAGCGGAAACTCGAACAAAACAGGTCGATCATACGAAGCCCCATGCGCGCCAGATCCCGCCAGGACGGAGTATTCTCCAGCCGCGATAAAGTCGGTTGGGACGCCAGCGCCTGACCGCTCTGAGGCCGTTGTTCGCAAGCCATTTTGAAGGCCGGATCATGGCGCAAGCCGTCGAGATCGTCGCAGTCCTCATAGCCGCAGGCGATGGCAAAGATACGTTCACGGATCATGGTGGAGTAGTCGTGAAGGGTGCGGGCCGGGTCGCGAGCGTCATACAGGCAGGCGGCAAGAGTGTCGGCGAATTGCAAACTCTTTTCGACCTCGCGCAAAAGCAGCACACCGCCATCGGATGACAGCGCACCGCCATCAAAACGCGCAATGAGGTCAAGATTTTCTACGGGTGACAGGCCGGGGAGGAATAGCGTATTGTCGGTCATGGCGGGTGCGTTTCTTGCTGGTGGCGGTTGATCTTGTTTAAGCACAAAAATCATACGCTATATCAACAGCTTGATCCACGCCCGCCAGCCAATTCACCCCGCCTCATGAATAATTGGGGCTAGTTGGCGACAAGGGCATAATCATGCCCCGGTGCGAGCGCCGCACGTCGTAGTGCCGCGCCGCAGGCGCGAGCAGCGCGTGAGACAAAACAGAGAGCGGTTCACATCGAGCTCTAAAAAGTAAGGGAGGCGGTCCGAAAACCACCTCCCATCTCAAAATAAA
>CAZFHW010000278.1:0-1834 GCA_964518885.1 uncultured Parvibaculum sp. | reverse complement strand
AACGCTATGTGCGCTTTTATGAGCGCGTCGGCGACAGTGACGAATATCGCGCCATTCCACTAGACATTTCGAAAGTCTGAGGAGGGAACGGTGCTCAACGTCACACTGCGCAACAACGTCGAAGTGTGTTTCCTTGTTCCTGAGCGCGTGCCCGAGAGGCAGGGCGACTTCTGCTTCTACGATCACGGGATCGCCGTTTGCCTTTTTGAAAGAGGCGTGCCCGGCTGCGAGGTCGTCAATGTGTTTGATCCCGCAACCGGCGAGCTGCGCGCCTTGAACCCCGACCTTGTGTCGGAGCTTTGCTGCCAAGTTAATAACGAATTTTTCCACATCAGCTGGCGCGATGCGATGCGCCTGTCCGATGACTGTTTGAAAATGAGGCATAGCTATGTCCACAGAAACACCCGGCGCACTGTCCGATCTGATCTGGGCAGCACTGCCCCTTAAAGACATCTTAAAGGGTGACCAACGAGCTGCTCTTGTTGCTGCACTTACTAGTGCAACCGGGGCTCTCTGTGGGCGCTCTATCGCCCCACAGGACGGGTCGCCGATGCGCCCGCGCCAGGCGGCTGTGGAAATGCACAGGCAGTGCCTCCGCGCTTGCCTGGCGCTTGGCGTTCCGGCCCGCGACCTTGTTCCACAGTTCCATCAGACGATTGAGAGCGGTGCAGAAAACAAAACCACGGTGCCCTACCGGCTTGCGAAGCTCGGTAAGGCGGTATCGGCAACGGCCAACGCGATGTTGGAAGCAGAAGGCGACGACAAATGAGCAGGAATAATAAGCTGGCCGCGATCCACATCGGCAAGAAGAACTTGGGGCTGGATGAGGCGACCTACCGCGCAAAGTTGGAGGTCGTAACCGGGAAGCGATCAGCCGGGGCCATGAGTGAAAGAGAGCTGGATATGGTTCTCGAAAGTTTCCGGGATGATGGCTTCTCTCCCCGGCGCAAGGCAGGGAAGAAGTCCGCGAACCCCTCGCACGGGTGCATGCGCGCAATGTGGATCAGCCTTTTTCACCTGGGCGCGGTGCACGACAGGACAGACGCCGCCCTGGACGCTTTTGTGAAGCACCAGACGGGCATCGAGAAGGCGGCTTGGGTGCCACCGGAAAAGACCTACAAAGTGATTGAAGCGTTAAAGGAAATGTGCGGTCGCGCGGGCTTTGAAATCGAAGACTGGGAGAAGAAGCGACAGCCTCACAAAATTCAGTTGGTTGATGTGTTGCTCGAAAAGATCAACACATATGAAGGGGCCGCGCTGTCATTGGACAAAAAGCTGATAGCGATGACGGACAGAGAACTCGACGCGCTTGCCGGTGAACTGGCGCAGCGTTTGCGTGCCCTTAAGGCTGCCAACAAGTGAGCAACTGGCCCGGCATACTCGGAATCGTCGCCGAAGAGGTTGACCCGGAGGCTGCGTTGCTTCTGGCGGAAGAGTATGGCGGTCGGATGCTTTTCATTCCCTTGATGTTTGCGCGCGGACACCGGCTTGTTGAGCTGCTGGGTCACAAGCGTGCAAGCGCGGTGCGTGAGGCTATCGGCCCGGACTATCACTTGGTGCCGCTGGGACCGTGCGCCGGGAACCAACGCCGTCGTCGCGAAATCGCGCGGCTGCACCTGGAAGAAAAACTCAACGCCCCCACCATTGCGGTTCGCGTCGGCGTTCATGTAAGAACAGTGTACCGGGTGACAGCACTCCTGCGCGGCCTTGATGCCCCCCAGCTTGAGATGTTCTCCAACCCCTGACATCTGTCAGCCTGATTTAATTCGGGATTTCCCGCCAAAGTCTCATCCATCATTTCAGCTACGGAAGCAGAAAGATGGATGACATTTCG
>CAZFHW010000277.1:0-1852 GCA_964518885.1 uncultured Parvibaculum sp. | reverse complement strand
GATTGGCGAGCACTTGCGTGGTGGATACATGATCACCTGCCATATTCCAGGCTACAATTTTTCCCAACACTCTGTGCTTTCAATATCCAATGGCACGAGAAACCAGAACACATGATCTCCAGTTTCATTGCGCCAAAAGGCACGTTAACAAAACCAGGAATGCAGGTTGAACAGCAAGGTCTCCAAGAAATGTTTCATCACATGCACTGCATTTTCCAAGCCTATTGGATTGATTGGTTAGAATTACTTCGCCCTGCCCCTATGTATATCCCAGGAGGTGCTTCTGTGGTGCCTAGATTGGAGTCGCATTGCATCAAAAACTAACCAGGAAATATGTCGAGAACCTGTCACCTGGGACAAGCGATCAAATCATTTGGGATACTGAGATTGAAGGGTTCGGCGTCAAAGTTACCCCTACCGGAAGACGGAGCTACTTCGTCAAGTACCGTGTGGGAGGTGGTCGCAATGGACGCCAACGAAAGCCTTCCATAGGGATTCACGGCATAACGACATACGCACAGGCACGTCAACAAGCTCAAGATTGGCTCAGCGAAGCGCGGGCGGGACGCGGTCCTTTGCAAGTCCGACGGAGCAATTCCGAGGCGAAGACACTAGCAATGTTCTGCGATATCTATGTCGAACAGCACGTCGTGCCCCACCTCAAGCCAAAGACACAGAAAGACTACCAAGGACTCCTTGATCAACACATCCTTCCCGAATTCGGCAGGTTGAGCGTGAGGTTGGTCAGTCGATCTGATGTTTCGAAACTGCACACGAAGATGAGCAAGACCCCCTATCAGGCAAACCGAGTTCTGGCACTCCTTTCAAGCTTGTTTAATCGAGCCGAAGAATGGGGATATAGACCGGAAGGCACAAACCCCTGCCGCCACGTCATCAAGTTTAAGGAGACATCGCGTGAACGCTCTCTCTCTGAAAGAGAGATCGCCGTCCTAGAGCGAGAGTTGAAGCGGATAGAAGTACAGAGTCCATATCCCGTTGCATTTGTTCGCCTCGCTCTTTTGACTGGCGCCCGTAAGAACGAAATCCTCCACCTGAAATGGTCAGATGTTGACCTTACAAAAGAAAGAATTCTCATACGCGATGGCAAAACAGGCCGCAGGTCGATCTCGATAAACCACCCAGCAAAAGACGTGTTAGAGAACCTTCCCAGGGTCTGTGGAAACCCCTATGTCCTTCCTGGAGCCAAGGCCGATAGCCACTTGGTCAATGTGAACAAATTCTGGGCACGCGTTCGGAAGCAGGCCCAGATAAACGATGTCCGTATTCACAACCTCAGGCATACATTTGCCTCTATTGGAGTCTCGAATGGCCTGTCACTATCTCTGGTCGGTGAACTTCTCGGCCATAAGAATCCATCTACGACCAACCGCTATGCCCACCTTGCAGACAAGTCGGTTCGCAATGCCTCAGAAATAATTGGTCAAGCTATTATCGGCGGAGCACGATCCAAAAAATCAGGACAGTGAGCATCACAAACTCAGTCCCAGTTTTAATTGGAAGAAAAAGTGAACTCCTCCCGTCGATCATCCTAAATTCTAATCAGGCACCTTAGATTTGACTGAGTTGGATACTGGTGGATTAGGCTAGATTTCCTAGTTTTTTTCAGCCCGTTTGCAAGCCCAACTTAGACCGAATTGGTTGGAATTGGACGCACGGTGGTACCTAAATCGTTCGTGCTCTACCGAGCCCCTCCCCCTTCATTGGCGCTGACGGGGTACAAGCCGTTACTCCACCGGGTCCCTGAAACAAGATTTGATGTGAACCTTCATGCCGCGCATATGATCTGTAAGTCATAAAAACTATTTATGATCTTAAGGTCATATTGACACAG
>CAZFHW010000276.1:0-1911 GCA_964518885.1 uncultured Parvibaculum sp. | reverse complement strand
TGATGGCGGGCATCAATCAGACCATCATGATGGCGCTTTCCATGGTGGTGATAGCGTCAATGATCGGCGCGCGCGGGCTTGGCGAGCAGGTGCTGCTCGGTATTCAGCGGCTTGATGTGGGTCAGGGGTTTACCGCTGGTCTCGCCATTGTCGCTCTGGCGGTGGTGTTTGACCGGATCACGCAGGCCTATGGCAAACGTAACCCGAAACGCGCCTCAATGAGCCGAGCGCTTAGACGAGTGCTCTCCGGGCTTCGCACCCCGGCTCGCTAGAGCCTTTTCTCCATGTGCCAGGCGCGGGTGGGCATGAAACCAATATGTGTGCCGATCTGATCGTCAAAAGTGCGGACGATGCGCCAGCCGTGCTTTTCATAGAAGGCGCGGGCGCGCTCATTTCCCTCCCGGCAGTGCAGCCAGATGGTCGTGTGCCCTTCCTTTGCCAGAACTTCTTCGACCGTGTGCAGCAAGCCTGCCGCAACCTGCCTGCCGAAATGTGTAGGCAAGACAAAGAGCTGACCGATGCCGTCGTCTTCCCAGCCGGAGAAACCGACAATGCCCTGCCCTTCTACCGCGACGACTATGTGAGCGAGATTGGACCCTATGCGGGCTTGAAAATAAGGGAGGTCGCGGTGTTTTGCGGCCTCGGGGTCGAGAGCCGCATGGCCCGCGTGCCAGCTCTCGTTCCAGACGCGCGCTAATGCTGGAACATCGGCTTCGACAGCACCACGTATGCTGATCTCTTCTGACATGCCTCACCTTACGGACCCAGAAACGAAAACGAGGGGCGGAATGATCCGCCCCTCGCCTAATCAAATGACTTGGAGCGGGCGTTAGAGACCCAACACCGCTTTCGCCATGATGTTGCGCTGAACCTCATTGGAGCCCGCAAAAATGGATGTCTTGCGGACGTTAAAATAGTACGGCGCAATTGTCTTTGCGTAGGACGGCCCGATATCAGGCTCGTTGGACTGAATGAGTGTATCGACAACGAAGGGTTGCGAGTACGCCCCGACTGCCTCGAGGGCGAGCTCCGTGCAGGCCTGCTGTAACTCAGTGCCACGGCACTTCAGCAAGGAGCTTTCAGGCCCAACACTTTTACCCGCAGAGAGTGCGGAGAAAATGCGCAACTCAGTGAACTCCATCGCCGTGATCTGGGTTTCGATATCTGCCACTTTCGAAGCAAATTCCGGCATCTCAATCAAGGGTTTGCCATCAACGATAGATTCACCGGCAATGTTCCGAACACCGTTGAGAGCATTATACAGGCCCGGCGAATAGGCATTGCCCCGCTCAAATTCGAGCAGGTACTTGGCATACGTCCAGCCTTTATTTTCCTCGCCAATGCGGTTTTCCATCGGGATTTTTACGTCGTCGAAGAAAACCTGATTGACCTCTTGATGAGGGGCAGGCGACCCGTCCAGACAGACGATGGGCTCTACTGTCACACCCGGCGAATCCATGGGCACCAACACAAAAGAAATGCCCTCCTGGCGTTTGCCTTCGTTCGACGTGCGCACCAGGCAGAAGATCCAATCGGCGTGCTGCGCAACTGAGGTCCAGATTTTGGACCCGTTGAGCAGATAATGATCGCCCTTGTTCTCCGCCTTCATCTGCAGCGAGGCGAGGTCAGATCCAGCACCCGGCTCAGAATAGCCCTGACACCACCACACATTGGTGGCGAGAATATCTGGCAGGAACTTTTTCTTCTGCTCGTCCGTTCCGAATTTCATGATAACCGGAGCGACCATCGTGATACCGAAGGCAATGGTATGAGGTACTTCTGCCCGGCTCATTTCGACGTTAAAAATGTACTTCTGGGTCGGTGTAAAATCAGGGCCACCATGCTCAACCGGCCAATTCGGAGCCGACCAGCCTTTTTCATACAAAGACTTCTGCCATTTGATGTGCAGAT
>CAZFHW010000275.1:0-1924 GCA_964518885.1 uncultured Parvibaculum sp. | reverse complement strand
CCATCACGGATGGTGCCCACGCCAAACCCTGGGTGTTTCGCCCCAAGGACCTGACGAACTGGTGGCAACGCTCCCATTTTGACAGGCCGGGAGGGGTGGAGAGCGCAAGCCCCACGGGATGGGTGGCCGAGAGCAAGCCGATCTGGTTTACCGAGCTCGGATGCCCCGCCATCGACAAAGGGGCAAACCAGCCCAATGTCTTTGTGGATGCAAAATCATCAGAAAGCGCGCTGCCTCATTTCTCATCCGGTCTGCGCGATGATTTTGGTCAGCGACGTTTCCTGCAAGCCCATCTGGACTACTGGCGGGTGGGGGCACCGGGCTTTGCAGACGCCAACAATCCCATCTCCTCAGTGACGGGGCAACGCATGGTGGACACCGACCACCTGTTTATCTGGACCTGGGACGCGCGGCCATTCCCGTCCTTTCCTCTGCTCACGTCTGTCTGGTCCGACGGTGAAAACTGGAAACTTGGTCACTGGATCACCGGGCGCTTGGGCGCTGTGCCTCTGGGGCCTCTGGTGGCCCACATCGCCAGTGCGGTGGACGACGTTTCCGTAGATGTGGGGGCGCTGACCGGTACCGTGGATGGCTTTGTCATCGACCGGATCATGTCCCCGCGTCAGGCATTGGAACCTCTGATGCTCGCCTACTTTTTTGACGCGGCGGAAACGGAAGGCACCATCCGGTTTCAGCATATGGGGAACGCACCGATTGCCACTTTCAGGCCGAATGATCTGGCGGTGGAAGACGATCAGCCGAGCGCCGGATTTTTGCTGTCGCGGGGACAGGAAACCGAACTGCCTTTTTCGGTCAAGCTCACCTATGTCGATCCGGATGCGGGATACCGGCAGGCGGCGGTGGAGGCGCGGCGCACGGTGGTGCGCTCGCAGCGTGTATCCGGTGCGGCTCTGCCCATCGTCTTGCGGCAGCCCGAAGCCCAACGCATCGCAGATATCTGGTTGCAGGACACCTGGGTGAAGCGCGAGCGTGCGACGTTGAGCTTGCCGCCCAGTGCCGTTGCATTTGATCCCGGCGACACCGTGATCCTCGACCTGGGAGAGCGTCAGGCCGTCTATCGATTGACCGGCTTGAATGATGCCGGGCTCATCGAAGCGGACGCGGTGCAGACGGATGCCAGCGTCTTTGGTCTGCTCGCGGCACCGGAGCGGGCCGGGCGGGCGGACCCGGTCGCGACCTTTGGGGCGCCGGATGTGGCCTTTCTTGATCTGCCGCTCCTCAGCGGGGCGGAAGTCCCCCACGCGCCCCACATTGCAGCGACGGCAGACCCCTGGCCCGGCGGGGTGGCGCTCTACAAAAGCGCCACCGGGTTGGGCTTCGTGCTGGACCGGGTGGTGCAGAACGCCGCCACCATGGGGCGCACACTCACCTCCTTCGCGAAAGGCCCGACGGGGCGATGGGACCGCGCCAGCCGTTTGCAGGTGGTGCTGGCGACCGGCGAGTTGCAAAGCGTTGACCTGTTGAGTGTTTTGTCCGGCGCCAATCTGGCCGCCGTCGAAAATCAGGCGGGTGACTGGGAGGTCTTCCAGTTTGCCACTGCCGCACTGGTGGACGTGAACACTTATGATTTATCTCTATTCCTGCGCGGACAGGGTGGAACAGAAGCAGCCATGCAGGCGGACCTTCCAGCGGACGCACGGTTTGTTCTGTTGAATGGAGCGCTGGAGCAAGTAGGCCTGGGCGAAGCGGAACGGGGGCTGGCGCTGCAATGGCGATACGGACCGCTGCCTTATGGTCTGGGTCACGAGGCCTACACATCCCAGACACGGAGCTTCAAGGGCGTCGGGTTGCGACCTCTGTCGCCGGTGCATCTCAGGGCAACGCGGTTGGCAGGAGGTGACATCTCTCTCAGCTGGGTCCGGCGCACCCGCATTGATGGCGACAATTGGACAAGTCTCGAAGT
>CAZFHW010000274.1:0-1931 GCA_964518885.1 uncultured Parvibaculum sp. | reverse complement strand
TTCTCCAGCGAGCAAATCCGACGGCTGATCATGCAGCCCGATGCACTGATCTTTGATTGGTTCGGAGTCAACAAATCGCGCATAGAACTCGTCGGAGATCCGACCATTCTTGCGTTGAACAGATGCCATTCGACCGAAACGGCCCTAGGAATAGTTCATACGATGTGCGAGATCTCGTACCGACTTGACGGATCGATTTCAAAAGGATGGATATTTGCATCTGATGTTTCAATGAGTGGCGTAGCAACTAGGTCAGTTTTGGTCGGGCCTTCATATACGTCTAATTCCGGCCGGGGTGTCACATCACCGGAGGCGCAGGAAAATGACACCTCACTTGCGGAGTCTGAATTGAGCATCACAACGGCGACCATGCCTGAAAACCAGACCGACGAGTCCACGGACACACCCTGTTGGAAGGATCCGACCTGTTGTGCGAATAGGCACTTATCGGTCGCAGAGAGCGCTTGTGAAGGCCTGATCGAAGCCAGGCTCAAAGCGCTTGGGTGGGAGGATGTCCGTTGGAGCAACGCCTGGTTTACTTCAATTTTCCAGGGCTATTCTGTTTCGGAACCCAAAAGCGATGATCCAGTGGATCGCCCGTTTATTCGATACAGGGGCAACACGATCAACTACTCAAATATCAGGGGAGAGACGCGCCAGATAGGGTACACCTGCACCTATGATCCGGTCTTCAATAAAATCCTCAGCATCTCGCTTGGATCGTGATCCGCCTCTACCTCAAACATGATCTGCCCTCGCAGGAGCAATCTTGTGATGTTTGCCATCAGGCATAGTTCAAGAATTGCCCCGCGCAGGTGAAAGCGGAGATTCAGCATTTGCAAAAATGACGGATCGCCTTTTCTAACCGCGTCGCAGTCACGATGGATTATCCAAAGCTATTTACAGGATTTTCTTGAAATCTCGGGCAAGATGACCGTCCTATCCGACGAAAGGCTGTACGGCATCGTCTTTGTCAAATATCTGGATAGGCCGACAATGCTACCCACCGCCTGCACATCAACGCTGCCGGTCGCAACGAGGGCCTGCCAAGCCTCCTCCGCAACAACCTCAAATTCGCGCTTCGGGTGAAGGCAATACATCTTGACCAGGAGATGCCAATGCGCGTTGCTGGCTGGCTTTTCAAGAACACCGAACGCCTCAATCCGTTCATCAGGTCTCACCAGCCAGTGTTTTCCCAGCAAAGCACGGTTCACCCGGGCATCCCAGTTTCGAAGCCGATCCCGCATGAATGCATCCGCCCTCGCTGCCGACGCGAACGACGGTGCTGACGACCTCGAGGCGCGAGCCCTGTCATTCGAACTCAGCGTCACGAAGAAGGTCCACTCATGATTGCACAGCATGTGCTCAAATGCGGCCGATAAAGACCGCTCTGGGGCCCCTGCTTGCCTATGCCGTGTCATCTCTGCCCCCACCGCCCGCTTGCTTGGTCTGTGCCCCATCGGAGGTGGACCGGCGCTTCCTTGCTTCCATGAATTCCACAACGTCGGGCCAATAGTAGCGAACGAGGCGTCCGCATTTCCGGTACTTCGGCCCTGTCCCCGCGCATCTGCGTTTTTCCCAGAAACTCAGCGATGTTTCGGTTCGATGCGCGACCTCCACGGTTGTCAGGTACCTTTCCCCGATCAGGGTTGTGGTCTTGTCTTTGTCTGCCATGTGTTTACTCCAATTTTACGTTTCATCACCCGCATCGAACGCGGACTGTTCCTTAGATAGCTAAGACGAAAATCGGCGCTGTTAACCAAAAAGCCGGGCCGCATCATTTTTTTCCCAGCTGCCAAAATGCCGGTTCACTGTCGATCACCCCTGGATGCTGACTGGCCCAGCAAAATCAGGCTCGTGCCGAAAATGCGACCGCGCCGCATGTAATGAAGGAGCCCCTGGCACCATTTCAGACCTAGAAGGGGCAGAGC
>CAZFHW010000273.1:0-1940 GCA_964518885.1 uncultured Parvibaculum sp. | reverse complement strand
GCATCTGGGGCACAGTCGCGCTCATCGAGGCGATGATTGAGCTCGGTGTGGACCCAGGAATTTACGACCAGATGCCAGGCTTTGGCGACTGGCTGCTCTCTGCCTCCCAGGCCGTGGAATTGGACCTGGTCCAGCATGTTGGATCGCCGACAGAGGCGACCCTTGCCGCTCCGCTTGTGGAGGGGCCGAAATGGCGGTCATGAGCGCAGACGCCCTAAAGGCGCGGAGACGCGATCAGCTATTGGATGGATTGGTGGCGCTCAGGCTAGGTCTCGTCGGACTGTTCACGTTCGCGATGCGCCTCGGCGGTCTCAAAGCGCCATTTTGTCATGTTGTCCGCCCACTCGGTCATGGTTGGCACCAGGTCATCGGTACCGATTTCGGTGTTGGTCCCGGTATCGATGAGTTTGGTCGTGACGGGGTTCCCGGTGACCGCGCTGACGTATTGCATGGGCGTGTGGCCGGCAAGGTGGGGGCGCCAAGTCACACCCCAGCTACCAATCGACATAATCACCTTGCGAAAATCGTCTCCCGCCTTGGTTGGCAGGTATTCGTACCGGGTGGGGTTGGTTTGATACGCCTGGCGGAAAATAAGCCCTTCGTCGGTCAACCGGGTCAGACGGTCCGTCAGGATGTTGGTGGCGATGCCCAGCGACTTCACCAATTCGTCGAACCGGCGCAGGCCGAGCAGAAGATCGCGCAATATAAGGATGCTCCAGCGGTCGCCGAGCACCGCAACCGTGGCCGCGATAGGACAGATATCCGGATCCGCTCTCGATGGCGTGTTGGATTGCTTCGGTTTTCTGGTCGGTTTCCTCATGCCTTCAGTATAGCAACTTTCGATCCGCAAGTGGGGTCGTTCGCGAGAGTTACTTACCAAAATGTCACTAGTGTTTTTACAGGATTTATTTACAATTATGTAACTAGAACACAGCTGGTAATAAAAAAGGAGTTAGTGATGGGAGTTGGATTTTTTAAGGGAACGCAGACGCTGCTGGCGGGGGGCGCGGTTGCTGTGCTGCTCAGCTTTGCGGCTCAAGCTGCGGTTCCAGAAGCGGTGGCTGATCGCCTGGGGCGTGATCTCACGCCAACAGGGGCGGAAAAAGCAGGCAATGCAGACGGCAGTATTCCTGCCTGGACCGGGGGGCTGACATCACCTCCTGCGGGCATTGGCTATCAGGCGGGGCAAAGATATGCCGACCCTTATGCCGATGATGCTGTGCTTTTCACCATTGATGGCAGCAACGTCGATCAGCATGAAGCAAATCTCACACCGGGACAGATTGCGCTACTGCGGACCTATCCCACCTACAAGATGAATGTCTATCCGTCACGGCGTAGCTGTGCGAACCCAGCAAGTGCGTATGCGCAGGCGCGGGTCAACGCGGTAAACGGGCGTCTTGAAGTTGACGGTAACGGGGTTGTTGACGCGGTGCGCACAACGCCTTTCCCGATCCCCAACAACGCTTTGGAAATTGTATGGAACCATACGCTGACCTACCGCGCATTCAAGATTGCGTCGCAGACGGTCAACGTGGTGCCGACCCGCGATGGAACCTATACGCCGATTGTTGTGCAGACGGACACGATCATCAATTATTCCAACCCAGCAGTGTCGCGCACTGAAGAGCTGGAGAATGTATCGGTCTACATTATCTTCAATACGGTGGCTCCTGCACGGAGTGCCGGTAGTGTTCTGCTGGTGCACGAAACACTCAACCAGGCGGCTGGTGCACGTCGGGCCTGGCAGTATAGCCCTGGTACGCGTCGTGTTCGTCGTGCTCCCAATATTCAGTATGACAATCCGGGCACGAATGCTGATGGACTTTCCACATCGGATAGCTTCGATATGTATAACGGCGCACCGGATCGCTATAACTGGACTGTTCTTGGCAAGCGTGAGGTCTTCATTTCTGCCAACAATTACCAAGTGCAGCAAA
>CAZFHW010000272.1:0-1967 GCA_964518885.1 uncultured Parvibaculum sp. | reverse complement strand
TGACGGTAGCAAACCGGAAGTTAAGCTTTAAATTTAGCGCTAGTCCCCAGGTCAGCGCTTTTATTAATGCTGGGCAGTCGGCACTGGTAGGTAATCTAATCGGCCCGATCATGTGCCAGCTTGCACCTGACATTCCCTTTAATGAAGGTTTCTGGCGCTGTCTGGAGATCGACCGTGGCGAGCCGGGAACCATATTGAACCCTGTGGTGCCCGCTCCTGTGACTAGTGGTCACGCCAACGCAGGAGTTCGTGCCGCACGCATGGTGCAGGAGGCAATCAGTACCGCCTGTTCACTGTCTGATTCAGAAGAACTACGCTCTCGCGCCTCTGCCATAGCGTCAGGTGGGATTACTCTGTGCTTCTGGTTTGGTCAGGACGTTAATGGTGCGCCGACGATGTTTGCGCCCTTTGGCATGGCGGTTGGGGTTGGTGGCGCTGGCCAGACAATTGGCGACGGTCAGGACAACTATTGCATGCCCGCTACTCTGTCGATCACCTGGGCCGACGTGGAAGTTGAGGAGATGGATTCGCCAGTCTTGATGTTGTGGCGTAAGTTGCATAAAAACGTCTCTGGGGCTGGTCGTTATCGCGGTGGCGGTAGCATCGATGAAGCATTTTTGTTGTATGGCGTTGATAATTTTATAGGCAATACCTCGATGCCGGGAACAGAAGTCCCGGCTGGTGGATTTTCGGGTGGTTTACCGGGTGGCAGTGGGGCGGCACAAATATTACGCGATACGAATGTCGATGAGCTTTTTGCCAGTGGCAAACTGCCATCATCCCCGCAACGGGTGGGTGGCACCGATCCTGGTCATCGACCCGCGAACGCAACCCATCTGTCGCTTCAGAAGGGGGACGTGTTCAGGGGCCTCGCCAGTTGTGGCGGTGGGCTCGGCGATCCATTTCTGAGACCGCCAGAAGAGGTGCAGGGTGATATAGATGAAGGCATCTACGGTACGAAGGCGGCAGAAGTTCTCTACGGTGCGGTCTTGCTTGATGACGACAAAGTCGATGTTGATGCCACCTGGAAGAATCGTGATGAAATTCGAGCTAAGCTGGTCTCGACCAAAACCTTAAGTCTGCGCGACGTGCCGTCTGATTCTGGCGCTTTGGGTGTCGTGCGCAACGGCGATCAGTGGGCTTGCAGCCATTGTGAGACAGACCTGGGATCGATTGACGACAACTGGAAGAATGTCATTGAGCCGCAGACGAGAGATTTGGCTGACCTATTTGAAGCCGCGCAGACGCAAATTCGTCGCCGTAAGGAAGGCGCGGTATCAGTGGCCGAGCGCTTTTGCCCTAATTGTGCCAGTTGTCTGTCTGTTGATGTGGGGATTGAAGGTCAACAGCGTCCGCACCCGGTTTTCAGGATTGCCCAGCCATCTGCGGGCTAACTATCAAGGGGCTAGCCATCTGCACGATAGGAGATAGCTATCAAGCCGCAGCGCTATCATCTTCTACCGATCCAGCTACCGCATTGCTGGCTATCAAGGCGTCTATTTCAGCCTGCTCGTAACCGTGTTCTTCCAGTATCTTGCGGGTGTCAGCTCCAGATACCGGAGTAGGGCACTGAACTTCTTCCACTGTGCGGCTAAAACGCGGAGCGGGAGACGGTTGCATCCAGCCGTCTCGTTCCGCGAACACATTTCGAGCGACGTTATGGGGATGTTTTGGCGCTTCTTCCATGGACATTATCGGCGCAAAACAAATATCGCTTTGCTCCATAAGCTCAGTCCACTCGTCGCGGGTTTTGGTCTTGAATTTTGCGGCAAGGATCTCCGTACACTCCGGCCAGTTACTTTTGTTGAATTGATCCTTGAACAGGGGGTCTTCAGCATCAAACCCGCCAAGTCGCATCAGGTCCGCATAAAATTGCGGCTCAAAGGAACCAACGGAAATATATTCTCCATCTGCACATTCATAGGTTTGATAGAAATGAGAGCCGCCGTCAATGAAGTTCGAACCCC
>CAZFHW010000271.1:0-1972 GCA_964518885.1 uncultured Parvibaculum sp. | reverse complement strand
TGGCAGCAACGGTTCCGCACCCCAATGTGGCAACGAGGCATCCCACGACTGCTGCCGACCAGCTGCGCCGCATCAGTTTGACGCCTCCTCACCGGCATGCCACCAGATTGCCGGAAAGCCGATGTTAAAGGATGGCGTCGGTTCTGGATGGGCGATTTGAGACCAGATTGCGGCCCGCGTATACGGAATATGCCATTGCGGTACCATGTATTGACGCCATAGAAGCACGCGGTCGAGCGCCCGTGTCGCCGCGATCAAGGTCTCACGGTCTTCCGCCAGAATGACCTCATCGATCAATGCTTCAACAACCGGATCGCAGATACCGATTATATTGCGGCTTCCGTTCCGCTCAGCAGCATCGCATCCCCAGAACTCACGTTGTTCATTCCCTGGAGATAGGGATTGGCCCACAGAATGAATTGTCATATCAAAATCAAAGCTGTCCAGACGATTTTGGTACTGCGACGTGTCAACGACGCGCACTTTTCCAAAAATTCCAAGTTTCCCCAGAACTTCGAGGTAGGGCTGCACATTGCGTACAAAGCTTGGGTTTTGAAGAAGAAACTCGATCTCGAACGCCCCTCCGGTTTCGTTGTTGATGAGAACACCTTCACCATTGACTGACCATCCCGCCTCTCTGAGAAGCCGTGTTGCAGTGCGCAGGTTTGCTCGGTTCCTGCCGCTACCATCTGTCGTTGGATTGGTATAGGGCTCCGTGAAAAGCGCTTCTGGTAATTGATCGCGGAAAGGTTCCAGCATCTCCAATTCTACACCTTGCGGGAGCCCACTGGAGGCCAACTCAGAATTATCAAAATAGCTATCTGTACGGGTGTATTGTCCATAAAACAGGTTCTCGTTGGCCCACTCAAAATCGATCGCAAGATTGAGCGCAAGGCGCACTCGCGGATCAGCAAATCTCTCGCGACGCAGGTTTACCGCAAACCCCTGCATTGGCTCTGGATTGGCTGTGTGAAGTTCCTCTTTCCTAACGCGACCATCGTTAACGGCAGGGAAGTCATAAGCAGTTGCCCAGTTTTTGGCGGTGTTCTCAAATCTGACGTCGACCTGTCCAGCTTTGAATGCTTCCAGGGCAATCGTTCCATCCCTAAAATAATCGAACCTAATTGTATCGAAATTATGAGAGCCGACCCTCACGTTTAGGTCTCGTGCCCAATAATCTTCCACGCGTTCATAGGTGATAGACCTCGGCGCATCCACTTTGCTAATGCGGTAAGGGCCACTGCCAAGAGGCGGGTTCAGTGTCGTCGCGGTGAAGTCGCGGTCTGCCCAATAGTGTTTTGGTAGGATGGGGAGCTGGCCGACAATGAGTGGAAGTTCCCTATTGTTGGAAATCGCGAAGTTGAACCGAACCTGGAGGGGAGAGAGTTTTTCAACACTGTCCACGTCCGCATAATAGGCATTGTAGAAGGGCATATTTGCGGTCAGGGTTTCAAAACTCCAGATTACATCTTCCGGTGTCACACGTTCACCATCGTGCCAGCGTGCGGCAGGGCGGAGCGTAAAAGTCACGGAAGAATAGTCGTCTGGATGAGAGACGCTTTCGGCGAGGAGGCCATATTCACTGGCAGGCTCGTCATCCGCACTCGTCATCAAGGTGTCATAGAGGAAACTCGGAATTCCAGCGGCGGCCCGACCTTTCACAATGAAGGGGTTGAGACTGTCAAAGCTGCCAATTGCCGCGTAGCGCAGAGTACCGCCTTTGGGGGCATCCGGGTTCACATAGTCAAACTGCTCGAAGCCCGCTGGATATTTGAGAGAACCAAAAAGCGTGAGGCCGTGAAGCTCCTCTTCGGCAAGAGCAGGGCTTACCGCGACAAGAGGGCTTGCACCGATAAGAAAGCCAAGCAGCGCAATTGCGCTTCCTTTCACCATCTCACTTCGTTTCTTTGACACCATCAGACACCTCCCACACGTAACGATCTTGAGGCCACCATTCGACGGGGGAATTGTG
>CAZFHW010000270.1:0-1993 GCA_964518885.1 uncultured Parvibaculum sp. | reverse complement strand
GCCGCCATTCAAAGCACCTCCACCTGCATGATCCATGCGTGTTCGGGGCGTGTTGTCGCGGAGGTTCATATGGGGCCTTGGTGGCAACGTCGCCTGACCCACGTTTTTCGTTTTCCAGGAATTGAAATCTAATGGCCACAGTCGTTTTGAGTGCCGCAGGATCGGCTTTGGGGTCCACGCTGGCGCCTGCCGGGATTAGTTTTCTGGGGGCAAATATCTCCGGCGCAGCATTGGGCAACGCCATTGGCAATATTGCCGGGTCCTACATCGACCAATCATTGTTTGGCACAGTGGCCACCCGCGAGGGACCTCGACTGTCGGAATTGACCGTTCAGGGGTCGACCGAAGGGGCCAGTCTTCCCCGCGTCTACGGTCGGGTCCGGCTGTCCGGTCAGATCATCTGGGCGACCCGGTTCAAGGAAACCTCCGTGACACGTTCATCGGGGGGTGGCAAAGGCGGTGGCGGTGGAAACAGTGTGGAGACAACCAGCTTTTCCTATTCCCTGTCGTTTGCCGTGGCGATTTGCGAGGGGCCCATTACCCGCGTGGGCAGTATTTGGGCGAACGGTCACCTGCTCGATCTCTCGCAAATATCCTACCGGGTGTATCTGGGATCGGAGTCGCAGGACCCAGACAGCACCATTGAGGTGGTGGAAGGGTCCGGCAATACGCCCGCCTATCGCGGTGTCGCCTACATTGTTTTTGACGATATTCCCCTCGAGAATTTTGGTAATCGTCTGCCGCAACTGACCTTTGAAGTGTTCCGGTCCCTGTCCGATGTGGAGGAAGATGTGCGGGCGGTCACTCTAATCCCCGGGGCCACGGAATTTGGGTATGACACTCAGGCCTTTCGGCGGGTTTTTGCCGATGGGGTCAGCCAGCCGGAAAATCTCAACAATCAATCTGGGGGAACAGACTGGGATGTGTCGCTCAATGACTTGCAAGCCACCTGTCCCAACTGTGCCTCCGTGGCCCTTGTGGTCAGTTGGTACGGCGATGATCTGCGATGCGGGTCCTGCACGTTGCGGCCAAAGGTGGACCGTTCAGATAAACGCACAATTCCCGAACCCTGGCAGGTAGCAGACCTGGACAGAGGCGCGGCTTTGGCCGTCAGCACAGTGGAGGGACGTCCGGCATTTGGCGGAACACCTTCAGACAGGTCTGTTAAACGGTCGATTGAAGACCTGAAAGCGCGGGGGCTCGCCGTCCTTTACTACCCATTTATTTTGATGGATGTGCCTGCGGGCAATGGACTGCCCGATCCTTATGGCGGTGCAGAACAGGCGGCCTATCCCTGGCGTGGTCGGATCAGCACGTCTCCCGCGCCAGGCTTCGTTGGCTCGCCCGATAAATCGGCGGCGATCACGACAGAGGTCGCAGATTTTTTTGGGACAGCATCGGCGAGCGACTTTTCCATCAACGCATCCGGGGTCACCTATGCAGGGCCATCAGAATGGTCCTATCGGCGCATGGTATTGCACAACGCAGCCTTGTGCGCCTGGGCGGGCGGTGTCGACGCCTTTCTCATCGGCTCGGAACTCCGTGGCCTGACGCAATTGCGCGATGGTCCGGCGAGCTATCCGGCCGTCACCCAGCTCATGTCATTGGCGGTTGAGGTCAGAACCCTTCTCGGTCCCGGCACGAAAATATCCTACGCTGCAGACTGGTCTGAATATTTCGGTCATCATCCTCAGGACGGCAGTGGAGATGTGTTCTTTCATCTCGATCCGCTCTGGTCTCACGGCCAGATCGATTTTGTCGGCATCGACAATTATATGCCGCTTGCCGACTGGCGCGACGGTCTGATCCATCTGGACCGGCAGGCAGGCGTCTCAACTGTTTATGATCTGGACTATCTCAAGAGCAACATCGCGGGGAGCGAAGGCTATGACTGGTTCTACGCCAGCGATAGCGACCGGGTGGATCAGATCCGCACCGCCATCACGGATGGTGCCCACGCCAAACCCTGGGTGTTTCGCCCCAAGGACCTGAC
>CAZFHW010000269.1:1789-2018 GCA_964518885.1 uncultured Parvibaculum sp. | reverse complement strand
CCAAGATAGATGAAAACATGAAATTCGTGTTTGAAACATTCCCCAAATTGGCAGATCGGCGCAATCAACTTGCCGGCAGTATGTCCGGCGGTGAACAGCAAATGGTAGCGGTTGCCCGAGCCTTGATGTCAGACCCTAAAATTTTACTGATTGATGAGCCTTCTGTCGGTCTGGCACCGATATTGGTCAGCCAGATGATCGCCAAAATTAAAGAGCTTAAGGAAATAAA
>CAZFHW010000269.1:0-1772 GCA_964518885.1 uncultured Parvibaculum sp. | reverse complement strand
CAAAACTTTAACCAAGCCATCAAGATCGCTGATCGCGGCTATATCATTGTCCACGGGCAGATCGAATTCGAAGGCAAGGACACCGCTGCCCTCGAAAACAATGACATGATCAAGCAGTATTATCTCGGCGTTTAGCGCAATTTAACATCAAATCGAACGCTACCTAGTCGACCGTGAACTACACTGGTTTGGCGATTTGATTACCTATCATGATTATCCAAATTTCGAACAAAAGAAGCCTGATCCATTTAAGGATAAGGCGGAAGTTGTAGCCGGTTGCGGCCAAGATTGGGTTGATGGCGTCGCCTTGGCTGTGAGCGAGGTAATTTCGACCCATCCGATGGCCTGATTTTAGATGTCCGATGACCGGTTCGACAGCAGCACGGCGTTTCATCTGGCGTTTGATCGCTGGGGTGACTCGGCGTTTCTGGCCGGTGGTGAAGACCCGCAGTTTGTAAATTCCGGGGGCGTTATGGCCGCGATAACCAGCATCGGCAAGAATGCGTTTGAGGGTAGCCCCGGTCAGCGCTTCGATTTCCGGGATCACCGTTTCCAGCGTATGACCGTCATAAGGTCGACCCGGCAGCGCTTTTGCGTGGATGGCAAATTGGCCACCTTTGCAGCGCTTCAGGGTGGTGGCGATAGAGGCTTTGACACCGAATTCATAAGGCTTGTGGCTCTTTCCTTTGCCGATGCATTCAACTTCCGGCGCATGCAGGGCATAAATCTTAGGATGAGGATCGCGGGGCTTCTGGGTCCGCACGCGCTCGGCCATCCATAAGGAGCGGCGGAAAGCATCTTCCAGGTCTTGCTTGCCCTTGGTCTTGCGCTTGATATCGCGGATGGTTCGGCCCAGATAGGTTTTGAGCTTTCGTAACTGGCGTTTGGCGCGTTTGTATTGTTTAGCATGAGCATATCGCTGATGCATAATCAGGGCATACTTGCCGACCCGTACATAACTTTGGCGCAGATCAATGCCGGCCTCGACGGCTTGGCGAACCAATCGCTCACGCGCCCGGTTAATCAGTTTGGCATCGGTTGGAAAGGCGACGTTCTTTTCGGCCACCGTGGTGTCGACAATAGCTTGGGTAAAGTCCTGGGGTTTAGCAGCTCCGACTTTGACCGCTACCGCCAGACTTTCCTGCAACAATGCCTGCAGACGATCTTCCCCCTGGCGCTGACGCCAGCGTGTCATTGACGAGCGGTCAAAGGGCAAATCATGGCGGAAGAATTCCTCCCCGCAAAAATATTGGTAATAGGGGTTCTCCACCCAACGCGCGCAAAGTTCTTCGTCGGACAGATCATCGGCGTATTTGAGAATCTGCAGCCCCGCCATCAGCCGCGTCGACAATGCCGGGTGGCTAGGCCGATCCGTATAGGCTGCGCCAAAGGTCTCCGACAAAAATTGCCAATCAATCTTGGCCGCCAGCACCACCTTCTCGTGGCTCAAATCGATGATCTGATCGAGCCGGGAGCGAAACATATCGTGCTGGCCGGTCTTGATGGGTTCCTTGGGCTTCATCGCTCTCTCCAAATCCCTCGAATTCATGGGTTTGGAGCAGTGAATCACAAATAATAGCGCTGCGCAAATTGCAAGCTAATGCCCCCTAAAGACACAAAAACTTGCAAGAATTAAGCAAGAATATCACCAAAAACTTACAGGAAACCAGGATAATCAGAATACTTCACGGACGACGAAGTAGAGCTCCCAAAACAAAAGCCCCGCAGGATAAGCCAGCGGGGCTTTTATTTGATCAAATAGAGAAGCGTAT
>CAZFHW010000268.1:0-2037 GCA_964518885.1 uncultured Parvibaculum sp. | reverse complement strand
ACCCCGTCGAGCAATCGAGCTCCAGATGGCACCTTCCGAGAAAGCCGTGCGTGCAAAAGACTGACATCCAACTTCCTGCCGACGATCCCATCGATCTGTGGGACCTCACCCGGCTCATCGCCAAGTCCATCTGCCCCAGCATGCGAGAGGCCGAAGACTATGCCTGGCTCCAGCAAAAGGTTGTAAAGCTGCCAACCTCGGAACTCGAGATCCAATCCGACATGACCGCGGCGGAACGCGCGGAGCTTCTTCGAATCTTGCCGGGCTTGCCACCGCACGCTGGCCTATCAGCGAAGAATCGTGAAGTATTGATGGATGCGTATCTGAAGCACCCCGATCGCCCCCCCTGGAAGCCAGTGTTCGTGAGCGAAGAAGCGATCGCAGCCAATAGCCTCCAGATTCTCGAGATTCAGGAAAAACACCGCCTCGCCCTGCAAGAGGAAATCGCAGCCGGCAAGATCGTTGCGTTTGATCACCACCACGTCAGCGCAAACAGCGCGGGAAAGAACATCTTCATTCGCCGCGAAGACGCTTTGAAGTACCTCAAGGCACGCAAATTTCGGATAACTGAAGATTCGGATGCCTTTTCACTCTCCTCGAAACGGCTAGCGAGGGCCCCGGTTGCAGAACGAGCCATATCACTGACAACACCTTCCGCCAATCGCCAACTTGAACCACGGGAAGCCGACTCCGTAAAAGTCCTCGAACGCACTTCAGCGTCTGCGCCCCCCCTTGCGCCGGCTGAACGCATCGGCACGCTTGTGCCCTCCCTTTCGCCCATAGTGAAACCAGCCTCGCACCAAGACAGCAAGACTCGTTCGTCGGTTAGAAAAGGTACAGAAGCGCAGGTCGAGCCGGAGCGGAAAACCCCCACCACGGTGATCCTGCGCCGTTCTCAAGTCGAAGCCCGGACCTCGTTGTCACGCTCGGCAATCTACGACCGTCTCGACCCTAACTCCCCACGCTACGATCCAACTTTCCCCAAACAGGTGAAGCTCGGCAGCACAAGTGTGGGATGGCTCGAAAGCGAAATCGAAACGTGGCTGACGACGCGGACACGCGCAACTCGACATTGAGCCTCTGACAGGCACCCGCTAACCTTCGCGCTTCTGCCTTCCAGCCAATCGAGCGCACCGTCAACATCAGGCTTTTCTTGCTTTGCCTTGCATTGCCTCAAAAAGCGCTAGCGGTTCTTGTCCTCGTCCGAAACATTTCCCACCTTTCTTGTGGAAGGCCCAAAAGTCGGCCTGGGTGATGTGTCGCTCTACTTCATTCATCAATCTGCTGGGCTCGCTCTCTCGCGCGTCGTCTTCATGGAATTGGCCACCCCCCTGTTGCCGATAGCGCGCTGAATGGGAGTTGTAGTGGCGGCCCCGCCCCTGGGTGATCACCTTCCTCCACTGCTCTTCCAGCAGCGGTAAAACAGAATGATCAACCTCTTTGATCAAGCCGTTCACGAGGTACAGTACCCGAAAGTGATAGCCGGACATCAGTCCATACTCACGCCAATACAGATGCCCCGCCACTGGAAATCTATCGCGCATGAAGCGATCGAGTTTCGCCAAATGCGCCTTTGCTTGCGGCAAGCCTATCGGCGACTCCAACAATCGCCCATCCTCCGTCATCTGCATACAGTAGTTCAGATTGAGGCGAATCGAAAACAAGTCCGGGTACAGCGCAAAAATTTTGTCGACGTACCTCCGTGAAGAATAAGTCCGACCCCGCATGCGTGTGCGCCACTTATCTAACGCTTGCTGAACCTTGGCATCCAGTCCCTTCGCTCGTAAGATCTTGACGACTTTTCTGAGCCTGGAAGCCAATTTGAGTGCTGCATCTCCTGAGAAGACATTCCACCAAAGAAGTGACGCACGCACGCGCCTGAGCTTCGTGACGACGATGCACATCAACTCAAAATAGGGATTGAAGCTATGTCCCGGAAAAAGTCGTCGCACTTCATCTGGATCAAAATCAAATGCTTTGACAAGGCAAGATGCCTGCTCCGTCGACAGATCAATTATCTTTTCAGTCCATTGCACC
>CAZFHW010000267.1:0-2038 GCA_964518885.1 uncultured Parvibaculum sp. | reverse complement strand
GCCAGTGGCAGCCGCCGCGGACTAAATAGCAGGTGACGCCGCCGCCTGTAGGGTGCGTGGCCATGCTGAGAGTTCCAAAAGAATTCGAGAGGGAGATGGGCCGCCATCTCCCTCTTTTCGTTTCTCCCTCACATAACATCCGGCCAAAGTCGAGAGGAAGAAACCATGATCGCCGAAACACTCTCATTGAACGGGGAAGAGCTGCGCTTGCGCCCTCTCGTGCAGGAAGACGCGCTCCGCGTATACGAACTCGCCAACAATTGGAACATCGCCTCGATGCTTGCCCGCATGCCTTATCCCTACACCCAGGGCTCTGCAGAAGAATGGATAAGCGGGCACATCGCACGACGGGCCTCAGGCGACAGCTGGCCTTTGGCAATTGAAGTCAACTCCGAACTCGTGGGAACAATAGGCTTATCGCGCCAAGGCGACGATACGTACGAACTGGGGTATTGGGTTGGTGAACCCTATTGGGGCCAAGGCATTGCGACCAGAGCCGCTCGAGTTCTGGTCAAATTCGCCTTCGACATTCTGGGGGCGAGCAGACTAACCGCTGGTCATTTCACCGAAAATCCCGCATCCGGTCGGATACTGACAAACATCGGATTCCAGAAAACAGGCGAAGAAAGCCGGTTCTGTCTGGCACGCGGGAAAAATGTAGACTGCATTGAGTTTGAACTGTACGCCAGTAAGGTCTTCCCATGACCACGATCCTGACGACAGATCGCCTGACCCTGCGCACCTTTGAAGCGGCAGATGCGCCCCTTGTCGCCCAGTATCTCAACAACTGGAATGTCTGCTCCATGCTTTCGCGGGTGCCCTATCCCTATACGCGTGCGATGGCCGACCAGTGGATCGCGGGACACGCTGCCTCACCTGATATTACGTGTGCCATCGACTTTGAAAACACCTTCGTGGGCTGCATCGGCCAGGAACAGGAGTTCGGCTATTGGCTGGCGGAACCCTTTTGGGGCAAAGGCATCATGACAGAGGCGGCCCGTGCGTTCGTGAATTTCCTCTTTGAGGAAAAAGGCATGCATGACCTTGCCTCAGGCTACAAAAAGGACAATACCGCTTCCGGCGCTGTCTTGCAGAAATGTGGTTTTGAGAGAACCGGAGAAGGCACGCTTTTCTGTCTGGCTCAAGACAAACAGATTGAGCGCTGGGAAGTAACTACAAACCGCCATATTTGGGAGCAAGTCCGCAAGGACTGGTAATCTCACGCCCTGACCAGACATTCCACCATCATGACTTGACCCGAACGCACGGACAGGCTCAAAAGAGACGATTATGAAGTTCTTAGACGAAGCAAAAATCTACGTACGTTCCGGCGATGGCGGAGCTGGCTCCGTCAGCTTTCGCCGCGAGAAGAATCTCGAGTTCGGCGGTCCCAACGGCGGTGACGGCGGCCGGGGCGGCGATGTGATCGTCGAGTGTGTTGATGGCCTCAATACGCTGATCGATTACCGCTATATGCAGCATTTCAAGGGCAAGACCGGCGTCCACGGCATGGGGCAAAACAAGTCTGGCGCAAACGGTGATGATTCCATCATAAGAGTCCCCATTGGCACCCAGGTTTTCGAAGAAGACAATGAGACCTTGCTCGCCGACATGACGCAAGTGGGCCAGAGGATCGTGATCCTGACGGGCGGCAATGGCGGTTTCGGCAATTCCCACTTCAAGAGCCCCACCAACCGCGCGCCACGACACGCGAACCCCGGCCTGGAAGGTCAGGAAATGTGGATTTGGCTGCGGTTGAAATTGATCGCGGACGCGGGGCTCGTGGGTCTCCCCAATGCCGGCAAGAGCACGTTCCTTGCCGCAGTCTCCAATGCCAAACCAAAAATCGCCGACTATCCTTTCACCACCCTCAACCCCAATCTTGGCATGGTGGAAACTGACGGCCACAGCTTCGTGCTGGCCGACATTCCCGGCCTGATCGAAGGGGCCCACGAGGGTGCCGGTCTCGGCGACCGCTTTCTAGGCCATGTGGAACGCACCAACATTCTGCTTCATCTGGTCGATGGCACGAACGAAG
>CAZFHW010000266.1:0-2053 GCA_964518885.1 uncultured Parvibaculum sp. | reverse complement strand
TGAATTGTGAGTGAAAATTGATGGCGATGACGGATAAGGTGAAAAGCCTGCGAGAGCTGGCTTGGGCTGAGAATTTTAAGACGATTGGGTATGCGCTGCTGATTGCGCTTGTTATTCGGACATTTTTCTTTCAACCGTTCAATATTCCTACAGGCTCGATGATCCCAACTTTGCTGATTGGGGACTATCTGTTCGTATCGAAGTTTTCCTATGGATATTCGCAACACTCGTTTCCGTTCAGCCTAGGGCTTTTTAGTGGCCGAATTCTGGGAAGTTCGCCTGAGCGTGGTGATGTTGCAGTCTTCAAATTGCCGATCGATAACCGAACAGATTACATCAAACGGGTGATCGGCCTTCCCGGTGATGAAATTCAGATGCGAAATTCTGTCCTCTACATCAATGGGACACCGGTTCCACGCGAGCGCATAGAAGATTTTGTTGAGCGTGATCCATACGGCAATGTGCGTCGCCACCCGCAATATCTGGAGACACTTCCCAACGGGGTGAGTTATACGACGCTGGATCTGGTTCCGAATGGGCTCGGCGATAATACCGGGGTTTATCGGGTTCCCGCTGGCCACTACTTTATGATGGGCGACAATCGGGATAACTCGAGTGACAGTCGGGTACCTAGTTCTGTTGGATATGTTCCGTTCGAGAATTTTGTCGGTAAGGCACAGATCATTTTCTTCTCAACAGATGGGACCGCGCCGATTTGGGCTTTTTGGCGCTGGTTTGATGCCACGAGGTGGGACCGTATGTTTGACGGGCTCTCTTGAATCAAAAATGGCAGGCACACTTGGAGCATTGGAAGACCGGATTGGATACCGGTTTTCTGATCGCGACCTCCTCCGTCACGCATTGTCTCACGCAAGTGCGGCATTGGCGGAGGGTACATTTGGTTATGAGCGGTTGGAGTTTTTGGGCGACCGGGTTTTGGGCCTCGTGATTGCCGATATGCTGTACCGCGGCTTTCCCTCTGAACCAGAGGGTGACTTGGCAATGCGATTGAACGCGCTTGTGCGTGCGGAGACCTGCGAGGAAGTCGCCCGGGAACTGGATTTGGGCGCCGCGTTGCTGATGACGAAGGGCGAGGACAAAGCCGGTTTGCGTGACCGGGGAAGTGTCCTTTCAGATGTCTGCGAGGCGGTGATTGCGGCCCTGTATCTCGATGGTGGGATGAAGGTCGCGCGAGATTTTGTGGAGACCCACTGGACCTCAAGGCTTACGGCAACGGTGATACCACCCCGGGATGCAAAAACCCGCTTGCAGGAGTGGGCGCAATCACAGAAAAAGGGGTTGCCTGGTTATCGTGGGGTTGGCAGAAGTGGCCCTGACCACGCTCCACGATTTGATGTAGAAGTGGTTGTTGAGGGCGTGGCACCAGCCAGAGGGAGCGGGACCTCCAAACAAGCGGCAGAACAAGCCGCAGCCACCGCTTTGTTGCGGTGTGAAGGTATTCAAGTATGAACGATAAAAATCCTGAGAAGACACGATGTGGGTTTGTTGCCCTGATTGGCGCACCCAACGCTGGGAAATCGACCCTGCTCAATCAAATGGTGGGGGCGAAAGTCTCCATTGTGACCCACAAGGTGCAAACCACCCGTGCGCGCATTCGAGGTATTGCTTTGCTCGGAGACGCACAGATTGTTTTTGTCGATACACCCGGCATTTTTAGACCGCGCCGTCGTTTGGATCGCGCCATGGTGGAAGCCGCTTGGGGAGGTGCCTCAGATGCCGACGCAGTGGTGCTTCTCATTGATGCGGAACGGGGCATTGACGAGGACGTTGAGCGCATTCTTGCGGGCCTCAACAAAGACGGTCGTTCCGCCATTTTGGCGATCAATAAAATTGATCTGGTGAAACGCGAAGACCTTCTGGCTTTGACAGCACGACTGACACAAGCCCACTCGTTTACCGAGGTCTTCATGATCTCAGCGGAAAACGGTGATGGCGTTGAAGATATGAAGGCACACCTGGCGAAATTGATGCCTCTGGGGCCCTGGCATTATCCCGAAGATCAAATCGCTGATGTTCATTTGCGCTCGATGGC
>CAZFHW010000265.1:0-2056 GCA_964518885.1 uncultured Parvibaculum sp. | reverse complement strand
CGGTGATTACGGCGCAGCTCCTCTTCCTGGAAGCCGATAACCCGAACAAAGAAATCTCAATGTACATCAATTCACCAGGCGGGGTGGTGACAAGTGGTCTGGCGATTTATGACACCATGAGGTACATCCAGCCCAAAATTACGACCGTTTGCGTTGGCCAGGCGGCTTCCATGGGGTCGCTGCTTCTGGCCGCAGGCGAAAAGGGCATGCGATTTGCGCTCCCCAACGCGCGGATCATGGTCCATCAGCCATCTGGCGGGTTTCAGGGGCAGGCAACGGACATTGAAATTCACGCGCGCGAAACCCTCGCATTGCGCGAGCGCCTGAACCAGATCTATGTCGAACATACCGGCCAGACCATTGAGACGGTGCGTGAGGCGCTTGAACGAGACAATTTCATGTCGCCGGAGCAGGCACGAGACTTTGGTTTGATCGACAAAGTCGGCGCCACAAGAGAAGATTTTGGCCTCGGCGAAGACTGATTTATTTGATTCCCAGTCAGGTTTTACCAAATGGTCAGTGGCAATGCATGCCATAACCACTTGATTAAAAAGGGATTAATCAATTCTTGATCCATACGAGGCTAACATGTTCGTATAGAAGATGATGTCTCAACGTGCACAATCGGCAGTCAGCGACGAACACCAAAAGGTCGCAATATTGCCCAGCTTGCGCGCGAAGCTCGAAGAAGCCGTATGAGCGGCGAAGATTGTTGATGGTCGCTTACTGAGGGCGACCCGGACGACGGCCAATATGACAAAGTAAGATTGGCCATAAGGAGAGTACATGAGCAAGGTAAGCGGCGCTGGCGGTAGCGATTCCAAGAACACGCTTTACTGTTCCTTCTGTGGCAAAAGCCAACACGAAGTTCGCAAACTTATTGCAGGGCCGACAGTGTTCATCTGCGATGAATGCGTTGAACTCTGCATGGACATCATCCGCGAGGAGAACAAGACTTCGTTGGTGAAGTCGCGGGAGGGCGTTCCCTCGCCGCAGGAAATCATGGACGTGCTCAATGATTATGTGATTGGGCAACCAGCGGCCAAGCGCGTGCTCGCGGTCGCGGTCCACAATCACTACAAACGATTGAACCACGCCGCCAAGAACAATGACGTTGAACTATCGAAATCCAACATCATGCTGATCGGTCCGACGGGGTGCGGCAAAACACTGTTGGCCCAAACCCTTGCGCGGATCATCGACGTCCCCTTCACGATGGCAGATGCGACCACGCTGACAGAAGCGGGGTATGTTGGTGAAGATGTTGAGAATATTATTTTGAAACTGCTTCAGGCCGCTGACTACAATGTCGAGCGGGCGCAACGTGGCATTGTCTATATCGACGAAGTCGACAAGATCAGCCGGAAATCGGACAACCCATCGATCACCAGAGATGTGTCGGGTGAAGGCGTTCAGCAGGCATTGTTGAAAATCATGGAAGGAACGGTTGCCTCCGTGCCACCTCAGGGGGGGCGCAAGCATCCGCAGCAGGAATTCCTCCAGGTCGACACCACAAACATCCTCTTTATTTGTGGCGGTGCATTTTCAGGCCTCGAAAAAATCATCTCCCAACGCGGCAAGGGGTCAGGCATTGGCTTTGGCGCCAAGGTGCAAGATCCCGAAGAGCGACGCACGGGTGAAATACTCCAGGAATTGGAGCCAGAAGATTTGCTCAAGTTTGGCCTGATCCCAGAGTTTGTCGGCCGTATGCCTGTTCTGGCAACGTTGACTGATCTGGATACAGATGCCTTGGTTGAGATATTGACCGAGCCGAAGAATGCGCTGGTCAAACAGTATGAGCGCCTTTTTGATATGGAAGACGTCAGGCTGACCTTCTCTGATGAGGCACTTGTTGCTATCGCCAAAAAAGCAATCAAACGCAGAACGGGTGCCCGAGGACTGCGGTCCATTTTGGAGATGATCCTTCTCGACACTATGTTCGAGCTTCCGTCGTTGGACGGGGTAGAAGAAGTGGTGATTTCGGCCGAAGTGGCGGAGGGGAAGGCGCAGCCGCTTTACATCTATTCCGAACGCTCAGGCGAGGTGGAAACAAGCG
>CAZFHW010000264.1:0-2089 GCA_964518885.1 uncultured Parvibaculum sp. | reverse complement strand
GTCACCGGGCAGAGCGAGGTGAATTCCGGGCAGACAAACCGCGCCACATATTGCGTGCCGCTCTGCGGGTTGGCGACGCGCTCAAGCACGGCCTCTTCCGGGGAGGCGGGGACTTTCGTGGCCGATCCAAGCTGGCTCAGGTTCACTGTCTCGTCGCTCATGTGTCTCAGTCCTTTGTACTCTTGGGACCATCATACACGCAGCCCTCGCGGCAGCTATCGCGGTGGACTTCGACCCGCGCCAGCCTGCGCAGTTTGGGCGTGAGGCGTTCCCATATCCAGACGCAGATATTTTCCAGCGTCGGCACGGTGAGGCCGTCAATCTCGTTCAGGCAGCGATGGTCCAGTTCTTCCCGCACGCCGTTCAGCACATCTGCCAGACTGCCAAATTCGCGGATCAGGCCCGTCACCGGGTCCGGCTCGCCTTCCAGCCACACAACGGCGCGAAACGAATGGCCGTGCATGCGGGCATTCGGGTGGCCATCGGGCGCGGACGGCAGAAAGTGCGCAGCCTCAAAACCAAATTCTTTGTATATGCGCATCAATCAATTCCGAGATATTTGTGCGTTTGCAGCGAGAGCTGCCATTGCGGGTGAGAACGGCAATAGCGGACCGTGGCCCGCATATGCGCGTCATAGTCCTTATTGTCGAGCGGTTGTAGCAGGAAATGCGAAAAATCGAGACCGGCAAACCGCTCCGGCTGGGCGAGGTCCTGGGGGTAGACCAGCTTCAGCTCGTCGCCCTTTGTTTGGCTCAGGGGCGCGTCGGCCTTGGGACTGACGCAGATCCAGTCAATTCCGTCAGGCGCCTTGAGCGTGCCATTGGTCTCAACGGCGATTTCAAACCCGTGGGCGTGCAGCGCCTCGATCAGCTCTGCGTCGATCTGCAGCAGGGGCTCGCCGCCGGTGCAGACCACATATCTGGGCTCTGTGCGCCGGGCGGGCCAAAGGGCTGCGATGGCATGCGCCAGCTCACCAGCGGTTTTGAACTTGCCGCCGCCTTGGCCATTGGTGCCCACAAAATCCGTGTCGCAGAACGTGCACACGGCGCTGGCGCGGTCCTGCTCCCGGCCCGTCCACAGATTGCATCCGGCAAAGCGACAGAACACAGCGGGGCGTCCGGCCTGCTTGCCCTCGCCCTGCAACGTGAAAAATATTTCTTTGACGGAATACATGGGGTCAGCCGTTCTGTTTGCTCTGCGCGGCGCGCCAGCGGCGATAACCTTTCGCGCGCAGTTCGCAGGCAGGGCAGTCATCACACCCATAACCCCAGTCGTGCCGGTGGGTGCGGTCGCCGCGATAGCACGTGTGGGTTTCTTCGATAATCAGGTCCGTCAATGCCGCGCCGCCCAGCGTGTCCGCCAGCGCCCAGGTTGCCGCCTTGTCGATCCACATCAGCGGTGTTTCCAGCGTGAAGGTCTTGTCCATGCCCAGAGAGATGGCATAGGTGAGGGCGCTCAGCGCCTCGTGGCGACAATCCGGGTAGCCGGAGAAATCCGTCTCGCACATGCCGCCGACAAGGTGCGTCGCTCCCCGGCGATATCCGAGCGCTGCCGCATAGGTGAGGAACAACAGATTGCGCCCCGGCACGAAGGTGGTGGGCAATCCGTTTTCGCCCATCGTGATTTCTTGGGACCGCGTCAGCGCCGTGTCGCTGATCTCTCCAAGCGCGGAGAGGGTGAGCAAATGGTCTTCGCCGAGCTTCAGCGCCCAGTGGGGAAAGCGGCTTTTGAGTTCAGCAAGCACCTTGGTGCGGCAGGTCAGCTCCACAGCGTGCGCCTGTCCATAATCGAACGCGACCGTCTCCACAGCCTCAAAGCGCTCAAGCGCCCAGGCAAGGCAGACGGTAGAATCCTGGCCCCCTGAAAAGAGCACCATGGCTTTGTGCGGAATGGTCATGGGCGTGTTGAAGCCTGTCCGTAAGGTCAGGTCAAGAGAAGAAGCCCGAAAAGCGAGGATTTACGCAGCACTCAGGTGGGAGGGCCGTCGCAGGTCAGCGGCAAGGCCATTGCCCATCAGATCGATGAAATTGTCGACGTAAAAGCGCTCCCGGGCCCGTTCAGAAGTGTTTTGCAGCGCTGCATCAAACCG
>CAZFHW010000263.1:0-2111 GCA_964518885.1 uncultured Parvibaculum sp. | reverse complement strand
GGAATGGTGCCCTCCCCCTGCGCGGCCTCAATGAACCCACGCAGGCGGTCTCGCACCTTGTCGTGGGCGGCGGCAAACAGCGGACGCAACTGCGGCTGCGCCCCGATCGATTCCGCCAGCAACACGTGATACGCACTCTCCGTTGGCCTCTCCCAGAGAGCTGAAAAATACAGATCGATGTAACCAATGAGCGCTTCATGGGGTGGCAGCTCGTCCAGATGATTGGCAGCAAGCGCACTCTCAAACTGATCCGTCAGGTCGCTCACCAGAGCCGCAATCAGCCCGTCTTTCGATCCAAAGCGCTGGCTCACCAACCCCCGGCTGTAACCCGAACGCTCGCCGATTTTCTCGAATGTCGTAGCGGCAATTCCAAACTCTGCCACCAGATCAGCCGCCGCCGAAAGCAGCTTGCGCTCGGATTCTGCGCGCCGCTCTGCCTGAGTTTGGCGCGGCGTTTTTGCCTCAAGGGTCGCTTGTGTCATACCGACGAATCTACTGGTAATTTATTTGTTAGACAACCAACAAATACCCTGAGAGGATGTCCGCAGAAAAATGACCGCCTGTGGAGGAAAAACATGCGCATCGCTCAAGACCTTGCTGAAACCATCATCGACCCGGCCGCCTATGCAGACGAAACACGGGTACATGATGCCTTCACCACCCTGCGGGCAGAAACCCCGCTCGGCATCGCTCAACCAAAGGGCTTTGACCCATTCTGGGTCGTGACCAAGCATGCGGACATTCAACTCATCGAGCGCCAGAACGAGCTGTTCCACAACGGAGACCGCTCCGCCACGCTGACCACCATCGACGCCGACAAGGCGGTGCGTGAAATGATGGGCGGCTCGCCCCATCTTGTGCGCTCGCTGGTGCAGATGGACAATCCCGATCACATGAACTATCGGCGCCTGACGCAAAACTGGTTCATGCCGCAGAACATAAAGAAGCTTGAGCCCCGCATTCGCGAAATCGCCAAAACCTTCATCGACAGAATGGCGGCCTTTGACGGCGAATGTGACTTCGCCAAAGACGTCGCCCTGCTCTTTCCGCTTCATGTCATCATGGAAATTCTGGGCGTGCCAGAAGCAGATGAGCCCAAAATGCTGAAACTGACCCAGGAGCTGTTTGGCGCGGCGGACCCGGAACTCAATCGATCCGGCGAAGAAATGGACAGCAGCAGCATATCGGTAGACTCCGTCGCTGACACAATCGCTGAGTTCATGGAGTATTTTAACGCCATCACCGAGGATCGCCGCACCAATCCCCGCGACGATCTCTCCAGCGTCATTGCCAATGGCAAGATCAATGATGAGCCCCTCGATCATTTCGCCGCCATGTCCTACTACATCATTGCCGCCACGGCGGGCCATGACACGACATCTCACACCACCAGCGGCGGCATGTGGGCTTTGTGCGACAACCCGGACCAGTTCGCCAAACTGAAATCAAATCTGGACCTCATCCCTTCGTTGGTCGACGAAACCATCCGCTGGGTGACCCCGGTCAAACATTTCATGCGCACGGCAACCGACGACGCAGAAGTCCGCGGCCAGAAAATCGCCAAGGGCGACTGGCTGATGCTCTGCTATCCCTCCGGCAACCGGGACGAAGAATTGTTCGACGATCCCTTCACCTTCGATGTGGCCCGCTCGCCCAACAAACACATTGCCATGGGCTACGGCGCCCACGTCTGCATCGGCCAGCATCTGGCACGGATGGAAATGCGCATCTTCTGGGAAGAACTCCTGCCCCGGCTCGACAGCATCGAGTTCAGTGGCCAGCCCACCCGCACCAACGCCAATTTCGTCTGCGGGCCCAAGGCAATGCCTGTTCGTTATAAAATGCAGTAGGCCGGACACACCCCATGAGCAGCGATTTCAAAACCTGGCAGTGCCGCACCTGCGGTTACATCTATGACGAAGCCGAGGGCGACGCGAACGAAGGCTTCGCCCCCGGCACCCGCTGGGCCGACATTCCCGACGCTTGGGAATGCCCGCTCTGCGGCACCGCAAAGTCCGACTTCGACATGATCGAGCTTTAAGGCCACGCCCGGCACAAAGCCTCCTGACATCCCCTGTCAGTTATCCCTCGCCGCCCCCTTTGAATACCGG
>CAZFHW010000262.1:0-2114 GCA_964518885.1 uncultured Parvibaculum sp. | reverse complement strand
TTAGCGACATTGAACTCTCTTGTACCTGTCGAATTTGTTCAGACTCTTGTTTAGCGATATGCGTATGGCGCTGCTTTGATCTGGTTCAAGTGGTGGAAAATGGATTGAAGCGCTTCATCGTTGACGAAAAACGGTGGCGACGTTGCTCTGACAGGACCACCCGCTGGTCTGTCACCCAGTTCATCTGTACGGCTCGACGCGGGCCCTTGAAGGGTTCATGGCCGTGCCAGGAATGATCAGCGCGGCGGAAGATAAGGAGTGTGCCTCCATAGGGCGGTACCTCGTCAGCAAAATCCTCGAGATTGGTTGGGCTTCGCAGGATGCGTAATTTACCACCCTGATGATCCCATTCTTCGGCTTTGTTGAGGTAGAGCAGGACGGTGATGATTTTGGTTTCGCTGTCTGGATGAATTTTCCCGTCGGTTTCGCGGCAGTGGCCCCGCACAGTGAACATGGTGGGGCGGCCTGACAGATCGAGATCGAATTTTTCTTCGATCACAGCTTCAAAGGCAGGTCCGTTCAACTCTTTCATCAAGGCGTCGAATTGGCCGTGAATGTCCAGTTCGGAGGGCGGCACGGAGCCGGGGGTCGTAACGTTGGGATAGTCGCGGATCACCTGGTCCAGCGCCTCGCCGGTCACAAAATTCGGCACGACGAGATAGTCGTACGGATTGGTTTGAAGTGGGGTGGCGCGCAGTGCATCCAGGTCGATCAAGGCCATGTTCCGTTACCTATCGGGCTTTCCAGTATTAACTCTTTGTCCGGGCGTAGCTTTGCGCAATCGCAGAAGCAATCTCCTGAGTAGCATTTAAGGGAATGTAGGACCAACGTTCAAGCAAGCCGTCAAATTGTCGCGCTATATTGTTAACGTAGAGCGTGTCGATAAAACGGCGGAATTTGGCCGATCCGCCCTCCAACTTGATGACATAGACAGGGCGTCCGGTTGTCGCTGCCTCGCCCACCATATTGTGACTGTCGCAGGTCACGAGGGTTGTTTCACTTAAACCCAACATGGCGGGATAGGGGTTTTCGTCAGCTGGATCGGTGAGGGGGTCGTAAATATCATGGGGAACCCCTTGTAGAATGCGCCTTAATGTGGCGGTTTCCTCAGCCCCGGTCCGTCTTGAGGTGGTGATGATGAGGCCGATGTTTTCGCGCTCAGCAAGCGCACGCAGATCTTTCGCCAGGTTCTCCATTTTTGGGGGAGATAGATCGTAAACCCTGTTGGAGCCGCCGATTACGACCGCGACTTTCCGTTCGGGCAAGGCCGCATACCGCTGGCGCAGCTGGTCCGCGCCCGCCGCTAGTTTCTCCGGTGTGATCCGGTTTGGGGCGGTGAGGGTGCTTATGACATTCTCTCCGGCAAGATTGTCATGCACAGGCGCCCAGACAAGATCGAACCGGGAAGGCGAGACCTTTGGGTCCTGAAAGATCACTGTGAATGTCTGTCCGCCAGACAGCTGCTGGATTTTGCGTGCATAAGGAATGGCCTGGCGCCCGCCGGCGATCAGAAGGTCCGGCCAGGGGGGCGCTATTTGGGCATCAGGGGCGGCCGGTCCCCACGGGGCCAACCAACTATAAGGCGCGGCTGGAGTGACCCGTTTCAGGATAGGCTGGAGGTCCAAGGCCTCGGCAACGCCGATCGCTTGCATCTCAAACCCAGCTAGCCCGTTGGTCACGACCCAGCAAGTGGTGTCCGGTGGAAGGTGTACAGGGTCGTTAGAAACAGTGGTTTGGGTCATGTTCGTGCGTGTTTGAGCAATTTTGTTACTGAAAAGCAGGGTAAAAAGGAGTAATAGAACATGTTCTGCGCTCTGTCTCCCGGCATTTAGGAGCGGAAGAGCCAAATTTTGGAGACCCCATGAAGCGCGCGAAGCTTGACGATATTGATCTACACATTCTCAGAGAGCTTCAGGACAATGGGCGGATCACCAATGTGGAGTTGGCCGCTCGGGTCGGCATTTCGCCACCGCCGTGCTTACGCCGGGTTCGTGCTCTTGAAAAGGCCGGTTACATCAAGGGCTATCATGCCGAACTTGATGGGCACGGGCTTGGGTTCAATGTCACGGTTTTTGCGATGGTTGGTCTTCACTCTCAGGCAGAGAGTGATCTTC
>CAZFHW010000261.1:0-2127 GCA_964518885.1 uncultured Parvibaculum sp. | reverse complement strand
ATCGTGCTTCAATAAAGCTCTGAACTGTTCTGCAATGTAGCGGCGAACATCATCGTCGGCGGCTTGAATTTCAGCGACGAGCTCCTCCCGGCCATCGACCACGAGAAGAATGTCCTCCATATCGCGGCTTCCCAACAGATCATTGTTCCCGCGACCGAGATACGCCGCCAACTTTGTCGCCAGAAACAGTTCTGGCGTGAGGCGTCTGATAGTCATCGTGTCGGTCAGAGGATGATTGACCGCCGTTTCAATGCCCTTGGCATACCAGCGATTGCTAAAGCCAAGAATGCTTTCATCGTCGGGCATAAAATCAACCTTGAGGTCGCCAAGCCTCATCCGGCAAATCACATCGTCCTCTGGAGCTTCCGCAAATCCCTTTTGCCGCAATTGCTCTTGCAGTTGCGCCCATTGCGCACGTCCGACGAGATCAACGATCAGATCCACATCGTCCGTTGCTCGTACGCCTTCGAGCGTAATCTCATCGGTAATGAAAAGAGCTGTCGTGCATCCACCAACAAAGACCAGCCGCTCCCGCAGGTCGTCGCCCAGCGCCGTGGCGACGGTTTCCAACATAACAAGCAATTGGCCCTTCACGCTGGTCATTTTTTCAAAAGCCTTTCTGAAATACGCTCAACGGCCAGCCCGGTTTCTCTCTGATTTCCAATCCGAATGGCATCAACAAGGGCTAGATATTCGTACAGACGGTCGTCCTTCTGGACGGCTTCAGGGACGCTCTTGAACAGAGGCTCCAGCGATTGTCCCTGGGCTTTGCCTTTGGCAAATGGCCAGACGTAGATATATTCGCCCGCGCTGATCAGCAGACTCTTCAACGAGGGAGCTGCAAAGGCGGTGGGGACGCCTCGCGTCATGGCACCGGGCTTCGCCGGAAAAACAAACTTCAGTCCGTGGACAATAAAATTGCAGAGGTTGCGACGGTTGGGCTTTGGCCGGCCGGAATTGCTATCTTTGACCGCAATGCCTGAAGAGACGCTTCGGTTGATCGAGGCATTGACTTCCGTCTTGCTGATTCCGAGGGAAGCTTCTAAGCCGCGAACGGAAAAGGGGTCTTCACGGTGCGCATCCGACCTTGGATGCCGGCCCCCCTCCTGCTCTTCTCGCTCCAAGCTTACGAGCTTGAGCAATATGACGACATCCTGGCTTTTCATCTGATATAAGCCCCTGTCCCTTGTCCTAGGACTAAGGACAGTCAGCCACAAGGTCGGCCCGACTGTCAAACAATCTTTCTCAAATCAGAAAGAGAAACCTCATAATTCCATGTAATTTCAATTTCTTATCAGAAAAAGACCAACGCTTCGCGAAAATTCGGTCTCCAGCAGGACGACAGATGTCAGGTCGCCTTGGGCATTTGGACCATATTCCCTCCCCGCTGCCCAGATCTCGTCAGGGGGCGGTGGCGACAGCCATACGCGCAATTATAAGCTGCGCGTAGGCATTCCGGTCTCACCTGAATCCCGCACCTTCACCCTGATCTAGTCGGTACCGCTCGAACTCCCCCTCAGCCAAGCCCTCGAATTGCGAACAAAACAAGAATATGTAATGCTTCACAATATTTAACCTTCTGATTCGGATACCGCCTCCAAATGGCAACCGGGAGGAACTCCAGGTGCGCGAAGCCGACGCTGGAGTCACGCTTCAGTTTCGTCGGCGACGCGGTCGCGCCTGCCGATCGCGAAGCTCTCCGGTCTGCGATGTTCGAGGTCGAGGACCGGCTCTCGGGTGCTGAGCGTTGCCTGAAGCTATGGCGCAAGACCGGAACTCCGGTTGACGAGGATCTTCGTCAGCTTTGGCTGCATGAGATGCGGCAGGTGCAGCGGGTCATGTCCTATGCAGGGGCGCGCGAAGTTATCGTCGACGTTCTGGAATTCGTAGAGGACGACGAGAATTTCGGCGTTGTTTTGGAGCGCGTCGGCCAACCATTGAGCGAGAAGCGAAAACGAGTTTCACGCGCCCATTGGGTGCGAAATCTCAATGTTCCCCGCTTCAGAATTCTGTTCTGGCGCAACATCGCGCGGCTGGTGGTCGCACTCGGCATCATCCACAAGCAAAGCCTGGTGCACGGCCGCATCAATGCTGATGTGGTCATGACTGAGGGTACGGACGAGCCGG
>CAZFHW010000260.1:0-2127 GCA_964518885.1 uncultured Parvibaculum sp. | reverse complement strand
TCTGGATGTAGGGAAACTTTCTCGTCGATCCCTGTGGGGGACAGGGTGAAAGCGAAATCGCTCAGCTTTTATGGAAATCGGCCAGCTATATCGCGTCTGCTCGCCAAGGGGTAAGCGCCTTACCAGTCTTCCTTGAAGGGGCGCAGGTCGATCTCGTGTGTCCAGGCACTTCGGGATTGCACATGGAGTTGCCAGAAAGCTTCCGCGATTGCGTCCGGCTCCAGCGCTCCTTCATCGCCTTTGCTCTCCAGATAACCCTGGAATTTTTTTCGCACCACGTCGCCGTTTACAACGCCGTCGATAACGACGTGACCGACATGTATGCCTTTGGGGCCGTATTCTCTAGCGAGTGATTGGGCGAGGTTTCGAAGAGCGCCCTTGGCTGCCGCGAAATGCGCAAAGTTTGGTTTTCCCCGCATGGACGCGGAGGCACCGGTAAACAGCAGGGAGCCGCTTGCCTGTGGTTCCAATATTTTCACAGCTTCTTTGGCGACCAAGAAGGCACCGAAGCAACAGACCCGCCAGAAGTTTTCGAATTGTTCTGCAGTCAGTTCTTCAAAGGGGATGATGGCGTTGTTGCCCGCGTTGTAGAGCACGGCCCCCAGTGGGCCATGAGAGCGGGCCGCCTCAAAGAGGGCGGTGACTTGTGTCGGGTCGGTGACGTCGCACACACTTGTGTGAGCGGTCCCGCCCGCGCTGCGTATTTCCTCTGCGACTGTCTCGAGTTTTTCTGCGGTTCGTCCTGCAAGAAGTACAGGCCCGCCGCGGGCAAAACGTCGTGCCAGTGCTCCGCCTACGCCGTTCGAGGCGCCTACGCCGACGATAATTGCAAGTCCTTGTTGATCTGACATTTGTTGCTCCCCTTTGTTCTGGGCGAAATGTGGGGAGGTTGTACGCCAGATGCAAGCGTCATCAAACGGAGCGAGACAGAAGTTGCGGGTTTGAAGGTTTTTTGCTGTTCCGGTTGGAAGTGCATGAGCCTTGCATGTCGAAAATGAGTGTGTCAGCGTCGCCAAAACAGGAGGCGGTGTTTATGAAACGGTATATTTCCTGGGTGTTTGGGAGTGCGTTGCTTGTCGCTCTGCCAATATGGCTGGCGGTCTATCTGGTGCAAATAGCCTCAGGTGAGACGGGGCCGGGGGGCGTTCATGCGCGGGTTCTGACGTTGGATACTCATGTCGACATTCCATCGACCTACACCCGAACCCCGGACGTTGACCCAGGACAGCTGACCCGATTGCAAGTTGATCTGCCCAAGATGGAAGCCGGGGGATTGGACGCGGCTTTTTTCATTGTCTATGTGGGGCAGACAGAGCGCACGGAGGAGAATTATGCGCGCGCCAAGGCTGACGCGTTGGTAAAGTTCGATGCCATTCACGCAATGACGGATGTTTTGTACCCTGACCGGATTGGACTGGCGACCAGCCCGGATGAGGTGGTTGCGATCCATGCAAGTGGGCGCAAGGTTGCCATGATCGGCATCGAGAATGGCTATGTGATCGGCACCGACCTTTCTCTCCTCGCTGACTATTTTGACCGTGGCGCGCGGTATATGACGCTGGCGCATGTGGGGCACAATGATATTTCAGATAGTTCCATGCCGAGGGCCGACCTCGGCGATGAGGCTGCGGAGCATGGCGGCCTGAGCGCTTTTGGTCGTGATGTTGTGGCGGAGATGAACCGGCTCGGCATGATGGTGGATATCTCCCACATCTCCCACGATGCCATGATGCAGGCTGTGGCGCTTTCGGCAGCGCCTGTTATCGCCTCCCACTCGGCAACGTGGGCATTGGCGGACCATGCCCGTAACCTCACGGATGATCAGATGCGTGCGCTGGCCGCTAAAGGGGGGGTGGCGCAGATGGTGGCCTTCTCCACTTACGTAAAGGCAGACCCTGCGCGCACCGCGGCGGGACGTGAGCTTCGCAACAGGATTGCCGAGCAGGAGGGTGTTGCGCGTTTTAGCTATTTGGCGCACGGACAGCTCCCGGCCTTTGTGGAGGGGATGGCGGAGATCAACAGGCTTTATCCCCGGGCGACCCTTGCTCAATTTGTTGACCATATTGACCATGCCGTTAGCGTCATGGGGCTGGAGGGGGTTGGGATCAGTTCTGACTTCGACGGCGG
>CAZFHW010000259.1:0-2134 GCA_964518885.1 uncultured Parvibaculum sp. | reverse complement strand
CGTATTGATGCGTTTGATAATCTCGGCTGCGAGTAGACGCTTGCCGCCGATATAAGGTGCTGCCGGTTTAACCGGCGTGATGTGTGTGAACTGGTTCATGATGCTATATCCTGTGCCTTATGCGTGGATAAATGCCTGTGGGACGCCGTATAGGCGTCGAGATCGCTTATGCGGTAGCGCACGCGACCAAGCTTGATGAAGCTTGGGCCGGTGCCGTAGACGCGCCATTTGTTGAGGGTGGAGACTGCGAGCCCGAGATGTCGGGCTGCTTGCCCAGTTGTCAGCATATCGCTGCCGACCTCTCCATCATGGACGCCCAAGGTCGGAATGCCAGGAAGCCTATTCATGCTCCTTCTCCCTGCCGGTAAGGATGCGGAAGGAGGAGTGTGGGCAGTAGTCTCGCGGCTATGTGCGCGATGACATTGACTGTCACCGCATTCCCCGAGCCTATCCGATTAACTGTGTAAGTGGCCATGTTATAAACTCCAGAGAGGGAGGACAATACCATGGTTATCAAACAAGAGATTATCGACGAACTGTTGAAGGATTATAAGACGCCGGAAGACCTTTTGGGAGACGACGGGATATTCAAGGCGCTGAAGAAGGCGCTTCTGGAACGGGCACTGAGTGCTGAGCTTAGCGAGCATCTTGGCTATGAGAAAGATGATCCGCAGGGCCGGAACTTGGGCAACAGCCGCAACGGACACGGATCAAAGAAGCTGACGGGTGACGATGGCACCATGACGTTGGTGGTGCCGCGTGATCGTGATGCCAGCTTTGAGCCACAGATTGTCAAGAAGGGCCAGCGTCGCTTTGACGGTTTTGATGACAAGATTATCTCGATGTATGCACGCGGCATGACGGTACGTGAGATACGGGGGCACCTGGAGGAGCTTTACGGTGTGGACGTATCACCAGACCTGATCTCGCGGGTTACAGACGAGGTTATGGACGAGGTGCGTGACTGGCAGGTGCGCCCGCTTGATGAGGTCTATCCGATCATCATTTTCGACGCGCTGCGGGTTAAAATTCGAGATGAAGGTATTGTGCGCAACAAGGCGGTGTATCTGGCGCTGGGCTTCACGGTGGACGGTCACAAGGAGGTTCCGGGCCTGTGGATCGAGCAGACGGAAGGCGCCAAATTCTGGCTCAAGGTGATGACTGAGCTCAGGAACCGGGGTGTGGCGGATGTGTTCATCGCTGTGGTTGACGGGCTGAAAGGCTTCCCGGAGGCCATCACTGCGGTGTTCCCCGAGACGAGTGTGCAAACCTGTATTGTCCATATGATCCGCAACAGCCTGAACTTTGTTGGCTGGAAGGAACGCAAGGCTGTCGCGGCTGACCTGAAGACAGTGTACCGGGCTGCAAACGCGGATGAAGCAATGCTGCGGCTTGACGAATTTGACGCTAAATGGGGCGACAAATACCCGCCCATCGCGCAATGCTGGCGGCGCAATTGGGAACAGGTGATCCCGTTTTTTGCTTACCCCGATAGCGTGCGCAAGATCATCTATACCACCAATGCGATCGAGAGCCTGAATATGAGCTTGAGAAAAATCATCAAAAACCGGGGCCATTTCCCCAATGACGATGCGGCGACAAAGCTCCTGTACCTGGCCTTGCGCAACGCTGCCAAAAAATGGACAATGCCACCGAGAACATGGAAACAGGCGCTGAACCAGTTCGCTGTTCTGTTTCCTGACCGATTTCCGTCTTCAATATGAAGAAAGACGGAAATCCATGAAACGGTCACTTACACGGAAAAACGGATACTACCGCAGCGGGGCCTCGGCCTCGCTTGCCTTTGCGACGCCCACCAAAATAGCTTTCATCAACTTCAATCTCTCCAGCAAAAACTTCATGACTTTCTTGCTCAAGCTCATACGCAATAATTTCACGAAGCCGATGATAAAAACAGGCAGCTGTCGACTTGTTGACACCAACAAGAGACGACGCCGTTCGAGCCGTCGAGCCAGACACAAAATGTTCAACAAGACGACCTTGCTTATAGCTGCTTAAACGACTTTTCCTCATAGAGCCCATCGTAACACCTTTCGGTGTTATCCAGGACAGCCCCAAACCTTTTATATCGAGGCTTAAAGCGACAGTATCTCGGGCACTTCCATTCAATATC
>CAZFHW010000258.1:0-2167 GCA_964518885.1 uncultured Parvibaculum sp. | reverse complement strand
CTTGGAAGTGAGAATTGGGTGACTTTGACCATGTCACCGGTTTTCTGTCGGCGGCATGGTCATTCGCAGTTTGTACTAGAGCATGCGTTTCAACTCACGATAGACCCCGTTGGTACGGAGCGTAATGGTGACATTTTGCTCAGTTCGGTTGCGCCAGAACCAGCCGTGATTGCCGTCAAAGGCTGCTTCCAGAACGCCTTCGTCGCTAGGAACCCCGCGACCTTTCTCGTAAGATATGGCCTGACCGCCACCATCGCCATGGGTGTCATAGTTCAGCACGCCGCCGTTGGCGGTCCACTCGAACTGTGCCTGGTCCCCAGCTTTCATGGCGAGCTTCACTTCCGTAGCTTCGCCAGGCGAGAGCGTGATAGTGATCTCGTCGCTTCGTATCCCCGGCTCGGTCGCCGATGCTGACTCGACTGGGTTTTTTGGTGCACTTTCAGCAATGATTTTCTCGATTGAAAGAACCTGTTCGGTCGGTTCGATCTCCGGCACAGCAGGGCGCCCGGTCAGTGGTTGCGCCGCCGCCTGAGCAGTCCCATCAACCCCCTGGGTAGCTTCTGCGATGACTGGCATGCGGCGGTCGGCCTCGGCTTCTTCCGCTAGTTGCAACTTGATCTCACCCATTTCCGTAAGCCCGAGAATTCGGCCAACTCCAGTCAGGTCGATGCCGTATTCGGAGGGTAATACGGTCGTCACCAGGATTGCTGCCGCTGCAGCGACGGCGATTGCTGTCGACCGGAGCAGCTGTGCGGAAGTTGGGAGTTCATCCGCAGAAGGCGTGTTTGAATTGTGCATATCTAGGTCTCTTTCTTGATTTCTAAGAGGCGACATAGCCGGTGAGCTGATAGCCGATTAGCGTGAACCCGGCGGTCATTATCAGAACGTTCACCGTGTAGGCGTGGCGCAGAAAGCTGTATGTCCGTCGCCAGTAGCCCATTACGATCAGGATGGCGGCGAGCGCGAGCAACTGCCCGATTTCTACACCGACATTGAACGCCAGCAGGTTAGGCAGCAGGCCGTCTGGCGAGATCTCGTAATCGAGGATCTTGCTGGACAAGCCGAAGCCGTGAAATAGGCCAAAGATCAGTGTCGCCGCCTTGGTGTTGGGTTGAAAACCAAACCAGCGTTGATAGGCGCCCAGATTGTCGAGCGCTTTGTAGACGACTGACAGGCCAATGATCGCATCAATCAAGTAGCTGTTGATCCCGATATTGAAGTAGACGCCGAGTAGCATCGTTGTCGAATGGCCGATAGCGAAGAGGCTGACATAGAGCGCGACGTGCTTCAGCTGGTACAGGAAGAAGACAACGCCGAATAGAAACAACAGATGGTCGTATCCCGTGACCATGTGCTTTGCCCCGAGATAACTGAAGGGCAGGAGGTGGATACCTGAGATCTCCTGAATGTAGCCCTTATCGCCTTCGGCGACAGCGTGGGCGGATGCAGTGTCTGTGAAGGTCAGGAGGAGTAAGACCGCTACGAACGAGAAGAGAAGGAAGCGTTTGGGCGCGCAGTGCGTCCGCCAGCCATCCCTATGAGGTGGTTGATACATGGATCGATCCATTGTTAAAATTGCAAAGAAAGCCTGAATGGGGTTGAGCGTCCAAAGCGACGCTTCAAGAACGTGGCGGGCGCTCTATGCCAAAGGTTGGGCCGCGATCATGAGAGAAAGGCAAAACTACGTACCGGGAGCTGCCGGCCAGCAGAAAGGCGTGTCCGCCGAAATCGGCGGGAACCGGGACATCATGCGAGTGATTGGTCGGGTCGTGCCCATGCCAATGGTCGGCATCGCGTTCTCCGGGCAAGCCATCGTCATGGCCGTCTTCTTTGTCCGTCAAGGCGGCATGGCGTTCGATTTCGGCAAGGGCGAGAGCGGCAGCATCATGTGATGCGGATGGACCGAAGGGTGCCAACAGCATGGAGAGCGTCATCGCGAAGGCGAGCGCGAGGCAGACAATCCTGCTGTTGTGCCAATCCGTCATGACTAACGACTATTCCCTTTATCCATTACAAAAAGGTTTCCAGAGACTCGATTTTCTATACTTATGCAGTCTTCCATATTCCTTCTAGGAAGTGTGAGCTGCAGATACTCATCGGACGCGCGATCTGTTGATTGTAGCTTTTCTCTAAGTGTCTGTGTCGAAACTAATTGAGTGGTTTCAGC
>CAZFHW010000257.1:0-2172 GCA_964518885.1 uncultured Parvibaculum sp. | reverse complement strand
TCGTTGATCTTGAATTTTTCCGTAAACGTTGCTTTGCCCATCGCAATTTCCTTGCCTCATTTTTAGGGGCAAGGTGTCTGAAATTCTGGGGGCACATCAGTTTCATCAAATTAGAAAACAATCTTTGCGATGGTTTCCATACATTTCCGATCCATCAGTTCATCCAATGGATACTGGAGAAGCGAAAAAAGACTCCGAAGTCGCTCATCTTCCAGGTTTGCCCCTGCATCAGCTACCAGTTGAGCTAGGTTCGCAAAATCCAAGATTAGTCGGCCATCGTCGCGACGCATCTCTCTGGCATTGTCAAAACAACCGTAAAATACAAGACTGGGAAACAGCTCAACCCCCGTCGACTCGGGCAATCTCACATCAGCGCCAGCCTCCACAATCAGCCGGACCAATCGGAATCGCATGCTGAGTTCTTCAAAACTACGTTGTTCACCGAAATTCGCTGTGAAGTTCTCTGGCCCATCAATACTCAAATCCAAGAACACCGCCTGAGCAGGCGGTCTCTTACCGAGGTTCAGGTCCGCGTATAGAACCAGGCTTTCAACAACCCTCTCCTGACCATATGCTGCGGCTACCGCCAGCGGAGTCATTCCAATCGTATTAACCTGGTTGATATCCTGCCCCGCTGAAATCAGACAATCGATAGAAACTAAATCTCCGATTTTCGCAGCGTCGTGCAAACTATAGTCCGCCACAGCGACCCCACAGTCAGCCAATGGGGCCTCTTCGGCCCACACAACGCGGGGAGATAACAAGATTGCAACAAGGCAGAAAGTGAAACGTGGCAGCGTCCCAAAAACCTCAAGCATCAAATACTTTGATCCCGACAGAAACATTTTCAGACAGCTGGACAAAACCTCACCCCCACCTCACGCACCGCTTGCCAAGCAGCACCCACTTCAAAACAAAGTTTGCATTCCACCATAGGGGGAAGGCAAGGACTTTTCCGGTAGCTGTGAAATTGCGCTGCGGGTGTTTGGCATATGGCCAATCAGGTTGATGCGGCGACGTCGTCGTTCGTAATCAAAATCTTCGTTGATCTTGAATTTTTCCGTAAACGTTGCTTTGCCCATCGCAATTTCCTTGCCTCATTTTTGGGGGCAAGGTGTTTACGATTCTGGGGCTATTCAGGTTACGAGATGGGGAGTCCGGGAAGCGGCAACCTCGGCATGCCTTCGCACCCTAGTTCAATGAATTAAGTGCACTGTCACCGTAATTTCTGTCACCGCAATTCCAATGAACTTGAAGCGGTTATATGAATTCTGGCTATCGCACATAGATGCTGCCAGTGTGGGGGAGCGTTGGGGGACGCGAAATGACACTTGAAAATATCTACTATATTGGCCAGACGGTTGCGGTGATTGCCATCGTTGTGTCTCTGTTTCTGCTTATCCTTCAGGGGAGACAGGCGCAGAAACAGATTGAGCAGGCGAACATTATCGCCCAGGCACAGTTGTCCAAATCAAGCGTCGACTATTTTCTCGATATGGTGGCCGGGTATCGCAAATCTCCGGAAGAGAGTGCCTTTATGGATAAGGCGCTTTTTACGATGGATCCTCTCAGCGATTATGAACAAGATCTATTGGAGGTGCGCTTAAACTCAATGTTTGGCATTGCGGTCGCGTCTCGCGAATTGTGGCAAAAGGGTTTGATGAGCGAAAAAACCTATGCCTCTGGCAGCGGGTTTATGCGCTCGCTCCTCGTGTGGCCGCGCCCACGAAAATATTGGAGCGTCTATCGAACTATTGCTGGTGTGGATCCCGATTTCATCGATGAATTTAACATGCTTGTGGTGGAGGCGAAGACCCTGCCAAGGATCATGCCGCGCGATCTTTTTGATCTCAATAATGCCCTACCAGAAGACATGCTGGTGAAAAGGGACGAGCTAGCCTGATTGTCCGTCGTCAGGGTTTTTTGGAGCAGTTGGCTCCTTGATTTAAAAGAGAGATTTGCTCGCCTGTTTGTTGATCTTAAGCGGCTTGGTTGCAGTATCGCAGCTGATGAAGCGGATGAATTACGGTGACAGTGCACTTTACCACGGTGTAGCGGACCCTCGGGTCAGGGCAAGGGTGACAGGTTTGTACAATTGTCATCCGGACTTTGTCATCGAACAAAAAAAGAGGGAGGGCCGATGCCCTCCCTAAGTTGCTCTCAACGAACTCT
>CAZFHW010000256.1:0-2211 GCA_964518885.1 uncultured Parvibaculum sp. | reverse complement strand
GAAGTTTTAGAACCGGGGACAAGTGTCAGGTTCTTCCTCAGAACCCGCTTCTAGAACAAGCTTCAGATATGACAAAGCCCGGCGCAGTGAACCGCGCCGGGCTTTTGTTTCTCAACCAGAGGTCGTTAGGCCAGCATACCCAAGGCATGAAGATAAAGCTCCAGCATGGCCTCTTCTTCTTGACGTTCTGCCGTGTCTTTTTTCCGCAGAGAAATCACCTTGCGCAAAACCTTGGTATCAAAGCCATTTCCTTTGGCCTCGCCGTAAACTTCCTTGATGTCAGCAGCCAGAGCCGCCTTTTCTTCCTCAAGCCGTTCGATCCGCTCCACAAACGAGCGCAATTGACCTTGTGCAATCGTCGTTGATCCTTCGGGCGCGTTTCCGTCCGCCATATGCCTGAACTCCTTGGCCGCTATAGTGAGGGTGGAGTGCACGTTCTCAAAACCAGTGCAATCCGACGCGCACCATATCGGTGGGAGGACATGCCAGCAAGAGAGGACACAAACAAAAATCAGTGGATTTTTGTAAATCCTCCATCATGCTAGGTTATCCACACAAAAGAGGACAAAATGGGGGATTAGGAAATGCGGTGCACACAATGGACGTGTCGAACTTTGTTGACCGTGAGCCTGTTGCTCACGGTAACGGTTGCACAGGCCACGCCAATTGAGCGCTACATAGACCCCGCGATGGCCGAGGCGAACCTGCCCTTTTCCCAGGCCGTGCGCGTCGGCGACATGCTCTATCTCTCAGGGCAGATCGGCAACATCCCGGGCACCCTTGATCTCGCCCCCGGCGGCATGGAAGCCCAGGCCCGCCAGACCATGGACAATATCAAGACGGTGCTGGAGGCCAATGGCGCAACCTTCGCCCAGGTCACAAAGTGCCTCGTGATGCTGTCAGACATGAACCAGTGGGCAGATTTCAATAAGGTCTACGTGACCTATTTCGAGCCGGGTCAGTTCCCTGCCCGCTCCGCCTTCGGCGCCAGTGGCCTCGCTCTCGGTGGCGCTCTCGAAATTGAGTGCGAAGCCTATTTGGGGGACTGACTTTCCAGACGACGTCAGCTCCGCTTCTTAAAAGCGACCTCGAATGCGGCCATCTGTTCTGGCGTGGCGTCGGTCTGGTGCTTCTTTTTCCAGTCCGCGAAAGGTTCGCCATAAATAATCTCGCGCGCAGCGCCCTTGCTGAGCTCAATGCCTTTTTCCTCAGCCGCCTCCCGGTACCAGTCCGCAAGGCAGTTACGGCAAAAACCCGCCTGGATCATAAGGTCAATATTCTGAACATCTGTCCGCTTCAGCAGGTGCGAGACCAGACGACGAAAGGCCGCCGCTTCAAGTTCTGTCTCTGTGGCTTTATCCATTGTCCTACTCCTTGGGGGGCATCGCAAAAAATCTCACGGCCGTTTTTTCAATTCTCTCATACTTTGTGATCGGGGTCTGTCCGAGATCCAAAATGCCGCACCTCTCGCATCCCCTCTGCCGCGATGAGGGAGGGCAAAAGCGCACCAAGCCGCTGCACCCAGGAAAGTTGCCCCCGGGGGCTATCAATCAAGTCTTGTCGGATTTCCAGAAGAGCGTGAGGCAGTCCCCGCATCGTGCAATGCCGGTATAACGTGTCTCCCTTGAGGTGGCCCGCATAGGGTTCATTATCCCCCACAATCAGGTCGCCCGCTTGCCTCAGCACGTCCATGAGCGGCACCGCCAATCGCGGGTCCTTGTCCCACAAGATACCCGCGTGCCAGCGCCGCGCCGTTCCCCGCCAGGACGGTGTAAAACTGTGGATGGACAAGATCGTGGGGGCACCGGCCCCCGTCTCCATCGCCAATTTGATCTGCCTGTCGACCGCATCATGGTAAGGCTGATGATAGGCGGCAAGCCGATGTTCAAACTCCACCACATTATCGAACGGGTCCACATCTGCATTCGCGGGAATAATCGCCCCATCAGAAAGCTTCATCACGATGGTTGGGTCATCCGGCCCTCGATTGAGATCAACCAGCAGCCTCGAATACCGTCCCAGAATGGCGGGACAGTTGAAATGTGCCGCCAAAGCGCGCGCGACCTCCGCACAGCCAATATCGTAGGCAATATGACGATAGAATTCGGGTGCGGGCAGCCCAAGCGTGCCATATTTTTCTGGCAGTGCACTCGAGGCATGATCGCATAGAATGAGAAGATCGGGATTACCGGTCGGATTGACCAGTTCGTA
>CAZFHW010000255.1:0-2224 GCA_964518885.1 uncultured Parvibaculum sp. | reverse complement strand
AAGCAGCTCCGCACCCACACCGATGAGACCGAGCATGGATATCTGCCAGATGAAGGTTCGGACCCACGGAATTCCCATGCCATAGGCGGGCAGGTAGCCAACGCGCGCCCAGAAATAGACCTGTGCGCCCCAGGCGCTCCACCAGCCGTTTTCTCCCAGCACGTGAACCATCAGCACCAGAGCGGCGAAGTAGGGGAAGGTCTCGTTGAAGTTCTGCTGGGCGCGCACAAAACGACCGGCAAGGCCGGTGGGCGGGCGATGGTCGTCGCGTGCGCCCACCGTGTAGGCGTTACCCTCTTGTCCTTTGTAGGCGAAGCTCGACGCGCTTAGATGAACGATCCCCAGCGCGCAGGACCAGAAGAGCATCCAGAGTTCGAGCGTCATGATGTGTCTCCGGAAAGGGGCGTTTGGGTGACAGCTTGACCGCCACCCAATGGGGTTTACAGGGCTGGTATGAGAACCATAACTATTCCGGCAAGGCCTACGAAATAGGCCAGGGAGCGAATGCTCAGGAAAGTGATGCCGGTGATGTAGGCGACGGCATGGACAAGGCGCGCCCCTAGAAAAATTTGCGCGCCAAGCACGGTCATCTCGGTGCTGATCCCTGCCAAACTCACGGGTAGAACAATGGCGCCAAATATCATCGTGTTTTCTAGGTGGTTTTTGCTGGTGCGGGAAAGCCGTGCCGTCCACCCCTCAATTGCCGGAGCCTCATCACGGTTGCCAATGCCCCAGGCAAAGCCCATGACCTTGTCCGTCGCACCGGCAGAAGCAAGGATAAGCACGAGCAGCAAAACACCACTCCACATCAGCATGGATAGTTCTATAGACATTTGGTTCCCTCCATTAAACGTCTCGTCGGGAAATCATGCCTGACACCATGATGTTTGGCGAGGGGCCGTTTCATTTTAGGAGGAAGCCTTGGCTTTTTGCGGTGGGAACTGCACCTCCGAATCACTAACGGGACAACAGGCCTTGTGCCTCGTTGATCAGTCCACCGATAATTTCACTGGTTGTAATTTCCTGTGCACGCGACCCGGCCTGGCCACTCCACAGATTGTGGAAATCTGTTGATCCTTTTTCCAGAGCTGCTTTCGCCAGGGGAGCGATGAGGGCGCGCTGCGTGGGGAAGGGGGCGGCCTGTCCCTCCAGGTGCGCCAAACTGTCGACCAGATGGTTGCGCAGGCTGCGCGCGGAGCGTCCCGAGAAAAGCCGGGTGAGTTTTGTCTGCGCGTCGGGTGTTGTGGCAAGCGCCGCTTTGTGGAGGGGGTGGGTGCTTGCTTCGGGCGCGCGCATAAATGCTGTGCCCAGTTGCACCCCGGCGGCGCCCAGCAGGAAGGCGGCTGCGACGCCGCGGCCATCGAAAATACCACCCGCGGCGATGACGGGAATGGTGACTGCATCGACGATGAGGGGCACAAGGGCCATGGTGCCCATGTCATTTAGGGCGGGGTCGCCGATGAAGCTGCCGCGATGTCCGCCCGCCTCGCTTCCCTGCGCCACAATGGCATCCATGCCACTGGCCTGCAGCACCTTGGCTTCGATAGTGGATGTGGCGCACCCGAGCAGGCGGACACCCTTGTCCTTCAGGGCGGTGACGGCATGGGGGGAGGGCAGACCGAAATGGAAGCTCACAACCTTGGGAGGGGTGCTCAACAGAATATCGAGGACCTCGTCTGAAAAGGCAGGTGCGCCGGTTTTGGGCGCTGGCACGCTGCCCAGGCCTGCGGTCTCATACTCCACCTGCAAGGCTGCTGCCATGGGCTGTGGGTCGAAGTCGGCTAGGTCTGGTTCGGTGTGCACAAAGAAGTTGAAATTAATCGGGCGATGGGTCGCCTGTCCCACTTCCTGCAACTGCTTTTTGAGGGCGTCGGGAGGCGTCATGGCACATCCCAGAGAGCCTAGGCACCCGGCATTGGCAGCGGCTAGCGCCATGGCAGGCGTTGAAACCCCAGCCATTGGGGCCTGGATAAGGGGATGCTCAATATCCAGCAGATCTTGTAAGCGTGTGTCTGGCCACATGAATTTGCCCCTGCGTTTTTGCCGTGCCGCAAATGTGGAGAGCGGGGCCCCCTTTTGCAATGGGGGGCTTTGACCCGCCGCTACGAAAGGTGCACACTCCGGCCCATCCGAGGGGTGTCTGTTCCGGGTTTGTGGAACGGGCTGAGATGGCAGTTGCTAGACCCTTAGAACCTGATCCGGGTCATGCCGGCGAAGGGACGGA
>CAZFHW010000254.1:0-2257 GCA_964518885.1 uncultured Parvibaculum sp. | reverse complement strand
CTCAGCGGTCAAGAAGTGTTGGAGGCAATCAAACACGGTCGTCTCTGGATCAATATGCAACAGCTGCAAGAGATTGATTCAAGGTTCGATGATCTTCTTGAGGTCATCTTTGAAGAACTCTCTCATGCCATGCCAGATTTCGCGCCCTTCCGAAAATCGATGGGTCTGCTGATTTCCTCACCAGGCGCTCAAGTCTTCTATCACGCCGACGTTCCCGGCCAATCTCTCTGGCAGATCAGAGGGAAAAAGCGCATCTATATCTACCCGCCCAATCCCCCTTTTTTGAACGCGCCCGATCTCGAAAACATCATCCGCGGTGTCACTGAGGAAGAAATTCCCTATGACCGCTCCTACGACGCCTACGCTGAGGTCTTCGACATCGAACCGGGCGATATGTTGCACTGGCAATTGAACGGTCCTCACCGGGTGGAGAACGCCGACTGCCTCAACATTTCAATCACCACCGAATACTGGACCCCCTATGTCCGCCGTCATTTCGCAATGAACTATGGCAATGGCGTCCTGCGTCGGGAACTGGGATACATCCCCTCCTCCCGCGCCATCACAGGCCCGGCTTTCTGGGCAAAAGTCGGGATCACGGCGGCCTGGCGGGCAATGGGCTTACAGAAGAAGGATGCCTTTAGACGCATCATGCAATACCGGGTTGATCCCAATGCACCTGACGGCATTGTCCCCCTCGGCACCTCACCGGCTGAATAGAGCGCCCTTGCCATGACCGACACCGCTGAAAACGAAACTTCTCTCCCGGAGCCCTCGTTTCTTTCCCGCCTCATCGCCACCGTGAAAGCACGCATTGGCAAAGATGAGGACGCGCGCGAACCTGTTTTGGCAGCCGCCAAAGTACTCGTCATCCGTGTCGCAGGCGCTGGCCTTGCCTACGCGACCCAGGTGCTGCTCGCCCGCCTCCTGGGGCAGACCGAGTACGGCGTCTTCGCCCTTGTCTGGGTTTGGATCCTGGTACTTGGTCATTTGGCGCCCTTGGGTTTTGCACAAGCCGTGTGCCGATTTGTCCCTCACTATCATGCGCGAGATGAGCAAGACCTGTTGCGGGGGTTCCTCAAAGCAGGAGCAACAACCGTCTTACTGCTTTCTTTGGCGACCGCGCTTCTTTGTGGAGCAGCGCTTTGGTTTGCATCATCCATTTTTGACAGCGTCTATCTTCTTCCCTTGGCCATTGCACTTTTCGTCTTTCCCCTCTTTGCGCTTCAGGATTATGTCGAAAACATCGCGCGCGCTTTTAGCTGGACAATCCTCGCCATCGCGCCGCCCTTTGTCATTCGCCATGGGCTGATTGCAGCCGGTGTTCTAGGTATCTATTTCTGGCAAATCCCCATGTCCGCCGCTCTGGCGATCGGTGTGGTCTTTTTCGCGGTCCTGATAAGTCTCGCCATTCAAACCGTCTTTGTCTGGGCGAGAGTGCGAACAAAGGTTCCCGCTGGCACCCACACCACCAAAATGCGCGACTGGTTTCGCACCGCCCTGCCGCTGGTCTTTGTCGACGGAACGCTTGTTCTGTTTTCCAACGCCGACATTTTGATCCTCTCGCTGTTCGTTGAGCCTGCCACCATCGCTGTCTATTTTGCAGCCTCACGCATTCTTCAACTGGTTGGTTTTGTCCAATACGCCGCTACCGTCGCCACCGCCCAGCGCTTCACCGCTCTGAACGCCGTTGGAGATCGCGCCGCCCTGTCCGCCCTGGCGATTTCCACAACAAGACTGACACTCCTGGTCTCCAGCGCCGCCGCCCTCACCATCTATCTGATGGCCCCCTATCTGTTGGCACTATTTGGTGATGGTTTTGACGCCGCCATGCCGGTCCTCGGCATCCTCATGATAGGGCTGATTGTTCAGGCCTTTGCAGGACCCGGCGAAGACCTGATGAACATGCTGGGAGAAGAGCGCGCTTGTGCGATGACCTTTGTCATCTCACTGGCTCTCAATATCGGGCTTAATCTCGCCCTCATCCCCTCCTTTGGCATTATTGGCGCTGCGGCAGCGACGACAATTTCCGTCGCCATACGCAGTCTTGCTCTTACCTGGCTGGTTCACCACAGGCTCGGTCTCCGCATTCTCTTTTCACTTCGACAGCAGGATCAGGCAGCATGAACATGACCCTCGATCCCACCACGCTCAACACCGCGGTCCAAACAGAGCAGGGGCTGAACACAGCCGTCAGCGTCCGCATACTTGATCGCACAGAGCTCCTTGCACTGGGGCCCGAGTGGGAAGAGCTGGT
>CAZFHW010000253.1:0-2269 GCA_964518885.1 uncultured Parvibaculum sp. | reverse complement strand
TTATCAAAGGCCGTCTTGGCAAAGGTGAAGGCACGGATGACGTCAATCACCACGGCAATGTCGTGAGTGCCCACAAGGGCGCCGTGGCCCTTATGCCGGCTGATCGTCAAAGCCTGGGCCATGATGCTCAGAAAAACGCCTGAATGCCTGTTTGTGCCCGGCCCAGAATGAGGGCGTGCACATCATGTGTGCCCTCATAAGTGTTGACCGTCTCCAGGTTCATCATGTGGCGGATCACGTGATACTCGTCGGAAATACCGTTGCCGCCATGCATGTCACGGGCGACCCGGGCGATGTCCAGCGCCTTGCCGCAATTGTTCCGCTTCATCAGGGAAATCGCTTCTGGGGCCGCGTGATTGGCATCAAACAATCGGCCCAGTTGCAGGCAGGAATGCAGGCCCAGAGTGATCTCGGTCTGCATGTCGGCGAGCTTCTTCTGGATCAGCTGATTGGCAGCGAGCGGGCGGCCAAACTGCTTGCGTTCCAGCGTGTAGGTGCGTGCGGCGTGCCAGCAAAATTCAGCAGCCCCCAACACACCCCAGGCAATTCCGTAGCGCGCCCGATTGAGGCAGCCAAACGGTCCGGCCAGACCACGCACGTTGGGCAGCAGGTTTTCCTCTGGCACAAAAACCTCATCCAGCGAGATCGATCCGGTGATCGACGCGCGGAGTGACATCTTGCCTTCGATTTTCGGGGTCTCAAAGCCTTTGAAATCGCGCTCCACAATAAAGCCGCGAATGACGTCGTCATCGGTCTTCGCCCACACAATGGCAAGGTCAGCGATCGGCGCGTTGGTGATCCACATCTTCGCCCCGGAAAGCGAGTAACCGCCATCGACTGTCTTGGCGCGCGTAATCATGGAGCCCGGATCAGAGCCATGGTCCGGTTCGGTCAGGCCAAAACACCCAACCCATTCGCCGGTGGCCAGTTTCGGCAGATATTTCATCCGCTGCTCTTCGCTGCCATAGGCGTAGATCGGATGCATCACCAGGCTGGACTGCACACTCATTGCTGATCGATAGCCACTGTCCACCCGCTCCACTTCGCGGGCAACCAATCCGTAGCTGACATAGTTGAGCCCGGCACAGCCGTATTTTTCGGGGATCGTGCTGCCCAGCATGCCCTGTTCGCCAAACTCATTCATGATGGTCCGGTCGAAGGTCTCATGGCGGTTTGCTTCGATGATCCGTGGCATCAGCCGGTCCTGGGCGTAGGCCCGTGAGGCGTCACGCACCAACCGTTCTTCCTCGGTGAGCATGTCGTCCAGGCCCAGCGGATCTTCCCAGTTGAAGGGAGGCATCTTGGGGTTGGGGACAGTCTTGGTGTCCGTGGGGGCAGCCTGTGACATGGGGCTCTCTCCGCTAGAGCGTGGCCGGGAAAAGGAGGCAGCGGTTTTCCGTCCGGACACGCGTGAATGAACAGTTAGGCGGTGATATAGCATCTGGAACCGCTGCCGCCTATGGCGTGCTTTCCCCTACAGCGCGTTCGTTCGTCCATAGGCGACGAGCTTTTCCGCCAGATAGTCGAACAGGAGCCGGACCCGCAGGCTGGATTTAAGATCTTCGTGGTAGGCCAGCCACATTTCCATGTCGAACCCGATCTGTCCGTGAAGGACGGGGATTAGTTTTGGGGAGCGCCGGGCAATGCCCACCTGAACCCCGCCAATACCCGCCCCAGCGCGCAATAGGGCCAGTTGTGCGAGCTCGGAATCGGTACGGAGCGAGAAGGTTTTCCGCGATATTTTCAGACCGTCCGCTTCCAAAAGCTCAAAAATCCGCGGGTTGGCGTCATATCCAATGACTGTGTGCCCAAACAGGTCATCCACTGTTTCGGGCGGCGTATGGTTTTGCAGATAATCCTGATGGGCATAAAGCTTCACCTTGGCTGTCCCCACTTTGCGGACAATGAGTGCCGTTTGGGTAGGCCGGGCCATGCGAAGGGCAATATCGGCGTCCCTTCGCAGCAGGTCCTGCTGCCGGTCATCCAAATTGAGCTCAATGTCGATGTGCGGGTGCAAGTGACGAAATTCGGCAATGAGGGGAGGCAATACTTCCGCCCCCATGATCTGGCTTGTTGTCAGACGCACAGTGCCTCGGGCTTCTTGTGCCTCTCCACTTGCCGTCCGTGTGAAAGCAGCGACGGCGGCCTCCATCGCCTCAGCGTGAGGCACAAGCGACAGAGCTGCGTCTGTGGGAGCCAGCCCCATGCGGGAGCGCGTAAAGAGCGATGTCTCCAGGCTCGCCTCCAGACCATCAATATGACGGCCAAG
>CAZFHW010000252.1:0-2271 GCA_964518885.1 uncultured Parvibaculum sp. | reverse complement strand
GCCGCCGACAGAAAACCGGTGACATGGTCAAAGTCACCCAATTCTCACTTCCAAGAAATCACCTTGGCAGAGCTGTCACTCGATCAGATATGGGCCATGACGGACGACCTTATTGAGACGCATGGCGACTGGTTGCCGGAGTTTCACTAGAGCTGGACGCACCAGGCATCGGGCTGCATGAGGGCGACCTGACGCCACCAATCCTCTGCCTGGCTCGCGTTTAGCAACGCTACAATGCAACCGCCAAACCCCGCGCCGGTCAGCCTGGCCCCGTGAGCACCTGTCGCACGCGCGGCACCCACGAGCGCGTCCAGCGCCGGGGTCGATACGTCAAAATCATCTGCCAGCGAGGCATGGCTTTCGTTCATCAGCTTGCCAAACCGGGATATGGCCCTGCTCCTGCATCATCTTGCGGGCCTGATCCGCCCAGGCTTCGAACAACAGTTCGATGCGCTCAACCGATTGCCCCCTAGCGATCCGCCATGATCCGGGCCGAACACGACAACGTCCCAGCGACCAATGGCGGGCTTGTCCTCCCCCTCAAGCACCGCCTCAGGCGCGGTGTTTTTTCGTGAGAAAGGACATGCAGGCGCCCGTACGCTTCAGCCGCTGAGTTTTGCTCCGCCGCTGCGATAAACCCCGTGTGCCCCTGCAGACGGATGATGCACCATCATAGCGTCATGTGAGCTTGTGTGCCATTGGGGCGGCGGGGATCGAAGACTTCAGCGTGTTTCGACTTCGCATTGGTCTAGAGGATCAACTCCGCGACGACCGCAAACGGGCCCTTTTTTGCTGCTGCCCCCAGAAAACGGCATTGGCCGAGGTCAACATCTAAGGATCGTACGAAGTCCTGGAGGCGTTTGTTATGGTCTTGGGCAAAGTCGAGGCCGAAGCCGACCGTTTCGTCGGTCGCCTCCAGCACCTTCTTCATTGCGCCCCGGCGGGCGAAGGCCAAAAAGTAGTCTGCGTAGATGTCCAAAAGCAAAACGCTGCCAGTTGCGGCGATGTCCTGGAGCGTTGCGACGGTTGAGCGAACAGCGGCTTCGCTCAAATAGAGCGTCACGCCCTCCCACAGAAAAATTGTTTTTGCGGTTTTGTCGAAGCCTGCACCAAGCAACATTTCGGGCCAACCGGCATTGGTGAAGTCAACCTCAAGAAAGCGAACGTGGTCGGCTGAGATATTCGCGCGTTTGAGCGCCTCGCGTTTCATCTGTTGTGTGCGCGCCTGATCGAGCTCGAAGATAGCAAGACCGCTCTCCTTCAGCTTGCCATAGGCGCGCGTATCGAGGCCAGCTCCCATGAACACAAGTTGGGTCGCGCTGTCCACATGGGCGTCGATATAGGAATCGAACGCTGACGTACGCGCCATGACAACGTCGGCAATGTTCTCCCGTCCTTCCTTCACCACGCGCGGGTAGATGTAATTCCGCCCCGTCATTCGATAGAGCAGGTAAAGCGGAAAGAGAACCAGCCACAAGCCAAAGATGGAGTTATTGGGCAGCTTGCGCGCGAGCTTGCGTGCTGCCTTGTCCTCGCGCATGCCGAACACATCCATTGTCCAACGGCCATTGATGATTTCGATCGCTGTTTGAGATAGCCCGAGCCGCTGACTTACCCGGATTTGTTTGTAGCCCGTTAGCGTCGCGCCAATAATGACGAGCGGCAGCAAGACGATCTGCAAGACGATGTAGATCGCAAACGCGATGATGGTCATTTACTTGATGTCCCCTCTGCCGGACCCCGGCGAGATCCTCTTGCCGCTATGACTATCCGCGAACGTCCATAGAGTGGGCCGTGAGTCGAGAACGGAAACGCCTTGATGAACTGGCAGCGGAGTACGTGAACAGACATCCCAGCGAGGTGCCTCAGCCGCAATCTACCAGATAACCTTGCGGATCTTGGCAGCGGCACTGACGGCAGTATCGAAAAATACAGCAACAGCTATTTGCAAGCATTGGCAGCGGGCGATCATTGTTGCACGGACAATCCCGTGGTTTGGCAGCCAAATATCTTGGAAGCGTTCACGGATTTCGGTCTCAGCTGCCTCAGCTTCTTCCATCGGTACAACGCAATTCAAAAGAAAGAGGCAACGACCCAGCTTCAAATTGTCTTTGGTTTCTCCACGAGCAAGTATTTCAGTATCTGATACCTTTTCGTCCGTGGTGCCCTCCTTCAGTGAGTAGAAAAACCATACAATCCACGGAATGCTCGAGATCATAATGTAGTTGAGCGCCGTTTCCACAATGTCTTCTGGAAAAAAATACAATGAAG
>CAZFHW010000251.1:0-2288 GCA_964518885.1 uncultured Parvibaculum sp. | reverse complement strand
TGACCGCGCTGGGCGAAGTACCGACGGGCAAGATGGTCCGCCGCAAGGGCGCGCGTGCCGGAGACCATCTTTATGTCACCGGAACCATTGGCGATGCTGCACTGGGTCTGCTGGCCGCGACGGGCAAGCTTGATCCAGTGGCCGACCGGACCCGATCGACCCTCGTGCAACGCTACCGCGTGCCAGAACCCCCGGTGACTTTCGGCCTGCAGCTGCCACAGATAGCAAGTGCAGCTCTCGACGTGTCTGATGGTCTGCTGGCTGACCTGCAACATCTTTGCGAGGCGTCTGATGTGGGGGCAGTGATTGAGCGTGATGCAATTCCTTTGTCAGAAGAAGTGAGTGAGCTCGTCGCTGCAAACCCAGACTTGTGGCAGTCGGTGTTGGGCGGGGGCGATGATTATCAAATTCTGTTCAGCGCTCCGGCCAATGCAGGTTCAAAAATCAAATCAATTGCCGACAAAACAGATGTGCGTGTTACCCGCATCGGGGAGATCATCACGGCGCCCGACGTTTCGGTCCGCGGCCCGGCGGGGGAACCGATCATCGTTGGCCAGGCCGGCTATTCCCATTTCTGACCCTGATTGAACACATTTTGTCCTTGGGGTCCCGCGCTCTTTCAAATAGCGTCCCAGCATGACTGAACAGGTAGACATGCCCATGGATGACCGTCGGGCGAAACGCAACACGATGCTGCTGGCGGGCGGGCAGGCGTTGTACGGGTCAAATGTTGCAATATTGGTCACGCTGAGTGGTCTGGCGGGCGGGTATCTCTCGCCGGACCCTGCCTATGCGACCTTGCCGATCAGCGCCATGGTTGTGGGGACGGCAGCATCAACTGTTCCAGCGTCTCTCTTCATGCGCCACACCAGCCGCCGCCGTGGGTTCATGGCCGGAGCCGCTTGTGGGGTCTTGGGGGCTTCAGTTGCTATGGCTGCGCTGTTTGGGCATTCCTTTGCGTTATTTTGCGTCGGCATGTTCCTGTGCGGCATCTATCAGGCTTTTGCGGGGTACTACCGCTTTGCGGCGGCTGATACCGCGAGCGAAGCCTTTCGGCCACGCGCCATTTCTTTGGTGATGGCCGGTGGGGTGGTCGCGGCATTTGTGGGGGCACAACTGGTCTCTCAGACGAGCGAGTGGTTGGGGCCGGTTCCGTTCGTGGGTGGGTATGCGAGCTGTGTGGTGCTCGGGTTCATCGCTTTTGCGGTGCTGTCTTTTCTGGATATTCCGCCGCTTGGTCACGATGAACGGGCTGATAGTGGACGGCCTTTGCGCGAGATACTGACGCAACGGCCCGTTATGATGGCGATTGCCTGTGCCATGGTTGGTTATGGCATCATGACCCTGGTCATGACAGCGACACCGATTGCCATGATCGCTCACGACTACACCATTGCGGATGCAGCTATGGTGATTCAATGGCATATCTTCGCCATGTTTGCGCCCAGCTTCTTCACCGGCAATCTGATCGTCAGATTCGGCGTGATGAAAGTCATCGGGGCCGGATTACTGTTGCTGGTGGGATGCGGGACTGTCGCCCTCGGGGGCATGGAATTGGAGCGATTTTTGGTCGCCCTGGTCCTTCTGGGTCTGGGGTGGAACTTTACTTTCGTCGGTGCCACCACCTTGCTGACCAATTGGTACGCACCCGCTGAACGCAACAAAGTGCAGGCCGCGAACGATTTGATGGTTTTTGCGACCGTTGCCGTTGCGTCTTTTGCTTCTGGGGGGCTGCTGAACGGATTTGGGTGGCAGGCGGTCAATATCGCTCTGTTCCCGTTTGTTGTGGTAGCTGGGGTGCTGGTGCTGTGGTTTGCGGTCAAGCACCGCTCGGCTGTGTAGGCGATTCGACCGCGCGATCTTCAAGTTACGGACCCTGGTCAGACTAACTCCTTGTCATTCCACACAACTTTCCTCATCCGGGCGGTTGCGTCCCTCGTTAAGGTTTGGCAATGTGACGCCACCTTAGGGTAGGGGGGATTGGCTGGGAGGCGGTCAGCGAACCCTTATCTCATTTCAGAAGATCATCCTTCAAAGGGATAAGGAAAAACTATGAGCACTTCATTGTGGGCAATCATCGGTTGCGGTGTCCTGGCTGTTCTTTACAGCGCTTGGGCATCTCGTTCGGTGATGGCAGCCGACGCGGGTAACGCGCGGATGCAGGAGATCGCGGAAGCGATCCAGGAGGGCGCAAGCGCTTTCCTCAATCGTCAATATCGAACCATTGGCATGGTCGGTGTTGTTATTTTTGCACTGCTTTACTGGCAGCTGGGGCTGATTGTCGGGAT
>CAZFHW010000250.1:0-2334 GCA_964518885.1 uncultured Parvibaculum sp. | reverse complement strand
TTTGCGCTCGATGCTGAGCGTAATGTGGGGGCGTGGTATTCGAGTGCCCTGATGGTTTTGATTGCAGTCTGCACGTTCTTTAACTGGCAAATGGACCGGCACCGTGCCGACATTTTCAGCTACAGCTGGTTGTTTATCTCCGTGGTCTTTTTCATTCTTTCTGTTGATGAGACCGCCGGGTTTCATGAGGTGGTTGATGCGCCGTTGCGTGAGACATTTGAACTGACGGGGTTTTTCTACAACCCCTGGGTTTTCTTCGGCGCATTCTTTGTCGCTCTGTTTGCGACGGTTTTGGTGCCGTTCCTGCTTTCCTTACCGCGAATGATTGCCGTTCTGTTCGTTGTGTCAGGGGCGATCTATGTCGGTGGCGCGCTGGGGCTCGAGCTGTTTGATGCCTACTTTGAGGATGTGTATGGAGAAGGCAGTATTCTTCAGATCATCTCTACGACAATCGAAGAAACCTTGGAGATGGTTGGGCTCACGCTCTTCTTGCATACCAACTTGATCTACATGGCCGATATGCGCACGACACTTCTCCTGCGGCGATAGATGTCTACTTATTTTTGTTGATGTCTGCTTGGGCGCGCTGGAGTTTGTCTGGATTGCGCATGATGTAGACCCATCCAACTTTTCCAGTTTCATCGGGTGTGATTGTGACGACGAGATCTGTCTCTGCTCCTTGCAGAAGGGCGAAGGCAGGTTGACCGTTAGCCGACACGTGCTGCAATGCTTGTGCGCTGTCGCTTTTTGCCATGACTGCCATGAGAACCTGAACGATGTCGTCCGGGCCCACCAGAGGCCGTAAGGCTGCCCGTACTTTTCCGCCACCATCTGAAAAAGCCAGGGCGGTGGGTGAGAGCAGGGCGAGAACCTCCTCTTTGTTTTGTGCGTGGATGGCGCTTACGAAGCGAAACAGCAGGTCGGAGACTTCCTTTGTTGGTGCGTTGAATTTGGGGCTCTCTTCGTTCACCCGTTTGCGGGCACGGGCGACGGTCTGCCGGCAAGCGACCTCCGATTTGCCCAACGTCTGGGCAATGTCACTGTAGTCTGTGTCAAAGGCCTCGCGCAGAATGAAGGCCGCGCGCTCTTCCGGGTTGAGACGCTCCATGGCCCATAAGAGAGCCAGTTCCACGGTCTCCGTGACATCCAGAATTTCTTCGGGTGTCTCGGGCCCGGCATTCGGGTCGGACAGGATGGGCTCAGGAAGCCACACCCCGACATAGACTTCCCGATTGTGGCGTGCACTTCTCAAGCTGTCGATGGCGAGGCGTGTGGTGACTGTGGTGAGCCAGGCTGCGGGGGTTTTGATGGTCTTGCGGTCCGCCTTCGACCAGCGCAGCCAGGCGTTTTGCACAACGTCTTCGGCGGCGGCCCGGTCCCCCAACATGCGATAGGCAAGGGAGGTCAGGCGGCCGCGTTCCCGTTCAAAAGTGGTGGTTGCTATCTCGTTCATGCGACCTTTTTTATCACGGTCTCCGAACGATTTCCGACTTTGATGCGCTGGCAGGTGAGGCCATGACCCAGGGCACGTTTGAGGACCGGATACGTGCGGCAAAAAGCCGTGGCATAGGCAAGGGCGATAAGCGCGCGTTTTCCGTAAACGTGCTCAATGTGGAGGCGCATGGTTTCGCTCTCCGGGTCACCGGCCATCACGGCTTCGGCAAACCGGAAACCCAGGGCTGCCTCTTCACCGGCGGCTTCCATGTCTCGGGCGAGAAGGGCGCGCAACAGGTCGGGGTCGACGCCCTGGCCAAGCCCCATATCAACCATGAGCTGGGCGCAAGGACCACAGTCTCCCTCAAGGACGGACGCCAATACCGCGCCATACCAAAGCGGCAGGGGGCGCGTGTCCCTGTGCTGGCTCAACAGTGGCAATGCGGACAGCTTGAGGGCGGCGTTTGTCGATGTGTCGATCACTTCGTGCATATAGGTGGCGTCATAATTGGTCGCGCGTTCCATTCGGCGCGTACCGAGGTGCAAAAGCCAACGGATCATGGGCTTACCCCTTTCAAGGTTTGAGGGAAGAATGGAGCTTGGTGGCGAGGTAGAGCGCGCCCCAGGCAGGCAACTGAATGGCGAAAAGGTTCGATAGGGCGACCTGGTCTATCGGCAAGCCGCGGGCCATCCAGATCTGGATGTGAAACAGGCCGTGCATGCAAGGCCAGGCGGCGCCCAGAATGGCCGCCAGGGGCATGTCCTTCCACGCTCCCCAGGCAAGTGCACCTGAAGCTAAAGCGAATATCAGCGCGATATCGCGGATGAAATGGAGATTGAAGGAACCCATCATGGCCACGCCCGGGGTGGTTTCGTACCAAAAAAGCGGGGCAAACCACA
>CAZFHW010000249.1:0-2399 GCA_964518885.1 uncultured Parvibaculum sp. | reverse complement strand
AAAGTATCCTGAGCACTGGAGGAAACTTCCTGGCCCTCCAGCCAGATTCTCCTTATATAAGAATCCGGATGGCTTTTTAAAATCGCGTCCAGCACTTCCTTTAAGGTTTCGCCCTGAAAAGACGATTCTTCCGTTTCAGCCCCGTTGATGGAAATTTTCATTGCTTCTCCTCAAATAGAATTCATAGCACTAGCTGGCTCTGCGTGCAATTCTAGTCTGCCCACAAGGCCATTGCAACCGACAGTCTTTCATTCTGCCCATATTGACAAGCTCATGGGATAGCTCTATCTTAAGGAAACCTGCCTATACTAGGGAGTACAAAATGGTCGATCCCGTAAGTGGGGGAACTTTCAACCAGTTGCTCAATACGATCAACCGGAACCGATCCGGGTTGCAAGACTCTTTGGAGCGCATTGCTTCAGGCCGAAAACTGAACCGGGCAGGAACGGACCCGGCGGCGAGTGCATTATCAGCGCAATTGCGCTCGGATATCAGCGCCCTGACGCAATCCGTCAAGAATGTCGAATCAGGCACCAACTTTGTCCGCACCGCAGAAGGCGGTTTGGCCGGGGTCTCCGACCTGGTAAACCGGGGGCGTGAACTGGCCATACAATCCAGCAACGGCACCCTGAACGATTCCCAAAGACAGACGCTGAATCAGGAGTTCAGCCAAATCCAGAACGAAATCGACCGGCTCACCAGTTCCCTCCAGTTCAATGGGCGCAACCTCTTGGATGGCTCCCTGGGGAAAAATGCCGACCCCGTCAATATCCAGGCCGGAATCGGTTCAGGACCCAGCAACCAGATCAGCCTCAATGTGGTGGAAAGCACCAGCACTCAATCTCTGGGCATTGCCGATTCTGACATCTCAACCTCCCAAGGCGCTGGGCAAGCAATCGACGATTTTGAACAGGCTTCTCAAACCCTGAATGCGGCCCGAGGGCAAGTAGGAGCCATCGGCAACCGCCTGGTCAGCACCGCCAACAGTTTGAATATTCAGATAGAAAGCCTGACTCAAAGCGAATCCGGCTTGGCCGACACCGATCTTGCCGAAGAAATCAGCAGTCTCCAGCAAGGATTATTGCGCTTTGAAACATCCATCCGCGCCCTGTCATCACAACTCCAGAACGAACAAACCCGATCCCGCCTCCTAGACTTCACCATCTAACTCCTAGGCGGAGGGCCGGTGTGCCGTCGCTTTGTTGGGCGGACAAAGAGTTGTCTCGGCGTAATTAAGTCGTTGCTCTTTTGGGTCCAGCGTCACGCTGGCTCGGCGGAGGGCCGGTGTGCCGTCGCTTTGTTGGGTGGGCAAAGAGTTTCTCGGCACAATCGAGTCGTTGCCCTTTGGGGCCAGTGTGAAAAAACTTCCCCCCTGACAAGGGGGGACTGAGGGGGGTTGGCTTTTAGCCCTCTTTCACAAAGACCTTTGCATAAGTCGTCATTGCGAACACTTCGGCTACGCTCAGTACAGGCTCCGTGAAGCAATCCAGCGAAACTCTGGATCGCCACGCCGCTTTGCGACTCGCGATGACGATCTTGTGAAGCTTGACCTGTTAGTTTAAGAGCTATGATAAAAAACATCGACTTATGCAAAGCTCTCCCTTCGTCGAAGGGGGAGCTTTAATGGACCCCTCTTTGTAAAAGAGGGGCTGGGGTGATTTAGAAACTCTCATGCAATATGCGGGCTAGGTGCCAGCGTCACGGTGGCTCGACTCAAAGAGGTCTTGACCGTCTTATCTTGAAATGATATTAAATACTCTCCTCGACACGAGCGAGAGGTGTCATAAAAATTATTGCCCACGGGGGTCGTCTTGTTGCGTATCTGCTATATAAGGCAACCCGTTATTTAATTGAGAGAGGAACCTAATGGAAGTCAACGAAATCAAAATAGAGATCAGAAAACACCATGTGACTCCCGGGCTCAATGTCCTGGACCTTATTATTGATGCCGATGGGGAACAAATTCGCAAACAGACCCAGCATAAAGACGGTGACAAATCCTTCGAGAAATTTGTCAAGGACATCACCAAAGTCGCACAAGAACTCGCCAACGCCCGCATCGAATAGCCCCTTGGCAGGGGCAGGCAGATGACCATGCTTCTCAAGCCAAAATAAATTATTGGCAGTGATAAAAATCTAGTGCCACTTTCCTGCGGAGGTTCTCCGCGCCACGCCCGGTGGGAATGTTTAACCCCCTTTGCCAGAGGTATTAAAGTATTGCGCTTGAGGACATTGCTTGCTTAACGGGCAATGCAGTGCGGGCCCTCCGCCTAGGAGGGATTGGTGATTTTTAGTTTTTTGAGTTTTTATACAAGGGTGGTACGGTTGAGGCTCAATACCGTGGCCGCCTTGTTTTTGACCCACCCGCTTTTTTCCAGCGCTGCAATGAGAAGTACATT
>CAZFHW010000248.1:0-2522 GCA_964518885.1 uncultured Parvibaculum sp. | reverse complement strand
TTAAAATATGGAGACAATCCGGACGGCGAAACAGTGCTGGAAGAACGGCGCATTCCGCCTCCGGCACATTTCACAGGCGTTCCCGATTTCAGCTATTCGGTTCTTGATTGGATCAACAAAAACACTTTCTGCCCTCCTTTTGCGAGCAGCGATTATCCAGCGAATTGTCACAATTTTGTAGGGTGGCTGGGCGGGTTCAATTCACCTCATTTTGGTAGTCAGGCAACGGCCATGTATGCCCGGTACCACGACCTGGCGCTCAATGTCGCCGGTCGCGCCGCCGGATTGCGAGCGCGCCTGGGGCAGGGGCCGGAAAAAGAGGCACATGAAGATACCGTCAAGGAAATGGAGTTGGAGGCGCTTGCCTTTGAAGGGTTCGCCCAGCACTTCCTGCAAGACCGCTGGGCGATGGGGCACATGTGGGAGCGCTGGGGCGCTGGCGACGCGGCGCAGCTGCGTGTCGCCCCTGGGACCACGGATATGGTCATTCTCCTCGGTGTAGGCGCCGTTGCAGGGCTTCTGCATGGCACCGAGGCTGTGTCCAACGACCCCTATGGCATTGTTGAAAAGATCGACAACTGGACGGGTGTTCGGCGGTTTTTGGACGCGGCCGATCCGATGTCATCTCCCGTGGTGCGCAACGGACGTGTTGTGCCCATGGAGTGGCGGCATGCGGGTGAGGGGGCAGATGGCCCAAACAATCCCGGTGTGGGTGATGAACGCTTCAACGATCTCTATCTGGAGTTTCTCACAGGCACAGGCCGGTTTGGCTCGGGCTATGGCGGGATAACCCAACGCGACCGCGATCTGCCTTTCTCCGCAGCGCGTCAGTTCAACGAAATGATGGCGTGCTCCAAAGCTGGATGGGCCGAAGTCATCCGGGCCTTCGGGAGGCACCCAGAAGGCGGGTATGGTGCCCATAGAGCACCCCTCTCTGCAGACGCACCCAATTTCGCAATCAACCGTGAAGCCAGCTGTTGGGATATGTGGGCCACCAATGCCTCCATGTACACAGGCCTGATGGACGACAATACCCTGCCGCTGAAATATTTGGGGGTGATCGCTGGGTCGGGCGTTCTCACGGCTGCCATCAACCGCACGGGGCTGGTCTCTATGGCCGGAAAAATGTGGATCCGAAAATACCTGAAGCCCAATGAAACTGATCTGGCGACCGGGGGAATGGGGGAGCTGGCGGGGACAAAACCCGCCAACGGCTATGGCTTGCCCGGGTTTTCGATGCCGGCACGGGTCGCGGACCTTCCGGAAGAGAACAATGTTGGTGTGGACCGCAGAACACTCTATGGCGTGTTCAACCGCGCGCATTCAGACTATTGGTGCAAAGCACTGGAGGAACGTCTTGTTGACCTGCGTGGTTCTGACGAGGAGACCGAGCAGCAGGTCTGCCGATACCTCGCCGATTTCGCCTACCAGGGAACCTCCCCGTCTTATGAAGGTGGACAATTCCGGGAACGCCTCTTCGAAGAACGCCCTGTTCGCTCGCTTTGCGCGGTTCATGGCATGAGCGAGGGCGAGGAACGAGACAGCTGGCCCTTCTATCTGCCCCCCGGATATGTGCCTCTTGAAAAGCCGGAAGAGGACAAATTAGCCTATAGCAGGCCTGAGATCGGGCATTGGTGTGACAAGGTCCCGGTCCTCTATCTGGAAGAGAAATCCGAACTGGCCAATGCCGATATTGCTATCAACATTGAGCCGGGTCAGACGGATGTCTATCTGCGGGGGGTCAATTTCGTCGGCCCAAAATTGTCCGACCAGTCGACAGATGAAATTCATGGGTCGCTCACCTTCTACAATGAGGACGGCCTTGCCATTGTCGACGTCACCTCGTTTCACAAATGGACAGACACAGCGGTTCATTTTGATCTGCCCGATAGTTTTGCGGACGACGGGCGAACCGGTGACTTCCGCATTGAGGTAATGCGCAGAGATGGTGTTGAGAGCATCGGGCGATTTTTCCTGCGCATTTCCACTGAGCCTCCAGAGATCGCACGCGTGCGGGCCCTCCAGGGAGGGGACGTCTATTACGATACAGACGAAGAGATATTCCGTCCTCTCCCCCTAGGCGATGTCTTGGTTGAAGTGACCTTCAAGACAGATATGAAAACGCAAGGAGGCCGTACCCAGCCGACTTTCTTGTTAGGCGAAGAGGCAATCGATGGCCAGTGGCAGGGTGATCGCGTATGGACCGGCACGATCGCCCATGACGTTGATCAGGGTTCAGAGTTGCGCACTCTTTCAATCATGGCTCAATCATTTGCGGGGGGCTGGACCGACACAGATCCTGACGCTGATGGCAATCAGCCCGACACCTCATATCGTCTGCTGCTCGGCGCCGTCCCGCCCTTCTTGGTACGCTTGTCTGCAGATGCAGACGGCGACCTCATATACGAGGCGGCTTGGGAAGGGGGCGCTGATCTGCGCGATGTGCCCAATGTGACCGACAAAGACCTCGGCGACATGGTTCGCGAATTCAATCTGTCGACCGCCGACGATTTGCCATCATC
>CAZFHW010000247.1:0-2526 GCA_964518885.1 uncultured Parvibaculum sp. | reverse complement strand
GCCCTCGTCGTTATCGCAACCGCAACCCTGTCCGGCATCTTTGGCATGGCCGGTGGCATTGTTCTGATGGGAGCGTTCCTAACCATCCTCCCCGTTGGGTCTGCGATGATGTTGCATGGAACCACCCAGGCGGTCTCCAACGGCTACCGCGCGTTTCTCACCCGGGAGCATATCAATTGGTCCATTTCCTGGCGCTATATCAGCAGCGCTCTTGTGGCGCTTGCCCTTCTGTCCAGCATCGCGTTTGTGCCAGAAAAGGCACTCGTCTTCATCGCCGTGGGATCTATGCCTTTCATCGCAATTCTCCTGCCCCAGAACCTGACACTCGACATCACAAAACGTGGCGTGCCCTTTGTCTGTGGATTTGTCATCACCTTGATAAATTTGGTCGCAGGCGTGGCCGGACCTCTGCTGGATGTCTTCTTTGTGCGCGCCGACCTCACCCGGCATCAAGTGGTGGCGACCAAGGCCATCACCCAAACATTCAGCCATCTGATGAAGCTCGTCTATTTCGGACTGCTGGTCCGAGAGGCTGCCACGGCGGCAAAGGACGAGTTCTCAACACTTCCCTGGTGGGTCTATCTGCTGGTTATGCCCTGCGCCATGTTGGGAACAACGTTGGGCACAAAAATCCTCAACAAGATCACCGACACCGATTTTCGCCGCTGGAGCCAATGGATTATCATGACCCTTGGCAGCATCTGTCTTGGTCGTGGCATCTATCTATTGATTGCATAAACACAACACCGGGTCCTTTGTTCCAAGCGACCCGCCTGTCTATCGAGACGTTGGACCTGCAACACCCGCCAGCCTCTCCGCCAGCAGGGTCAGAACTTCCTTGGAAAGTCCGAAGCCGAAATGGGTCGTGTGAACTTCAATGTTCTCCGCATTCGGGCTCCAGTGATCAATAGACGCCTGCCATGACACCACACCATCCCCTTTCGAATAGATGGAGGTGACAGGGACGGTGAGCGGCACCCGGTAGCGCTCTGCAATGCGCGCTTCAATCGCATCATGATCAAGACCCCGCCTACCAAAGAAGGCCGACGTCGCCGTATACTTCGGGCCACCAACAAGCGGGCTGCCAAGGGTAATCACCTGAGAGATTTCATCTGGATGGGCGCGGGCCACTTCTCGCGCGAGATACCCGCCAAGGCTCCACCCGACCAGGGCGATCGGCGCTCCTGCCTCTGACGAACGACGCAAAATCTCCGCCGTGACCAAAGGCATCTTCTCAACCACGTTGCCGTCATTGCGCCCGAGCCCCCAATCGTAGGTCTGGTAGCCAAGCACGCGCAAGAACTCCCGGATGACAAACATCGAGCGTTCACCACCTCCCAGGCCCGGCAGAAGAAGAACCGTCTTACCGTCACCCTTCAGATGAAAAGGCAGTGTCCACCAGAATAAGAGAAGGCGAGCAAGCTCAAGCGGCGTCAAAATTTCCCGCAACGAATTTGCCAGCGGTGGCCCGCTGACATCGGGCATGGGCTGTGGCAGCAATCCTGGATCATCCCTGGCCATCATACTGCTTTCAGACATGGCTCTGCGATTTGAGAGCGGCGTTGAGAACAGGATGAGCCTAGGGGGTGATCGGTAGCACCGCAATCCCAAGCAGCACGTTTGCATGTTCAGTCGCCGGAGGGTCCCAAAAACCAGTGAGTTTGTAGGGGAAAGAGATCACCGGGCGTCCCCCGCATTGGTTAGGGTAGGGGTGTCGGCCACAAAAAGGGCACGCGGTAATTTTGAGTTTTCCAAACCAACAAGCTCAAGAGAGCTGGTATGCGTCTGACGCCTACCAGACGATCATGGCAGCACGCCACGAGGCCTCCAACAGTCAGATTACGGTCGTGCAGGGGTTTAAGATGCCTGGTCAATAATCCGGATATATCATCGGCAGATATTTCAGATGGCTTCCAGCAGCATCACGCTAAACAGCCTGCCCTCATCTGTCCAAACATGGGAAGTCTGCCACCCTTGTGTCTCCACCAGGCGCGCCAGTTCCTCACTGTCAAACTTGCGCGAATTTTCAGTGTGGATGGTTTCTCCTTCCCGAAAGAAAAATTCCCGGTCACAAACACGCACTGTGTGATCAACACGGCTCACAAGGTGCATCTCCACCCGTGACATCTCGTCGTTCCAGCGGGCTTCATGGGTAAACTTATCGAGTTGAAAAACGCCCGCCAGTTCCCGGTTGATCCGCACCAGCACGTTCAAATTAAAGTCGGCCGTCACACCAGCCGCATCGTCATAGGCTGGGATCAATCGGGCAATATCCTTTTTGAGGTCAGCCCCCAGGACGAACGCAGCGCCCTTTCCCAGATCATGCCGCGCACGCGCAAAAAAATCGACGATCTCATCATCAGAAAGATTGCCAATCGTGGAACCCGGGAAAAATCCAATCGTCCGGCCAGCTCCCCGGCTTTGCTCCGGCAAAGTGATCGGAGACAGAAAGTCGCCCACCACAGAAAGAACTGCCAGGTCAGGATAGTCCGCCTTTAGACCCGCAGCGCTCTCCGTCAAAAATTC
>CAZFHW010000246.1:0-2586 GCA_964518885.1 uncultured Parvibaculum sp. | reverse complement strand
AAAACAGTGACCGGCTCCGGGCATGCGGGAAAACAACAGATCAAAATGATGGTGGAGACCTTGTTGCCCAGATGCGTTGCGTCGAGTGAACATGCCGCCGATGCGTTGGCGATTGCCATCTGTCATGCCCATTGCCGCTCGGCGGTTTCATATGTTGAGAAAGCCCAGAAGCAGGTGTCGCGCGCATGATTGGTAAACTTACGGGCATTGTGGACGAAGTGGGTGAGGATTGGTTGATCCTTGATGTGGGCGGCGTTGGCTATCTGGTTTCGTGCTCCGGACATACGCTCCGCAAGGTGCCGGATAACGGCCAGGTTCTGTCATTACTGATTGATACCTATGTCCGCGAAGACCAGTTGCGGCTCTTTGGATTTGTCACTGCCGATGAGCGGGACTGGTTTCGCCTGTTGCAATCTGTGCAAGGCGTGGGCGCACGCCATGCGATGGCGATGCTTGGGTCCATTGGGCCGGATGGACTTGCCGATGCAATCGCCCTTGAAGATAAAAAGGCGCTGACGAAGGCCCCTGGTGTGGGCCCCAAGCTTGCCGGGCGCATTGCCAGTGAATTGCGCGATAAGGCGCCTTCTCCCGCAAAGCTTGCGCCGGTGCTGGCGGCAACGAATGCTGAGGGCGGTGGTGGCAGTCCGGTGCGTGATGCGGTCTCGGCGCTGGTTAATTTGGGATACGCCCAGGCGCAGGCTGCGACGGCGATTGCTGTTGCCGCTCGGGAACTTGATGAAGGGGCCAAGACGCAGGCGCTGATCCGGGTTGGTCTGAAGGAGTTGGCGCGATGAGCGAGCGATTGGTCGGCGCGGCTCCCTTGGAGGATGATGTTGTGGAGTCGCATTTGCGTCCTCAAAGACTGTCGGAGTTTACCGGGCAACGGCAGGTGCGCGAAAATCTCTCGGTATTTATCGAAGCCGCCAGCAAACGAAACGAAGCCCTTGATCATGTGTTGTTTGCCGGACCCCCGGGGCTTGGCAAAACCACGCTGGCGCAAATCGTGGCGCGCGAACTGGGGGTGAATTTTCGTGCGACGTCGGGTCCCGTCATTGCCAAAGCGGGTGATCTGGCGGCACTGCTGACCAATCTGGAAGAGCGGGATGTTCTCTTTATCGATGAAATTCACCGGCTTAGTCCCGCTGTTGAAGAAATTCTCTATCCGGCGATGGAGGATTTCGAGCTTGATCTGATCATTGGAGAGGGCCCTGCTGCCCGCTCTGTTAAAATCGAACTGGCGCCGTTTACGCTTGTTGGGGCGACGACGCGGACGGGGCTTTTGACCACGCCCTTGAGGGACCGGTTTGGGATTCCTGTGCGCCTCAATTTTTACGAAGTGGACGAGCTTGATCTGATTGTGCGTCGCGGGGCCAAGGTCATGGGCATTGGCATCAGTGCCGATGGCGCTTACGAGATCGCGCGCCGTGCCCGGGGGACACCGCGGATCGCGGGTCGGTTGCTGCGACGGGTGCGCGACTTTGCGATTGTTGATGGCATCACTGAAATTGATGTGAAACTGGCCGACCACGCCCTGTCTCGGTTGGAGGTGGATAATCTCGGCCTTGATGCACTGGACCATCGTTATCTCAGTGTGATTGCGGAGAAGTTTTCTGGCGGTCCTGTGGGCATTGAGACGATTTCCGCCGCCCTGTCGGAGCCGCGCGATGCAATTGAAGAAATTGTGGAGCCTTATCTCATTCAATGTGGCCTGGTTCATCGGACCCCTCGGGGGCGGGTGTTGACGCCAGCCGCGTTCCGGCATCTGGGATTGCCGACGCCAGCAGGCGACCCGGCACCGCAGATCGGCGAGCTTTTCGATAGAAACAATTGAGAGAGTGCGGCTGTGAGTGAGGAGACCGAGAGAGTGGGACAGTGGCCTGATCTGGCAGGACGTATTGTTGAGGGCGTTCATCGCCTGCCGATCCGCGTTTATTACGAGGACACGGACTTTTCCGGCATTGTTTATCACGCTAACTATCTGAAATATGCGGAACGAGGGCGCACGGATTTTCTGCGTCTTGCGGGCGTCCATCACTCAGAGCTGCTGAAACTTGATCCACCCTTGGCTTTTGCCGTTCACAAAATGGAAATCGAGTTTCTGGCGCCTGCGCGCATCGATGAGCTGTTGGAGGTCGAGACCCGGTATGTCACCGCGCGGGGCGCGCGGCTTGATATTGAACAGACCATTTGTCGCGACAGCACGCAGATCTGGCGAGGATTTGTGCGGGTGGCCTGTATCGACACGGGCGGGCGGCCACGCCGATTGCCTGTCTCTGTTGTCGAGGCGCTTGGCGGTTATGTGGCTGCAGCGACACAGTCGGCCTAAGCCTTTGTTGTTCCCGGCAAATTGACGGGTGATGGGAGGGGATGCCCCAGTTTTGACACATTTTCTGGGCTAATTTTGCCCCAATCTGAGGGAGAGTGCTCGTCATACAGGCGAGATGTCCCTCAAGCCTTTGATAGTGCCTGCTGACTGGGTGACAAAAGCCCGCCTGACGGAGAGATTTAATGGATCCTGCCCAAGCCACTCAGATCATTGCTGACGCCTCGTTGGTCACCAATCCGGTTGATTTTACGCTTTGGTCG
>CAZFHW010000245.1:0-2723 GCA_964518885.1 uncultured Parvibaculum sp. | reverse complement strand
CACTCTTTCCCTACACGACGCTCTTCCGATCTTAACGGCATAGGCGGTGACCATCGCGCTACTTGGGCCGAAGAAGCCGCGTCCGAGAGCTGGTTAGAATGGTTGGACGCAGATCTTCCCAACGCGCGGGTCCACTCCATCGAGTACGAGTCGTCTCCATCATTATGGGTCGGCTCCGAGTCGATGCCGATTTACGATCGAGCGAATAACCTCCTTGCGCTGCTGGAGACTAACAACATTGGGACGCGGCCCCTTGCCTTTGTTTGCCATAGTCTTGGAGGGGTGCTTGTCAAGAAAATGCTCCAGAACGAGAATGGCCGTGGCCGGAGCACGCCCATTAGTTCGAATACGAAAGCTATTTTCTTTATCGCAACTCCTCACCACGGCTCAGAGATCGCAAGCAGTCTCAGCGCCTTCCGAAGTATGGCGCGCGAGACGTCGCTGGCAAAAGAGCTCGAAGATGGGCCGGAGATCCGGTCTCTTTTCAATTGGTACAGGGACAATGCTGCTTCGCTTGGGATAGCCACATTTGTTTTCTTTGAAACTCTCGACAGCCGCCACGGTAAAGTCGATCTCGGACGTATAGTTTCAGAAAATAGCGCAGACCCGGGCATTCCAAATGTCAGATGTCTCGGTATCCATGCCGATCATTTTCAAATCTGCAAACCGAGTTCTCGCGATGAGCTGCTCTTTAAAAGCGTCGTACGGGATCTGGAGATCCTATTTCCTTGGAGTGAATCGGACAGAACTAGACCTAGTCTCGGCCAGTTTACATCGCTTGCGTCAACCCTGAGTGCTCTCGAGAATCTCTTCTACTTCCGATGGGAACCAGAAACTTATAACTCGGACGCCACGCCACCGGCCGTGTATTGGCCTGTGAGGTTGCGTCGTCCCACCTTCATTCACGCTACTCAATGTTTTGCCGCGGCCGCGCTTCAGCAGCGTGGGGCGCAGGTACGGCTGTTTATCGACGACCTCGGTACCAAAGATTTTGAAACGGATGTCTTTGTTTCTCGCCTTGGGACCTGGTTCGCGCGCGGGGGCGGCGATGCAAAATTACTCGAAATATCCCGGTTTAGCGACGTAATCCCGCTATCGGACAAGGCGTCGGCAGAATTGGCCGATCCCTGGCCAACCGTCCGCAAATGGCTTGGCGACACTCCTGATAGCTTGGAGGTCATCTTAAGGATCGTCAAACTCTATCCTAGCTCGTTATCCGAACTCAGCTCAAAGCGACCAAGGAGGCTTCTGTCGCCGGCATTGGTCTGGACCTGCTTGAGTTACTTGCACAATGCCAAGCCTGGTCGCTCGATTGTTACGCTGGGCGGATACGACGAAAAGCCACTTTGGAAAACTTGGCGAGATAAGCGGGTGTCGGTGGCTCCCAATGTCGGACACCTCTACGCGCCGCAGTTGACGATCTCGGATGATGTCGCCGGAGATGCACCGTTTCACATGGGTAGCCAGCAAACCTACTCACTCGATTGGAATAGCAAAGACGACATTCGTCGTGCGCTGCGAAAGGAGTTCGACGCAGATACGTGGCGCGTACAGGATCGATTGGTGTGGTGGTGTCTGCACTGCTGCGTTTTTTTGCCCAAGTTTGTACGCAATGAACCAATCGACTTTGCGGTTGCTGATCAAGCTGTCGGCTTGAAGACTGATATAGCCAAACTTTCGCCAAGTCAGCTAGAAGCCTCACTTTCAGAGGAATTGGCAGCGTGGCTGTAGTTTCTTCCTCCGAGGCACAAGGACGGAAGCCGCCCGCTTCAACATCTCCATTCTATTCGCGTGCTTATGGTGGATATACCAGGTGGCAGGAAGAATTCTATCTCAAGCACATTTCATCGCTTGACCAGCCTTCGGTCCTCGATCCAATGGGAGGGCAGGGCTTTCTGTTGGCAGATCTCGCTTTGAAGGGCAGTACTGTTTGGCTTGGCGACATCAATCCAGCGATGAACCTTCTTGCATCGCTGCGCTCACCGGAAATGATACGCAGCTACGATGCGCTTGCGAAATGGGTTCTTGCAAAGATTGCAGATGTCACACTCGAAGGTGCAAGTGGCGGGGTTGAATATGTTGATCATTGGATTCCAGAGAATATTGCCGTAGAGCTGGCTCAATATCGCAAGATATTTGGAATTACATCAAGTCCGTACAAGCAGGGTCTCGCATTTTCACGGCTTCCGCTGCGTAAGCGGTTTGCGGCTGCTCTTCCTGTGTTGGCTGCTCGCGAAATTGCTTGCTTTAGGTCAAGCGACAATCACACGTGGATTAAGCCAGGTGGATTGCAACGCCAGCGGCACATAGTTGAGCCAATCAAGGCGGCGCTAGCGAACTGGCAGAAATACGCTCACGCTAAGGTTGAATTGGTGGGGCGGGAACGGCTGAAACAATGTGGCATGCTTCATGTTCGACGGATGGATGCGTCCAGCGGAGCCTTTAGCGATTGTGGCAAAGTAGACGCGGTTATCACTTCGCCGCCTTATGCAAATAGGTTGGACTACACGCGGATGTGGGGACCGGAATCTCAGGTTGCGGCCACTATGTGGGGAGACGATGTCTCGACCATCCAAGCGGATCAGATAGGGTCGAATGTAATCAAGGGAACTTATTTCGATGATGGTGACCTTCCGCGGCAAGTAGCTAGAACGCTCGCGGCAATTAAATCTGACGGCGACTATGCGAGTTCATCATACTACTACCCGTTCTTTAGAAACTAT
>CAZFHW010000244.1:0-2775 GCA_964518885.1 uncultured Parvibaculum sp. | reverse complement strand
TCAAGCCCCGAGAGACGCATTTTGGGTTCGATGTGGGGCACTTCGCGAGGCACTGACCCTGCAACCGCCTGCGCAATCGCAGCGATATGCTCAGGCGTTGACCCGCAACATCCTCCGACAATGTTCACAAATCCACTGTTCGCATAGTCGGAAACGAGAGCCGCCATTTCATCCGGTGTCTGGTCGTATTCCCCAAACTCATTTGGCAGACCCGCATTGGGATGCGCGGAGACATAGACATCAGCAATGCGCGACAGCTCGTCGACATATTGACGCAATTGCTCCGCCCCCAACGCACAATTGAGGCCAATCGAGAACGGGTTCACATGACGCACCGAATTCCAGAATGCTTCCAGCGTTTGCCCTGACAGGATGCGACCCGACGCATCCGTAATCGTGCCGGAAATCATCACCGGCAGATCAATCTTCAACTCGTCGAGAACATTAGAGATGGCCACCAGCGCTGCCTTTGCATTCAACGTGTCGAAAATCGTTTCGACCATCAGCGTATCAACCCCACCTTCAATCAGACCTCTGATCGCGTCGCTGTAGGATTCTTCCAGCGCATCGAAAGTGATATTGCGGAACCCAGGGTCATTTACATCCGGTGACAGTGACGCTGTCCGGGGCGTGGGCCCAAGAGTGCCAATGACAAAACGGGTACGTCCATCTTCCGCAGCCACCGTGTCGGCGGCCTCCCGCGCAATTTTTGCGCTGGCCACATTCATTTCATAGGCCAGGTGCTCAAGCTCATAGTCACTCTGCGCTACCGTGTTGGCTCCAAACGTATTGGTTTCGGCAAAATCAGCCCCAGCGCGGAAGTAGCGCAAATGTATCTCTCTCAGGAGATCCGGCTTCGACAGCGCAATAAGTTCGTTATTGCCTTTCACATCCACATGATGGTCTTTCAGAAGATCACCGCGGTAATCCTCTTCCGTGAGTTTGTATTCCTGAATGAGAGAGCCCATTGCCCCATCCAGCACCAGCGTACGTTCCTTGACGGCGCGGTGCAGTTCGGCAATCCGCTCCTCTCGTGTCGTCGCAACTTTGGTCATGAATGTCCTCCTTCAGGAAGCAACGGCGGGCTTGAAGCCCAGAATGTGGCAGATCGCATAGGTCAGATCAGCCTGATTAAGCGTGTAGAGGTGAAAGTCCCGAAACCCGATACGCTCCAGATCGTGAACCTGCTCGGCAGATACGGTCGCGGCAATCAGCCGTCGCGTCGCCAGATCCTCGTCCAGGCCTTCATAGTAACCGGAGAGCCAGGTAGGAACTGTCGCCCCACAGCGCTCAGCCATGCGAACAACACCTTTAAAATTGGTCGTCGGCATGATGCCTGGAATGATAGGGATCGTGATCCCTGCTTTTGCAAGGCGCTCCAGCAGCCGCTCATAATGCTCCGTCTCGAAAGCAAATTGGGCAATAGCGCGGGTGGCCCCTGCATCAATTTTTTCCTTCAACAGATCCATGTCGTGGTCAAAGTCTCTGCTTTCGGGGTGACGTTCGGGATAGATGCTAACCGTAACCTCAAAATCGCCGATCTTCCTGATCCCGCGCACAAGCTCCGCCGTCGTGCTATAGCCCAGGTCGTGAGCGCGATAAGCCCCTTCCATATTGGGCATATCACCCCGGATCGCCACGATGTGGCGAACGCCTGCATCCCAATACCCTTGGATAACACCGTCAATTTCTGACCGCGACGCGCCGACACAGGTCAGATGGGCGGCCGGTTTCATCGCCGTCTCGTTGACGAGCCGCTTCACGGTTGAATGGGTACGTTCACGTGTGCTGCCACCCGCGCCATAAGTGACGGAGACAAAAGCAGGGTTCAACGGTGCCAGACGTTCAATCGCCTTCCACAGTTTTTCCTCCGCTTCATCGGTTTTTGGCGGCGAGAACTCAAACGATACCCGCACATCGTCTCGTCCCCGGAACCGGTCTCCCAGCGAACTCATGACTTAACTCCCTTATCTTTCACCGCAGTTTTTCCAGGCTTGCCCGCATCCCATATCAGAACTGTCAGTTTGGCGTCACCGCCATCTGGTGGCAGGGCCTGCACGCTGGCAACCGACAGACCTGCTTTTTGGCACCAAAGGGTCACTTCCTCTTCGGTAAATCCAAGTCGGCGATGCGCTTGTTCGTCCCGCAGAAAATCCAGTTCATGGGGAGCAAAATCAGCAATCAAAAGCCGCCCACCCGGCGCCAACACCCGCGCGCCTTCTGCGATGCACGCGGCAGGGTCATCAAGGTAATGCAACACCTGATGAAGCGTCACGAGATCGAACTCCTGATCTGCAAAAGTAAGATCAAAAATATCTCCCTGACGCACATGGGCGTGGATAACACCACTGGCATCCAACCGCGTCCGTGCAAAAGAAAGCATCTCCGGGCTGAGGTCTACACCCTCAGCCCGCTCTGCGTCGTCGGCAAAGATTTCCAGCATCCGCCCGGTACCTGTCCCCAGGTCGAGCATCGCTCCCAACTTCGTCTCAGAAGAATTTCGCGGTATCAGCGCCCGCAACGCCTCTTCGACTTTCACCTCAGGCACGTAGAGTGAACGGATGAGGTCCCAGTCCTCCGCATTTTCGCGAAAGAACTCTGCCGCCCGTTCTATCCGTGCATCCCGAACTGCGTTCAAGCGCTCGAGGTCGCGAGCAACAACCGGATCATCCCCCGGTGCAGAAGCGACCAGGAACCGGACCAACTCCCCTCCAACACCTCGGTCCGCGAGCCGATAAAACACCCAGCTCCCTTCGCGGAAGCGATCAAGCAAAT
>CAZFHW010000243.1:0-2829 GCA_964518885.1 uncultured Parvibaculum sp. | reverse complement strand
TTCGATCCCGCCCTTTGTGGGCGCCCTGTGGTGGTGCTGTCCAATAACGATGGCTGCATCATTGCTCGCTCCCAAGAGGCAAAGGACATTGGCATAGCCATGGGGGCACCTCTGTTTGAGGTGCGTGCTCTCATCCGTCGTTACGCAGTCGCCGTCTTTTCCTCCAACTTTCCCTTGTATGGCGACATGTCACGCCGCGTGATGTCCGCGTTGACACATTTTTCCCCAGAGATGGAGGTCTATTCCATCGATGAGGCCTTTCTCAATCTTTCGGGGATCCCTGGAGACATCACCCAGTATGCCCGCGACATTCGTCGAACTGTAGGCTGCTGGACAGGTATTCCCGTTTCCGTCGGGATTGGGCCAACCAAAACGCTTGCCAAGCTTGCCAATAATCTTGCCAAAAAGAATCCTGCCATGGGAGGCGTCACTGCCCTGCTGGACCCGGACCACTGCAGAGAGGCCATGATGGTGACACCCGTGAAGGACATCTGGGGCATTGGGCGCCGTCACGGAGCAATGCTGGAGAAAAACGGCATCAGAACAGCTTACGACCTATCCACTCGTCCGGATGCCTGGGTGCGTAAAAAAATGGGGATTGTCGGGCTGCGCCTTGTCCATGAAATGCGGGGAATAAGCTGCTTCAGCCTTGAAGGCCAACCCCCGGATAAGAAAACCACCGTGGTTTCCCGTTCCTTCGCCCGTGAAATAACGGCCAGGGTCGACATGGAAAGTGCCATCGCTAATTTTGCAGAACGCGCCACCGAGAAACTACGTGAAGGTGGCCTGGTGGCCGGGGCAGTGACGGTATTTTTGCACACCAACTCCTTTCGCAAGGATCAGCCCCAATATCGCAACGCGGCCACCTTGGCCCTGGACCCCGCCACCAACCATGCGGGCGCGGTGATCCATACGGCCCTTGCGGGCCTTAAAACAATTTACCGTCCTAGATTCGCGTACAAGAAGGCAGGCGTCATGATGTTGTCCCTTTCCCGTATCGACAGCGCACAGATGAGCCTTCTGGCAAGTGATTCACGCCAGGCGTCGGAAAGGATGCAAGCTTTTGACGTCATTAATCGCCGTTTCGGAGCCGGGGCGATCCGCCACGGCGTGACGATCCAAAGCGGGAACTGGTGCATGAACCAGCAACACCGTTCCCCCCGCTACACGACCTGCTGGGAGGAGCTGGCAAAGGTACAGTAGAGAAGTGCTCGGCTGCGTTGGGCGAGTGATGTCAATTGGTGGCCTGAAAGCGAGGTTTCCGGGCATTTCTGAGACTTGTTTTATTAGACTGACAGCACCGTCTACCCTAATGGCTGCCATTGCCCGTCTAAGTTCACAACGTAACTGAAGCGAACGTGTTCCTGACGACGACGGTCCTGTGGCAATTCCATTACGCTAATTTGAAACTTACCAAACTTTGCATGCCGGCCGCACAGAAGGGCGACGAGTTCCTCGAAAATAATTTGCAAGGATTCAATGATGCTGTCGAATAGGGTGATCGCTGGAACCATGGGTTGTGGCATATCTTGATCAATCACTTCAATGCTTGGGACTTCTAGGCTTCCGTCGGCTCGCAGCGAAAAGTTCTTCATCAGTATCCGTGCTGTCGGGTTTGGATGCACTGCGGCATTGCGCATATTCCAAACCGACCGGAGTGTAGGCGCCATATCCTCAATGAATTTTCGGAAAGGATATTCTGGTTCGAAAGCTGTTTTGGCGTATTTCAACAGAGAATCGGCGTGCGTAATTTTAGATCCATAGAACAGTCGCACGATATCCATCAAGGCCCTTATTACATCGTGCCCTCGATAGAGAATGGCTTTGGACCGCGCCTCCAAGTTTGCAATGACTGGAATGTTGAAGCCCGTAGTCAGCACCGCACCATCGACGCCCGATAGAGCTTCGTCGATCTCGCGATTGAGTCGGTCGCGATCTAAGCTTATCGCTACCAGCCCAAGGGTGAAACGAAATGCAGCGCTCATTGCCGCTTTGCAGTCAATCACGTGTTCCAAATGAGAAGTCTTGAACAGAGTGTCTGCAGTCAGCAATGTACGGCACAGGAGTGGCGATTCAGACCCAATATCGAGAACGCGTTGCTGAGTATCGGGAATTGCCGCATTGGTCCGTCCCGGATCGATGGTATCGGCGAAGATGTGCTCGTAGACTGATTTTTTCTTAATGATGAGCAAGCGATCTTCGAGGGTAACGAACCCTTCAATTGAGCCATCTTCTGGTGTGCCGACATTCATGCTACTCGCAGAATCTCGGAGAACGTCGATCGGCTGCTTACTCTTCATGATGCCTTCCTAATAACTGCTTTCAGATATCAGTTCGGGTTAGAGCGCCCCCTCTTCATTTTGGTTGGAATCTTCTTTGACACGTTTTTTTAAATCTTCGTCTTGATATATGAGGATGTAGCTCCCTGAATCCCTGGAAGATCCGTGAATCCCCAGCCGAATGGTGATGTTATCTCTAGCAAAGTCTGTGTAGTGCCACGAACGCCTTTGCTTTAATCCCATCAGGAAATCATCTGCATCTGTCCACACTTTGGTATCTTGATGATGATTTACATCACCTTTGCCATATTTTTTAGTCAGCAATCGTGAGAGAGATTGATAACGCTTTTTAACTTCTGAACCATAAGGGTCGTTATCAATATTCTTACCTATCGCCGCAACTCTATGGAGCTGATTATTAAACCCAAATGAAAGTATCACTATCTTTATGTCGCTCAAAATTTTAGGGAGATTTTTTGCAACAAAATTCTTGCCATTCTCATCCTGACCCGCTGCTGTGAGTTGGACTCCAAGCGCTTCAGCTTGTTCT
>CAZFHW010000242.1:0-2846 GCA_964518885.1 uncultured Parvibaculum sp. | reverse complement strand
GACGCGCTGTTGATGCGCGTGAGCTACAATGCAGGAACGTCTTTTGTTTCTACCTTGACGTATCGCCGAGCCATTGACCGGCTGTTAGATGACGGCACACGGGCTGAGAACGTGGGCACAGGGTCGGGGGCGTTTATTTTGGCCGGGACTGGGGGTAGTGGACTGGGGCTCGGTAATGCCTCGGGTGAGAATCTTTCTGCGGTTCTTAAATGGTCTTCCGCGTCCGGGCTGTACACGCTATTTGCCGCCGAAGGATCATACATAAATACAGTTGGACGGGCCGTCACGTTCAGTGGTGGGGGCTATGAGACCGGCTCGACAAGTGTTGTGACAGGCATTCAATTCCTACTGAATAGCGGAACTATCAGCGGGCGGTTCAAATTGTACGGTCTGTCGTAAAAGGTTCTGTCAATGAAGGCGCGCGCAGCTATGAATTTACCTGCTTTGAAATCCCACACCGTAATTGATGCGGGCGGCGGCACTGCCTGGGTCTTTGGTGGGTACAACTTTTCGAACGGACTGCATATTCAAGGTGCGTACAAAATCAACCTGGCCAGCGGTACCGTTTTGCAAGCTGATACGGTCCCATATGGATTTGGTCATAGCCCGGTATTCCATCTCGACGGATACGCGGTGATCCCAGGAGGGATGGGATCGAAGGCCGGTGTCTTCCGGTCACTTCGAGAAATCCAATGGCTGAACCTGTCCACGGGTGCGGAGGATTGGCAAACTGAAGTCTGGCCTTATGGGGGATACGACATAAGCGGAATAGAGGTCACAGAAGACCGTGCTATATATTTTGGAGGGCACTCCTACATTCCCTCTTCCGGCAAGGCTTGGTCCCGTTGGTCGGCGGGGGTAATCGAAATGTCAGGGGGTATGTTGACAAATACGCCCATCGACGGCGTGGTTCCGCGCGTCTATGCGACGGCCCACCGGCTGGACGATCACAGTGCAATTTTCATCGGGGGTTGGTCTTACGCGGACCTTGATATTAACCGGCGCAATCTCGACACAATTGAGATTATCCACGACGTGGCCTGCGCGACTGTCCTAACAGCGAAACTAAAACACGCACGCCGATATCATTCATCCAGAAAGATTGGTGACAAAATATATGTCATGGGCGGCACCACATACCCTGAAAAGGGGAGGCCACCTGCGACAAACTCGATTGAGGAAATTGACCTCGGTAACGGGACAATCCGTGAAATGTCGCCGTTGACCCACGCGCGTTATCACGCGCAAACGGCCTCTGTGAGGCTGGGTGAAAAGGAGTATCTGCTTCTGGTCGGGGGGCAAAGCGATGATGGCATTCCTGTCACAGACGTCGAGCTGTACGACGTCGCTGCCGAGACTTCGGTGATACTTCAAACCACGAGACCGGCTGTGGACCATGACCGTATTTCAGTGGTTCAGGGCGACACTATTTATGTCGTGGGTGGAGCCGACGGAACGGTTGGAAACGCATTCTCAGACATTCTGAATATCCAGATAGCTGGCGCAGTTATGAGCCGCGATTGAATGAAATGAACCCCACCCTCCGCCGTCGTGACGACGATGGTCACGCCACAGCCAGATCGGCATCAAGGATGCACACGGATCGTGGGGCACAAGCAAAGACGACCCCGATCCAGCCAGTTGAGAGAAAGAAGGAAACAAAATGACGAACTTTCTAAAAATGACGGGAATTACGATCCTGGTATTTGCGATTGCAGTCGTTGTGCTGGGTGTTGGCGCGTGGGGTGTGGCGATGCTGGTTTACTGGGATGCGTTCTGGCCTGACCTGGAAGCCTGGACGACATATCGCGCTGGCTTCGCTTCGTTAATTGTGTTGGCCCTGGTAGGGCTAGGGCAACAACTATAGCGGGGAAAGTCATGAAAATGACCAGGCAGCTCGTTATGGAAGAGATCAAACCGCAGCTCCAGCGCAAACGACCTCGGAAGCTGATGCACGTCATCGATGCAGGCCAAGGAATGATCCACATGAAGTGTTGTCACTGCGGTTACGACGATGGGGAAACCCTCATGCAAACAACCGTCACGGAAGCAAAGCGCGGGTATCCGTGCCCCGAATGCAATTAGACGATCCCGCTTAGGCGGGGGATGGGTGCGCAAACACCCAGAGCCGCATCGGTACACGATGCACGACTGTAGTCCCAGGCCAAGAGCCATCCCGCCACCGCAGCGCTGCGGTGGGTACAGTGTGCGTGAGTGACGATTATGAATTCGATAAGATGCGGCAATCGCAATTGCCGGGCTCTCTTGTTCAGAGCGGACGCTGGCGCTATAAGCGGCCATATCGAGATCAAGTGTCGAAGGTGTCACTCGATCAATCAGTTGAGGGCCGAGATACAGAGCCCCACCGAAGAACGCCCGGAGCGTCCGTCTGAAAGAGACGCACATGGCATCGCACACCCCGATTGAGCCAACGAGACCAATTGCCCCCTATCTTGGTGGAAAACGCAATCTGGCTTCACGTATAATCGAACATATCGAGAAAGTTCCTCACACCCTTTACGCTGAGCCTTTCGTCGGCATGGGTGGGGTGTTTCTGAGGCGACGGCTGAAGCCGAGAGCGGAAGTCATCAACGACTACAGCCGGGAAGTGGCGACCCTCTTCCGCATCCTTCAACGCCACTATGTGCCATTCCTGGAGATGATGCGCTTTCAGTTGACGACGCGGGCTGAGTTTGAGCGCCTGGCGGACACCGACCCCACCACACTGACCGACCTGGAGCGCGCGGCTCGCTTTCTCTATCTCCAGCGCACGGCCTTTGGGGGAAGGCCGTCTGGCCGGAATTTCGGGGTGGCGCCGGATCGGGCAGGCCGCTTTGATGTCACAA
>CAZFHW010000241.1:0-2860 GCA_964518885.1 uncultured Parvibaculum sp. | reverse complement strand
TATTTCTTCAGATTGTCGGCCGTATCGGCTGGATTAAACACAATCGCTGTGTAGAAAAAACAGAAGAAAATAATTCCCGACGCATAAAGCAGCATATAGAGCGGCTGCCCGTGACCGAGCCAGGCCGTGATCGTATTCAGCCAATCGGGCCCCTGCCCGGCGGTGAAATTGGCAACGGTTATCGGTAACAACAAAAGTGAAGACGCAAAAATCGGTGGAATAACGCCCGCAGTGTTCAGCTTGAGTGGCAAATGGGAGCTATCCCCGCCATACATCTTCTGACCCACTTGCCGCTTGGGATATTGCACCAGGAGACGGCGCTGAGCGCGCTCCATGAACACGATGAAGGCAATCACACCTACAACCATCACCATCAGCAGCAGGATAACCCCGGTAGAGAGTGCTCCCTGCCGACCCAACTCCAAGGTGCCCGCTAGCGCCGACGGTAGCTCAGCAACAATACCAGAGAAAATAATCAGTGAAATTCCGTTACCAACACCGCGCGCCGTAATCTGCTCGCCAAGCCACATCAGGAACATCGTGCCCCCGACCAGCGTGATCACCGTGGTCGCCCGGAAGAACAAGCCCGGATCAAGGACGACGTTCCCCGCCCCTTCAAGCCCGACTGAAATCCCGTAACCCTGCAGCGCGGCGAGAAAAACCGTGCCGTAGCGCGTATATTGGTTGATCTGCTTGCGCCCCTGCTCCCCATCCTTCTTGAGCTGCTCAAGATGAGGGCTGACGGTGGTCATCAACTGAATGATAATCGACGCAGAAATATAGGGCATGATCGTGAGCGCGAAGATCGCCATCCGCCCAACAGCACCACCGGAGAACATATTAAATATGCCGATGATACCGCTCTCCTGCTGCCGAAATATCTCAGCGAGCGCAGCCGGGTCAATTCCTGGAATGGGGATATAGGTACCCAACCGATAGACGAGAAGAGCGCCCAACGTAAACCAAATACGCTTCTTCAGCTCCGTCGCTTTCGCGAAGGACGAGAAATTCAGGTTGGCAGCAAGTTGTTCCGCGGCTGACGCCATTCAAATGACTCCGGAGGCTCAGGATACCTAAATGGGCCACATCGCATGGCCCAAACTTCGTATTACGCCTCGGCTGTTGCCGGTGCTTCTTTCACTTTGACCGATCCACCAGCTTTTTCAACCGCTGCGATGGCTGCTTTCGACGCGCCCGTCACTTCAACCTGAAGCTTCGCGCTCAGCTGACCTTTAGCCAGCAACCGAACACCATCTTTCCCAAGCTTGGTAATCAGGCCCGCTTCGATCAATGCGTCTCCATTGACCGGCTTACCGGCGTCCAGCCTGCCCGCATCAATTGCGCCTTGAACGCGACCAATGTTGACTTCGCTGTAGTCCTTCTTGAAAATATTATTGAAGCCACGCTTTGGCAGGCGTTGGTAGAGCGGCATCTGGCCACCCTCAAAACCCTTGATTGCCACGCCTGAACGAGACTTCTGCCCCTTCACACCCCGGCCAGCGGTTTTACCCTTACCGGATCCGATGCCGCGCCCGACCCGCGTGCGCGCTTTGCGTGCACCCGCATTATCGGAAAGCTGATTGAGCTTCATGTTTCTTACCTCTAATCGCGCGACTTGGACTGATATAGCTCAGTGCCAGGTGGCCCAGTATTATGCTTAGTCTAAGACTTCTACCAAATGGCTGATCTTGCGGATCATGCCGCGTACAGCCGGTGTGTCTTCCAGTGTCCGAACCTTGTGCATCTTATTCAGGCCCAGGCCGACCAGTGTTTGACGCTGATCGGGTTGCCGGCGGATCGGGCTACCAGTCTGTTTGACCGTTACCGTCTTGCCTGCTGCTTTCTTCGCTGCTGCCATGACTTATCCTCTAACTCCCGCTCAGTATCTATTCGCTGGCCAGTGCTTCACCAGCACCATCAGCCCGGCGGCCAACAATATCGGTGACTTTCTTCCCACGACGCGCCGCAACCATACGAGGGCTCTGCTCATGACGAAGCGCATCAAACGTCGCCCGTATCATGTTGTACGGATTAGCTGACCCAAGTGACTTGGCAACAACATCCTGCACACCGAGTGTTTCGAACACAGCGCGCATTGGCCCGCCTGCAATGATACCAGTGCCTGGAGGCGCTGCACGAAGAAGCACACGGCCAGCCCCATGGCGACCATAAACGTCATGGTGCAAAGTCCGGCCTTCACGCAAAGGAACCCGAATGAGGTTCCGCTTTGCGGCCTCGGTTGCTTTCCGAATGGCTTCCGGGACTTCCCGCGCCTTACCATGTCCAAATCCGACACGGCCCTTCTGATCACCAATCACCACCAAAGCGGCGAAGCCGAAACGACGGCCACCCTTAACAACTTTGGCGACACGATTGATGTGAACCAACTTGTCCACAAATTCGCTGTCGCGTTCGCCACGATCTCGAGATTCTCTGCGTGCCAAGATACCGTTCCCTTAGAAGTTCAGGCCGCCCTCGCGGGCACCCTCTGCCAGAGCTTTCACCCGGCCATGATAAATGTAGTCGCCGCGATCAAACACCACGTCTTTAACGCCGGCATCAGAAGCGCGTTTCGCAACAAGTTTGCCAACTTCTTCAGCAGCGTCCTTGTTGGTCCCCGTCGCGCCCTTGAATTCCTTATCCTTCGTCGACGCAGACGCAAGCGTCCGGCCTTCGAGATCATCAATCACCTGCGCATAAATATGCTTGGACGACCGGAATACACTAAGTCGCGGACGACCATTGGCCAGCTTCCGAAGCTTGGTGCGGGTGCGCTGTTTACGGCGCTCTTGGAGTGTAAGATTCTTGCCCATGGCTCGATTACTTCTTCTTGCCTTCCTTGCGGAAGATATATTCATCC
>CAZFHW010000240.1:0-2862 GCA_964518885.1 uncultured Parvibaculum sp. | reverse complement strand
CTGCCAGGTCAGGATAGTCCGCCTTTAGACCCGCAGCGCTCTCCGTCAAAAATTCTGCTGATACATCAATGGGCACATAGGAATGTACATCTTCCAATGCGTCCAACAGCAATCTGGTTTTCACCGATGCCCCAGATCCATACTCAACAAGATTTGCCTCTCTTCCCGCCACCGCCGCAATATCAGATGCGTGGCGCTTGAGGATCGCCGTCTCGGTGCGAGTGGGATAATATTCCGGCAAGACAGTGATCTCTTCAAAGAGAGCCGAGCCTCGCGCATCGTAAAGCCACTGACAAGGGATCGTCTTTTGCGCTTGTGACAGACCTTCCAGAACGTCGGATGCAAAAAGATTGTCTTTGATTTTCGCCGTATCAAGCATCAAGTCACCTATCTCGCAAGCCGGAGGCCAGAAAACTGCCACCGTTTGTCGGGATGAAAAAAGTTACGATAGGACGCGCGCATGTGGCCCGCTGGCGTAACACACGAGCCACCACGCAACACCATCTGTCCGTTCATGAATTTGCCGTTATATTCACCGACCGCGCCCGCCGTCACTTTGAAGCCGGGATAGGGTGTGAAAGGGCTGGCCGTCCATTCCCACACGTCCCCGAACAGGCCGATGGGACCCTGCGCCATTTGATCTTCAGGTGTCGCCATCTGTGGCCGGGGCCGCAACATGGTAGAGGAGACAAAATTACCCTCAACTGGCGCCGCCTGCGCAGCCACCTCCCACTCTGCTTCTGTAGGCAACCGGGCACCCGCCCAACTGGCATAGGCATCTGCTTCATAGAAACTGACATGGGTGACAGGTGCGTCCAGATAGACCGGCTGCGCGCCGCGCAATGTCATAGACCACCAAACACCATCACGCCGCATCCAGTAAAGCGGCGCTTCCCATCCTTCGCGCTGCACCACCGCAAACCCGTCCGACAACCAGTATTGCGGATCTGCATAACCGCCCGCCTCCATGAAAGCCAGCCACTCCCGGTTCGTCACCGCACGATCCGCAAGCTCAAACGGCTGGACAAGGGCTTTGTGGCGCGGACCTTCACAATCAAAATGAAACGCATCGCCGGTGCCCGCAGCACCAATCGAAATAATCCCGCCTTCAAATGAAGTCCAACTAGGCTCCTTCGCTGGCGCGCCCTTCATCTCAAGCGGCGTGGCCAGAGCAAAGGCTGGTTCCAACGGATTTTGCGCAAACAGATGCAACAAGTCGGTGAGCAAAAGCTCCTGATGTTGTTGCTCATGATGCAATCCCAACTCAATCAACGCCGCCAGCTCAGGGGCCACCCCGCCAGCCAGCAATGTCTCCATCGCCGTATCCACATGAGCCCGGTAACACCGTACATCTTCAAGCGAGGGGCGGGCGAGCATGCCACGTCGGGGACGGGGATGACGTTCACCAACCGCATCATAGTAGGAATTGAACAGATAGCCGTAGGCCTTGTCGAACAGGTCATAGTCCGACGCGTGGGGAACGAGAACAAATGTCTCAAAAAACCAGGTCGTGTGCGCAAGATGCCATTTTGCCGGACTGGCATCCTCCATCGACTGAACAGTTGCTTCCCCGTCACTCAGGCGATCAGTCAATGCCAGGCTTTGCGCACGTACAATTCCATAGTCTCCAAGAGCGACAGCACGCGCTCTAACCGGCGCGACAGATGGCGATGTCATGTTCAGGCCTTCCTGCTCAATTCAATATTGTCTGGATAAAAGGCAAAATAATTTTTGAGGATCGCTGCCATGGGGATCGGGTCTTCATAAGACCAGGCGATGACAGCACCCTCTGGCGCGTCGTGCGTCCCGTTCGCTTCATAATAGGAAGCATCCCCTTTCCGGGGACAATGGCTCGTTCGGTCTATCAGCGTGAAAGTTGAAAACTGAACATCTTCACGCGGAAAATAGAACACCGGTGTGTGACCTTGTTCATGCACGATGATCACGTCACGACTGCGCGCCAGCATCAGACCTTGATGGGTCACGCTCACCTCATCACCCGCCGCCACAAAGGCGAGCGGCGAGGTCCAGGTCGGCGATGTTTTGGTATTGGCGGCAAGAAGCACAGGTGCCGCGGCCACAGGGCCTCCTTCGCCCGTTTCCAGCGAAGGGTCAGGGTTTTGATCTGCCACTTTTTCCTCCCTCTCAACACGCCAAGTCAGCATGTCAGACCCATATGGCCACGTCCAGCGACCAGAGGAGGTCCCTTTTTTGCACATGGCCGGTTCGAAATCAGACCGTAGGAGCATGGGACCAAAAAGCCAGACCCATTACCCACCCTCCTGACACTAAATGTCACCAGCGTTTGGTCATAAAGGATCGCGAGGGGGACGGGAAAGTCAGCGGTCCTGACAATTGCGTGAGCAGGGCTACACAAAACCACACCACGAGGACATGGCCCGGAAGACATGACCGGGTTTTAGGGGTACATGAAACCAGCTTAGTTACACGGCACCACATTATCGGTGAGCAAGGTCCCGCCGAAATCAATCGTTCCGGTGAAAGTCGCCGCGCCCGTCGTCACACAAAGCGTCGGTGCATTCACGAGATTGTTTGTGTTTGCGCTACCATCAACAATTATGACCGGCGCTGCTGCCCCGCTAAACCGGAAGATCGAGGCGGTTCCGCCCCCCGTGGCAGACGTGCCTTGAATGTCATTGCCGGTAAAGGTGAGCGTCACGTTCTCACGTGCCTCGACAACGTTCTGTCCAATATTCCGCCAGATGTTATTGCTGAGCACAAGAGTGGCACCGGCCCCGATATCAGCTCCGTCAAAGTCGACATCGCGCACAGTATTATTGGTGAAAATCACTTGCGTGCCAGCACCGGCTTCCAGGCCACGTCCACCCAGGTTCTGCAAAA
>CAZFHW010000239.1:0-2874 GCA_964518885.1 uncultured Parvibaculum sp. | reverse complement strand
TGCCTCTGAGCGATCCGCGCGTCCTTCTCTTCTTTGTCTTGCTGAGTGTGGCGGGCGTGCTGAACGCTTTGTTCCCCCGGAAAAACCAATGAGGGTGTTGTGATGAAGCTCAAGAAAATTCTAGGTGGGGTTGCCGGTGTTGTTCTGATCGCTGGTGTGGTCATTTGGGTGAACCGTGTGGAGATTGTTCTGAATGCGCCGGGCATTGTTCTGAACATCATTGACCCGGTCGGACCCAATCAGGAGGTGATTTGGAGCCAGGGGCCAGAGGTTGCTGCCACTCCGCTGACGGAACGACCCCCCAATATTATTTTCATTCTGACCGATGATATGGGCTTCAACGATATCAGTTTTTATGGCGGTGGAGCGTCAGGTACATCTATGCAGACCCCCAATATTGATGCGTTGGGACATGAAGGGGTTGCCTTTTCAAACGGGTATGCAGGCAATGCGGTTTGCGCACCGTCCCGCGCTTCGATTATGACGGGGCGCTATGCGACACGGTTTGGTTTTGAGTTCACTCCAACGCCACCAGGGATGGCAGCGCTGGTGGCGTTGGTCAGTCGGAACAGCGAGATCCAGCCGCTTCATCCCAGTATAACGTTCGATCAGAGTGAAGGTGGGATTGGTAGTTATGCAGATCTTGGTATGCCTCCGTCTGAGATCACCATTGCCGAGCATTTGAAGACAGCCGGGTATTACACTGCGCATATAGGTAAGTGGCATCTGGGCCGCAACAATGGGATGAGCGCCATTCATCAAGGGTTTGATGACAGCCTGCTTATGGCAAGCGGCCTTTATCTGCCGGTTGATCATCCCGACGCCGTGAATTCGCGGCAGGCGTTTGATCCGATTGATCGGTTTTTGTGGCCCAACATGCGCTTCGCCTCGACCTTCAATGACAGTGCGCCGTTTGAGCCGAGGGGCTATATCACCGACTATTATACGGATGAAGCCGTCAAGGTGATTGAAGCCAACCGCAATCGACCCTTCTTTTTGTATCTGGCGCATTGGGGTATTCATACGCCGCTTCAGGCTTTGAGAGCCGATTATGACGCGCTGTCGGAAATCGAAGATCATCGGCTTCGGGTCTACACGGCCATGACGCGGGCGGTGGACCGCAGTGTCGGGCGGGTGATGCAGGCGCTCAAAGACAATGGGCTTGATGACAACACGCTGGTTATCTTCACCAGCGACAATGGCGGTGCCGGGTATGTTGGATTACCAGATCTGAATAAGCCGTTCCGCGGCTGGAAGATCACGCTTTTTGAAGGCGGCATCCATGTCCCCTTCTTTGCACGGTGGCCGGGGCGTATTCCGGCAGGTAGCACGTTTGACGAGCCGGTTTCACATATGGATCTGTTCGCAACCGCCTCGGGTGCCGCTGGCCTGGACTTGCCCGATGACCGGATCATTGATGGAGTTGATTTCATTCCCTACGTGACAGGGGAACGGGAAGGGGCGCCGCACGACACATTGTTCTGGAAAGATGGTCACTACCGGGTTGTGTTGAGCGAGGGTTGGAAGCTTCAATTGTCGCAGCTCCCGGAGAAGACCTGGCTGTTCAACCTGACGGACGATCCGACTGAACAGATCAATCTTGCGGAAAAATTTCCGGGCAAGGTTACCGAGTTGACCGAGCTTCTGGAAACGCATTTGGCTGAACAAGCAGCGCCGCTTTGGCCCTCAGGGATCGCCTTGCCTGTGTTCATTGATAAGACACTTGCCGACAGCCACACGGAAGACGATGCCTATGTCTATTGGGAGAATTAGCGCCGGACTGATCGCGGTCGCATTTGTCGGCGTTGGGGCGTGGGGTATGCTTTCCTCTGATGAGGTTGAGGCTATTGCTGTGTCCTGTCTTGACGTTGAGCAGGAGCAGTCGGGTGCAACGGCAGGCATGGTTCAGATCGTGGGCGGAACGTTCGAGATGGGATCGGACGCATTCTACAGCGATGAAGCTCCCGTGCGTTTGGTCGACGTATCTTCTTTCTGGATCGATCGAACGGAAGTCACAAACCGACAGTTCTCCGATTTTGTGGACGCGAGCGGATACGTCACTCTGGCAGAGCGAGGAGTGGCCGGTGTTGTGCCGCCAGGAGCTGCGGTCTTCCAATGGCCGGACCAGGATGATCAGGGAAGTTGGACTTATGTGGAGGAGGCCAACTGGCGTCATCCGGAAGGGGCGGAGAGCAGCATCGAAGGCCGGGCTGATTTCCCTGTGGTTCAAATTGCGTTGGAAGATGCCGTGGCTTACGCCACGTGGAAGGGACACGTGCTGCCCAGCGAAGAGCAGTGGGAATTTGCGGCGCGTGGGGGCCTTGCAGGGGCGACTTATGCGTGGGGCGAGGAATTGGCGCCGGATGGGGTCTGGCAGGCTAATAACTGGCAAGGGTTTTTCCCGTTTCAGGATGAAGCAAAAGACGGTTTTGCTGGCCGCGCCCCGGTCGGCTGTTTCAAGCCGAATGGGTATGGCCTGTTCGACATGATCGGCAATGTCTGGGAATGGACCGCCGACCCTTACGTCGAAGCTGAGGCGGCTGTGGGGGTGATCAAAGGTGGCTCGTACCTGTGTGCGCCGAATTACTGCCGCCGGTACCGGCCTGCGGCTCGTCACCCTCAAGAAGTGAACCTGGGGGCCGCACATATCGGCTTTCGGACGGTCCTTTTGGCATCTGAATGGCCCCAGCCACGCTCAACCGATTGAATTTTGGGGCCGAAGGGGTTAGGTAAGCGATCTGTTCCCCCCCCTTTGAGTGAGACGTGATGGTGAGTGAGACATGATGGCCGAAACAGCTTCGCAGGCTTCCGCAGCCCCTTATCTTTTTGATTTGCAGGCAACCCATAATCCGCATCGCTGGTATCTTCCGGTGG
>CAZFHW010000238.1:0-2877 GCA_964518885.1 uncultured Parvibaculum sp. | reverse complement strand
GAGTTTGGCCAGTCGGTTCTTGGTGACCTTCACGTTGCCACCCGCTTCCGACATCTGGGCGCGCAGAACTGTCATCTGGGCAACCGTTAGACCGGAATAATGAGCAACAACAACCACGCCAGCGTCTAAAAAAACGCCTTGGAGGTGTGTCACAAGTTCCTCTTTTTCGGCTCTGTTCACTTACTCTCTCCAATACGTCCGAAACCCTCGGACGCCTCGGGGGCGGACCTGAAGCATGCTTCCGGGCCACCGTTGGCAGATGCCGCTCGTGTGACTTGCCAAGGACGGCGCGCCACACGACCAGCGCTCTTATGCCTGTCCCGGGTTTGAACTGACTAAAAGAGCCTGCGCGAAGGCACAAACTCCCAAAAATCTGCTCTCTCCACCGTCTATTGCAGGTCGGGAAAAACCCATTAAGCCGCACCCCCAAAAGAGGGCTTGGCGCCTACCGTCTCGGACAGGTTGAAAACGAAACGCGATGATTTTCCAAATTCAGAAAGCCATCTATCCCGCCTTCACCCGGCCCATCGAAACGGACCGGGAAACTTTTACAAATCAACGGGCAGGAAACTGCTGCCTCGTTGATCTTCCTCAAACACTCAACACCACATCCGCATTCGTTCAAACGCGGAAGCGCATTAGGTTTCGTTTACGCTACCAATGTCGATTTTAACCCCTGGCCCCATTGAAGAGCTCAAGGCAACCCGTTTCATGAACGTTCCTTTAACACCCGTTGGCTTGGCCTTCTGCACCGCGTTGAGCAGCGCACGGACATTCCCGGCGATCTGTTCCTCGGTGAAGCTCGCCTTGCCAATACCTGCATGGATAATCCCGGCCTTCTCGACACGGAACTCAACGGCGCCACCCTTCGCAGACTTAACAGCAGCGGCAATATCCGGCGTCACTGTTCCAACCTTCGGGTTCGGCATCATGCCGCGCGGTCCAAGGACCTTACCCAGACGGCCAACCAGTGGCATCATGTCAGGTGTCGCAATGCAGCGATCAAAGTTGATCTTGCCGGACTGAACTTCGGCAGCAAGTTCTTCATCGCCAACGATATCAGCACCAGCGGCACGCGCCTCATCAGCCTTGTCGCCTTTGGCAAACACGGCCACCCGCAATGTGCGGCCAGATCCGTTTGGCAATTCAACAACGCCACGAACCATCTGGTCTGCGTGCCGTGGATCAACACCGAGATTAATCGCTATTTCGATAGTCTCGTCGAACTTCGCGGTTGCCCGCTCCTTGACCATCTTCACCGCATCATTGAGCGGGTAGACTTTCTTTACGTCGATGCCTTCACGAGCAGCGGCCGTACGTTTTGCAAGTTTTGCCATGATTTACTCCGCTACCTCGAGGCCCATAGACCGGGCAGATCCCATGATGATCTTCGTCGCCTGATCAAGATCGTTGGCGTTGAGATCGACCATCTTCAATTCCGCGATTTCACGACACTGAGCAACCGTCACCTTGCCGGCAACGTCACGACCAGGTGTCGCTCCACCTTTTTCGAGCTTTGCGGCCTTCCTCAAGTAGTACGAAGCGGGCGGCGTCTTTGTCTCAAACGTGAAAGACTTGTCCTGGTAGATCGTGATGATCGTTGGAATGGGCATGCCCTTTTCCAACTTCTGGGTCTTTGCGTTAAAAGCTTTACAGAACTCCATAATATTCAGTCCGCGCTGACCCAGCGCAGGACCAATAGGAGGAGACGGGTTTGCAGAGCCCGCCGGAACCTGAAGCTTCAGATAACCTTGGATTTTCTTCGCCATTTTCATTTCCCCTTCCGAGCGCCTATGCCTCGGAAACTTTAAAGGGTTAGTGGTACGGCAGCTTTACGCTACCTCCCACACACAACACGGAAATCAAGTCTGCAAGCCCTAGAGCTTGTCGACCTGTCCGTACTCAAGCTCGACCGGCGTAGCCCGACCGAAAATAGACACAGCCACTTTAAGCCGCGTCCGTTCTTCATCAACTTCTTCAACAATCCCGTTGAAAGAGGCAAATGGCCCATCAGCCACCCGCACCTGTTCACCAATTTCAAAGATGATGCTTGGCTTAGGCCGCTCAACACCCTCTTGCACTTGGTGCAAAATCACATCGACTTCCGACTGCCGGATTGGCTGCGGCGTATTATTCGCGCCCAAAAATCCGGTCACCTTCGGCGTATCTTTGATGAGGTGATAGGCCTCATCTGTCATTTCCATCTTCACGAGCACATAGCCCGGGAAGAATTTACGTTCAGAGGTGACTTTCTTCCCCCGACGCAATTCCATTACCTCTTCTACAGGCACCAGAAGCTCTTCAAACAGGTCAGAAATGCCTGCGCTCTCTGCACGCTCGCGGATCGCCTCAGCGACCTTTTTCTCGAAATTCGAGTAAGCGTGCACGATGTACCACCGCATCGTCATAATTGTTGCGCCCTTAATCACCCAGCCCAAGCAGGAAGGAAACCCCCATGCTTAGAAACTGATCCGCTACAAAAAAGAACACAGCCGCCACCACGACCATGATGAAGACCATGACAGTTGTCACAATCGTTTCGCGCCGTGTGGGCCACGTCACCTTTGACGTCTCGGACCGCACTTCCTGCACAAATTGAAGTGGATTGGTTTTAGCCATAGTCCCTCTTCGTTGAGTATGATTGGAACATCCAATCACTCCCTTGTATTCCCTGCCCACCTTTATCAGTGGCAGGAGTGGAGGGAGTCGAACCCCCAACCCCCGGTTTTGGAGACCGGTGCTCTGCCAGTTGAGCTACACTCCTAAACCGAATGCCCAAATGGGCAATCGGTCAGGCGTCCCGTTAAGAACGCCCGACCGGTTCACTTACTCAATGATTGAAGCGACGACACCGGAGCCGACGGTCCGGCCTCCTTC
>CAZFHW010000237.1:0-2906 GCA_964518885.1 uncultured Parvibaculum sp. | reverse complement strand
CTGAGTGATGAAAACCTGGCCGCTGTCTACCGTGTAACTGTGCGCCGCGACGACCGTGGTGACGTGGTGGTGGACAAACGACTGAGCGAGAGCTGATGACAGCCGCGCTAATGCTTCAGGGCACAGGATCAGATGTAGGAAAGTCCGTTCTGGTCGCAGGGCTTGCCCGGGCCTATGTGCGACGGGGGCTCACCGTCCGCCCGTTCAAACCGCAAAACATGTCCAATAATGCAGCTGTCACGCACGAGGGCGGTGAGATTGGGCGCGCTCAGTGGCTGCAGGCTTTGGCGTGCGGCGCAGTCCCAAGCGTCCACATGAACCCGGTGCTGCTCAAACCTCAAAGTGATACGGGCGCTCAGATTATAGTCCATGGCAAAGTGTGGGGTGTAGCGCAGGCGGCGGAATACCAAAGCCGAAAACCAGAATTGCTCGGCGCGGTTCTCTCGAGTTACGCGCAACTGGCATCGGAAGCAGAGCTTGTTCTGGTGGAGGGGGCGGGCAGCCCGGCGGAGACGAATTTGCGCGACGGTGATATTGCCAATATGGGCTTTGCCACAAAAGCCAATGTCCCTGTTGTTTTGGTAGGCGACATTGACCGAGGGGGAGTGATCGCAAGTCTTGTTGGAACCCACGCAGTTTTGTCCGCGCAAGACAGAAAGATGGTGCAGGGGTTCCTCATCAACAAATTTCGCGGAGATGTATCTCTTTTCAACGAGGGTTTGAGAGACATTGAGCGCCGTACAGATTGGCGGAGCTTTGGTGTGCTGCCCTGGGTGCGTGCGGTTGCAGATCTGCCTGCGGAAGATGGCGTGGTCCTTGAAAAAACGGGAGCCCGCACACCAGGAGCCGTCAAGATCGCTGTTCCGATGTTTTCGCGCATCGCCAATTTTGATGATCTCGATCCGCTCGCCCACGAAGTCAGTGTCGATTTGCAATTCATCCCCCCGGGGCGCGCCCTGCCGGGAGATGTGGATCTCGTGATCTTACCAGGCACCAAGGCGACGCTGGCTGATCTCGCTTTTTTTCGAGCGCAAGGTTGGGACGTGGACCTGGCAGCGCATGTGCGACGCGGTGGCAAAGTGCTGGGACTGTGTGGTGGCTTTCAGATGTTGGGACGAACTGTTGCCGACCCGGAGGGAATAGAGGGCAAGGCGCAGGACGCCAGGGGGCTTGGTCTGCTGGAGATCGATACATATATTCAGCCTGAAAAGCAGGTGCGTACTGTCATAGGTACGTCGTGGCACGGAGACGTGCCCTTCAGCGGCTACGAAATTCATGCTGGCACCAGCGAAGGCCCGGGACTGAAACGCCCCTTCTTGAAAATAGCGGGAAGGCCCCATGGCGCTGTCAGCGAGGATGGCCAGATAATGGGAGCCTATGTCCACGGCCTGTTCGAAAGCGGTGCTTATCGGCGGTACTTTCTGGAGCAATTGGGCGCGTCCAGCGATGGCATCAATCAGCGGGTGAAGGTGGAGCGCGCACTTGACCGTCTGGCGGACGAGATGGAAGCCGCTCTCGATCTTGGGGGGCTTCTCGCTACGGCCCGCCGGGCACTTTGAGTATCAAGGGCAGCCCCGCGATCACTGCCACCACAGCGTCTATCTGAGCACCAAGGCGCTGATGAAGCCGCCCCGCTTCATCTCTGAAGGTACGCGCCAGCGCATTGTCGGGGACAATCCCCCAGCCGATCTCGTTGGAGATGAAAACAATTCTGGCCGGACATGCTTCAATGGCCGCGAGAAGCTCATCCACGGCGGGCACAATGTCCCGCTTCTCGCCCATGAGATTGCTGAGCCAAAGCGTGAGGCAGTCGACAAGAACGATATCTTCCGCGCTTACCTGTTCACGTAAAACCCGGGCAAGGTGGATCGGCTCTTCTATCAGAGCCCAGTCTGAGCCTCGCTGCTTGCGATGTTTCGCAATGCGTGCCGTCATTTCGTCATCACGGGCTTCTGCCGTCGCGATGTAAACCGCACGTCCCGTACTCGCGCGAACCAGCGCTTCGCCATACCGGCTTTTGCCAGACCGCGCGCCGCCAAGTATGAGCGCTGCAAACGGGCCTTCCGTCGGCAGGGAGAAAGTATCAGCAGTCATCACAGGGCCCTCACAGGAAAACCACGCAAGCGAACAGCAGCAGAGTTTCACTCACTTCAACGCCAGCGCCAAGCGCATCACCGGTCTGGCCTCCCAGGCGACGGTGTAGATAAAGTCCCCAAAAGCCAAGCACCAACGGTCCGGCAAGAAGGGGAGGGAACACCAGCCCTCCTAGCAGCAGAACACCCGCCCAGCCCCAAAGGGCAGCTGAGTTTATCTCCCACGAAAACCGTTCACCTGATCCTTCAGAGGCACCGCCGGAGGGTTTGAGAACGGGGAGATAGTGTGCCCAGAAAAGCGGTCCGAGCCGCGCCCAGGCGCAAAGCGGGATGAGCAGCCACACCTGCCCACTGCGCGCGAGCAACATCAGCAGTACGAGTTTCAAGAACAGTTGGACAATGAGGGTCACAACCCCAAACGTGCCGATGTGGGGGTCTTTCAGAACGTCGTGAAAGCGCTCAGGGTTTGCGTGGGCTGCCCCCAGCGCGTCGGCAAGGTCTGACAATCCATCCAGGTGAAGCGCGCCCGTAACAAAGCTCCACAAGGCCAGCGTTAGGATGGCCGCAACCCACGGATCGACGACCTGGCCCGCATAAAGAGTGGCGCTAAGAAGGACCCCGATCAGCAGCCCGACGGCGGGGAAAAACCCGGAGGCACGGCTGAGAGAGGAGGGTGAAAAATCGGACACTTGTGGTGTGGGGATGCGGGTGAGGAACTGTACCGCGAGGATAAAGGATTGCAGAGGAGTGTTCATAGTGCCCCCGACAGCCCATTGAGCTGCACGTTAAGCTGCTCCTCGGTGGGGTCATAGG
>CAZFHW010000236.1:0-2951 GCA_964518885.1 uncultured Parvibaculum sp. | reverse complement strand
TTTTTTCGTCGAGAACACGATCTGTCTCCACTTACTTGTTTCGTTGTTGAGCTATCAATTTGTTATTAGTTAGCAATCAGCATTCCAGTTGCAGCCCGATTGGTTTTGTTGTTTTGGGTCTGCGGAGTGCTAAGTGCGGCTTCAACGGGTGTTGCCATTTGGCTTTCACGAACATCAGCGCCGTTCTGGGTCGCAAATGCGTCGTCCGCCAGAAGCGGAAGAGCCAGTGCGGCTGATAGAGCGAAGACAATGCTCAGATGATGAAAGCGGGTCGTCATGGTCGTTGTTCTTTCCGTTGTAGTTGACCTAGAGGATTGCAACCGCTGTGCCACGTTTCAGACCTCGTTAATGAATGGAATAATTCCGCAGTTTTGCCGGGATTTTTAATGAGGACGGGGGAGGGAATATGCGGGGCGATCAATGGAATTGGTCCGGGGAGGCACGGAAATTCTTAACGCCGCCGCTTAATCTGTCCCGGTCTGACACAAAATGGTGTTGGTGAGGTTGCCCGGGACTGCATTTGACGAATCCATTGCCCGGATGAGGGGGCTGGGCCACACTCCGGCGCGGTATGCATTAAGAAGGTGGAATGAGATATGGCGGTGCTGGAGTTCTATTTTGACTGTTCGAGCCCCTGGACTTATCTCTGTTTCAGCCAGATTGAGGGATTGGCAGCCCGCACGGGTGCAGAAATCGTCTGGAAACCTATTCTTGTTGGCGGGGTGTTTAACGCCGTTAACGAACAGGTCTATGAGACCCGCGCCAATCCCCATCCGGTGAAGTCCCGCTATTACGTTAAGGATTTGCAGGATTGGGCGCGTTTTTGCGGAGTGAAAATAGGCCAGCCGCCGGTTTTTCCGGTGCGCGCCATAAATCCCATGCGTGCCGTCCTTGTGGCGCAAGGCGAGGGGAAGCTGCCGGCCTTTGCCTGGGCGACGTTCGAGGCCTATTGGGGGGACCTTAAGGACATCTCCCAGCCGGACATTCTGGCCGAGATATGCAACAAGGTGGGGCTGGACCCTGATTTTGTTGCGCGCCGGATAAAGGAAGACGATATCAAGGCGCAACTTCGGCAAAATACCGAGGAACTAATCAGGCGAGGCGGGTTTGGCTCGCCAACCATGTTTATTAACGGAGACGATATGTATTTCGGCAATGACCGTCTCCCCCTGCTAGAGGACGCCCTTAACCGTGGCTGAGCTTGATCAAAATCCCCCGGCTTTTAACGTCCCCGCTGTCGTTGCTGGCCTGATCGGCACGTTGGTCGGTGTGCATCTTATTATGGTGCTGCTGGACCCGGCAGAGCAGAACCGCATGATTGCTTATTTTGCGTTGAGCCCTGCGCGCTATGCGCCGCAGCCGGATGGCACCTATGTGTTGCTTCCCGGCGGTTTGCTTAATGATCTGCTGGGTTTCGTCAGCTACATCTTTCTGCACGCAAATTGGACGCACCTGTTTTTCAATTCGATCTGGTTATTGGCTTTTGGAACGCCGGTTGCGCGTCGCATGGGGGCAGTGCGGTTCCTCTCCTTCTTCTTTGTCTGCGGTATCATTGGGGCGATTACCCATGTGGTTCTCCACGCGGGTGAGTTTGCCTTTGTCGTGGGGGCGTCAGGCGCTGTCAGCGGACTGATGGGCGGGGCGGCACGCTTTGTTTTCCTCACCGGTGGACCGCTTGGTCTGATGACCGCACGCGATCCGTCGCTCCCTGGAGCACCACGGGCACAGGCGACCATCTTTAAATCTCTGACCGACCGACGGACGCTTATCTTTGTGGGTGTCTGGGTGGGCCTTAACTTCCTGTTTGGGCTCACCGGCATCACCCTGTCGGGTGAGACGGTGTCCATTGCGTGGGAAGCGCATCTGGGGGGCTTTGTGGCCGGCTTGCTTCTGTTTGGCATGTTTGACCCGATGCGTAAATCGCCGTCGGGGGGACCCGGCAATGTTGGATATGGCAAATGGCGGGGCGACTGATCGGATTTCGTGTGTTTGTCAGTTGATTGGCGGCTAATAATCCCCACCTCTATGGGGTGGTGAAAGCCGCCTACTTAGCTGAAACAGACAATGATCGGAGAGCCCCCTATGAGCGATGCCTCAACATCTCCTGACACGGATCAAAAGACTATTGAAAGCGATGAGCGTGAGCCTTTGTGGCAACGTCTGCTCTATATGCTTGGTTTCTGGTTTTTGGGTAATATTGCCTTTTCCCTGTCCATTCTTCTCGGCGCCGTCCAACTTGTTGTTGCCTTTCTGGGTGGCGATCGGAATGAAGAGCTGGCGAAATTCAGTCGGCGCCTCGTCACTTACGTATATGAGTGCCTGAGTTTCATCACCTTTGATCAGGACGAAAAGCCATTCCCCTTTGGCCCGTTCCCCGATTCTGTCGCACCCGATAGGAAGTAAATTGTCCAGCTCCTAAGGCTGGTCGATCAGTGCCGCTTCCCACATGGCACGTCCTTTGGCCGTCAACAGACTGGCGACGACGGAGCGTGTGAGCAGAATGAAACGTCGTTCTGCAATGGCTTCGGTTTCATGGAAGCCGGCCAGTTCGAGGCTGGCATGGCCGTGGACTGTCGCCCAGAAAATGGCGGTCACTTCCTCTGTATCAATACTGGGATCAATCAGACCCTCGCGCTGGCAGGCACTGACGCACCCCTGAAGAAAACGATAGGCCCGCTGCCGGGCGATGCCCCGTGCAACCGGTTCGCCTGCGGACTGCCACTGGGAGACGGGCAGGGTGGAGGAAATCATCAGCGCGTAATAGGCGGGGTGGTCTAGCGCAAACCGACGATAGGCTGCTCCCAGTCCCGCCAGCCATTGCAGGGGGCTTTCAAGTTGGGGAACACTCTCCTGCATTGTCGCCATGCGTTCGAAGGCTTCTTCATACAGAGCCGCAATGAGACCGTCTTTGCCGCCAAACGCGGTGTAGATCGCCATTGTCGACGTGCCGA
>CAZFHW010000235.1:0-2975 GCA_964518885.1 uncultured Parvibaculum sp. | reverse complement strand
TTCCAGTCGTCCGGCCCCATATTGCCAAGCGAGGCGGAAATTCCCCCCTGTGCGGCAACTGTGTGGCTCCGTGTCGGAAACACCTTGGTGATATTCGCTGTTTTGAGGCCGGCCTGTGCACACCCAAGCGTCGCCCGAAGGCCAGCACCGCCAGCGCCAACAACAACAACATCAAATGTATGGTCTGTGAACTCGTAAGTCTTCGAGGTGCTCATCGACATTTCCTAAATAGGGATCAACCACCAAGTCCAAGCTTCAGCACTGCGTAGACGCAGGCCAGCCCGACCAGAACGGAGAAAAAATTATTGCCGATAACAGCAAGAAGCCTTTTGCCCTCGCTGTGAACATAGTCCTCAATAATCACCTGCATCCCCAGACGCATGTGATAAATGCCGGACCCGATCAGCAACAAAAACAGGATCGAGACAATGGGCATGGAGAGATAGGCTTTCACCGTCTCATAATCCGCGCCAACCAGTGCCACAACGGAGGCCATCAAAAAAATCACCAGTGGCACGTTAGCCAGTGCCGTCAGTCGCTGGACCCAGAAATGATCAGTGCCCGATTTCGCTGAACCATGTCCGCGGACACGGCCAAGGGGCGTACGCATATCGCTCATTGTTAAAGCGCTCCTGCCATTGCATAAGCCAAAATCCAAACCACTCCCGTGAGCAGTACCGATCCCACCAGAGAAAGCCGTGCGAGCCACTCAATCGTCGTGAGGTCAAAGCCTTTGCCCATGTCCCACACGAAATGCTTCACACCGCCGAGAAGATGGTGGATCAGCGCCCACGTGTAACCCAACAACACAAGTCGCCCGACCCAGGAAGTGGCAACATCCAGAAACGTCGCATAGGCCTCAGGGCCGGTTGCAGCGGCAACAAGCCACCAGACAAGCAACAATGTGCCGAAATAGAGAGCGCCCCCTGTGATGCGATGTACGATCGACATCATCATGGTAAGCATGGGTCGATAGATCCCGATATGGGGCGACCGAGGCCGGGTGCGTGCAGGCGTATCTGCCATCCACTATGTCCTTGATGGGTGCGGCGCCCGAACGTCCTGTCCAAACCCCAGCATCTATAGATCACTGTTGTGACCGGGTCCCTCCCCCGTCAACGCCTCCGTGTTTAACGAACCGGCGGGGGCAACGCAAATCAAAGACGGCTCTCTTCGGCGGAAAAGGGGTCATTGCAAATGCTTCGCAAAGTCGGAAAAATATTGAAAGTGGGTCGGTTCCTGAGATTTGTTGCGCGAGATAGCATCGCGCCGGGGCACCGTTGGAACAAGGGAACAGCCTGCAGCAGGCGCGCCCTGACGTTCAGGCTCCGATATCTATCTAGATATTAGAGTAATACTCCAAATCGGAGCATAGGGGGAGGGCAGGAAAATTTCGGGAACATCACGCCACACCGGGTTCCTGATGCGGATTCTCGAAATCATACCCAGACAGAGCCTTTGGCCTCCCGCCCAGTCATGCGCGGTGAAGGTATCATTTTGGAACGCGCACAATGCTTTTGTTAGGGATCGGCTTGTACGATTTGCTCACGAGCGTAGCCGCATCATCCATATGCACCAATGTCAGGCATGAGCAGATATGATATTGCAGATTATCGCCGCATTGTTGGTTTTGAATGCCGCCACCTATCTCATTTATGCTTATGACAAATCCGCCGCCCGAAGCCGCGCCTGGCGGATTTCCGAATCGACCCTGCTCGGTCTTGCATTCATCGGCGGCGCACCTGCGGCAATCGCGGCCATGTTCACCCTGCGCCACAAGACCCGCAAACCGAAATTCAGGGTTGGCCTTCTCCTTATTCTGGCGGCCCAGACGTGCCTCTTTATCTATTGGAGGGCGACGGGTGGGGTTTCCGGCCTAGACTAAGCAATCCTAAATACCAGTTTAGACCCAAGCAGCAGAGCGCTATCGACTCGGCCCACCGCTACGGAACCGGGTGACGGACAATCTTCTTGCCGCCTCTCTATATTGGAGCAATACTCCACTCAATGGAAAAGGCCCCCGCAAAATCCTATACAGCCGCGCTCACAACAGCCAAGACCCTGTTCGCTGAGCACGGCTACGAAGCCGTGTCGACCGCTGAAATCCACACAAAAGCCAACATCTCCAATGGCAGCCTGTTTCACCACTTCAAGTCAAAAGAAGGCATTGCGGTTGCGGTTTTTGTCGAACTTGTGCTCACCTATCAGGCAGCAATTGGGGAAAAACTAACCCCTACCACCCGCGCTGCAGACGGCATTGATGCTTTCATTCGCGCCCACAGCCTCTGGATCGAAAGCGATCCAGACGGCGCCCGTATTCTTTTCAACGGCCATCATCCCAGTTGGTCCGAGGGTGCTTTGAAGGAGATCAGGTCGGTCAATCAGGCATTCGGTCAGACCATTCAAGACTGGCGCAAAGGTCTTAGCGATGGAGACCGCCTGGGAGACTGGAGTATTGCTCTAATTATGGCGATGCTGATTGGTCCCACCCAGGTTCTCTGCCGCGCCTGGCTTGCAGGTCAATCCAACACGCCGCCGAGCGCCAATATCGACACCCTGGTTACTCTGGCTCACCGCGCTCTCCTGGACTAGGGGACACTCTTGCCCGAGTTGGCAGCCGTCGCGCAGTCGGTGATCGCCTGGCTCAACACCGCCCTCTCATCTCCGACGACCAGGGCGTCGCCCCCGGCGGCATGGCCGACAGCCGCCTCCAGACAGGTGACAAGCGGGTTATCCGGCATTGAAGAGGCCGTCTGCTCGCTATATCGCAGGCCGAGCTCACTTATTGTTCCTGCCGCGACATCAATAGAATATTCCCGCGCCACAGCAGAACAGCACACCGCACAAGACGGTGTTTCCAAAAATGCCGCACCGAAACGCTCCGCACCCACCGCCCATTGCACCTCATCATCCAAACCATCGAGCGGGCTTATGAGAATGTCCCATGGCGTCATGTTGGCAGTGATGCGCAGGTC
>CAZFHW010000234.1:0-3010 GCA_964518885.1 uncultured Parvibaculum sp. | reverse complement strand
GAAGCGAACTGAAAGTTGTACCCGATCACGTCGCTACCTATGCACTGCATTTGAGTGCAACAAATATTGTCTTCTTGGTTGAGTGCATGAAACACTATGATAAGTAATCAATAGGCACCCCACTGCAATCACCGGAACAAGTCCGGTGATGACGGCTTTCGTGCGATAGGTCCGTCTCGAAACAGGACTACCGTCCCGGCGTGTAGTTGAGCACTGGTGCCAGCCAGCGTTCGGTCTCGTCCACGCTGATGCCTTTGCGCGCGGCATAGTCTTCCACCTGATCTTTTTCCACCCGTCCAACACCAAAATAGTAGCTGTCGGGGTGAGAGAAATAGAGACCGGAGACGGAAGAGCCAGGCCACATGGCGCAACTCTCTGTCAGCGTGATGCCCGTGCGCTTCTCTGCCTCCAGCAGACGGAAAAGCGTGCGCTTCTCGGTGTGGTCCGGTTGTGCCGGATAGCCCGGCGCCGGGCGGATGCCTGCATATTTTTCTGCAATCAGGTCCTGCGGGCTGAGCGCACTTTCATCCGCATATCCCCAGTATTCCTGGCGCACCCGGGCGTGCAGCATTTCCGCAAAGGCTTCTGCAAAACGGTCGGCCAGTGACTGCAGCAGAATTTTGGAATAGTCGTCATTCGCTGCATCGAACCGCGCCACATGCTCCTCTTCGCCATGTCCCGACGTCACAGCAAAGCCGCCGAGATAATCATGCAGGCCGGGCTCAGCAACGAAGTCAGCAAGGGCAACATGCGCCCGGTTGTTCTTGCGGGCCATTTGCTGACGCAGCGAATGAAACAATCCATGGCGATGCGCCCGCGTGTCATCCGTATAAAGCTCAATATCGTCTTCGGCGACACGGTTCGCGGGCCAGAACCCGACAACCCCTTTAGGCTGCAGCCAATTCTCTTCAACCATCTGCCCCATCAATTCCTGCGCGTCATTGAAGAGCGTTGTCGCCGCCTCCCCCATTTTGTCATCGGTCAGGATGCGAGGGTAGGTGCTCTTCATTTCCCACGTCGCGAAGAAGGGGGTCCAATCGATGAACGGCACCAGGTCTTTCAGCGTCACGTCGTCAATGGTTTTGAGCCCCAGGAACGTCGGCACAGGCGGCGTATAGTCGGAAAAATCAATCTCAAACCGTGTAGCCCGCGCGGCAGCCAGGCTCAGGCGTTCACCCTTCGCTTGCCCCCGTGCATGGGCTTCCGCCATGCGGACATATTCTTCAGCGATACTCTCCGTATATTGCGCGCTTTGCGTCTTTGATAGGAGAGACGAGCAAACACCCACGGCCCGGCTGGCATCCGGCACATAAACCGCCTGACCCTTTTTGTAGTTGGGGTGGATTTTGACAGCCGTGTGCACACGACTTGTCGTTGCCCCACCGATCAGAAGCGGCACATGGAAGTCCAGCCGTTCCATTTCGGCGGCCACATGGCACATCTCGTCAAGGCTGGGCGTGATGAGGCCGGACAGGCCAATAATATCAACATTCTCAGCCTTGGCAGTCTCCAGAATTTTGGCTGCTGGCACCATGACCCCAAGGTCAATCACCTTGTAATTGTTACACTGCAGCACAACGCCGACGATGTTCTTGCCAATGTCATGCACATCGCCTTTCACCGTCGCCATCAGAATTTTGCCGTTGGAACTGTCTTCGGTAATGCCGAGCTCTTCCCTTTCTTTGTCCATAAAGGGCATGAGATAGGCAACAGCCTGCTTCATCACACGAGCCGATTTCACAACCTGCGGCAAAAACATTTTCCCGGCACCGAACAGATCCCCCACCACGTTCATACCGTCCATCAACGGGCCTTCGATAACATACAGGGGACGTTCGACCTCCAGCCGCGCTTCTTCCGTATCTTCTTCAATGAAGGCTGTGATGCCATTAACCAGCGCGTGACGAAGCCGATCGCGCACCGGCACTTCGCGCCACGAAAGGTCAGCAACTTTCTTCTTGCCCCCCTCGCCCCGGAAAGTCTCGGCAACCTCCACCAGACGCTCGGTCGCATCATCGCGACGGTTGAGGATCACATCTTCCGCCGCGTCCCGCAGCTCAGTTGGAATATCTTCGTAAATGGCCAGCTGGCCCGCATTCACAATCCCCATATCCATACCGGCTTTGATGGCATGGTAGAGAAAGACCGAATGCATCGCTTCCCGCACTGCATTGTTGCCGCGAAACGAGAACGACACGTTGGAGACACCACCTGACACGCGAGCGTAAGGCAGGTTCTCCTTGATACGCCGCGTGCCTTCGATGAAGGCATTGGCATAATCATTGTGTTCATCAATACCCGTGGCCACCGCAAACACATTGGGGTCAAAGATAATGTCTTCCGGCGGCAGGCCCACAACTTCCGTCAGCAACTTGTAGGACCGTTCGCAAATCTCAAACTTGCGATCCGCCGTGTCCGCCTGGCCATCCGTATCGAACGCCATCACCACAACGGCCGCACCATAGGCTTTCACCTTACGCGCCTGCTCGAGGAAGGGCTCCTCTCCCTCCTTCATCGAAATAGAATTAACAATGGCTTTGCCCTGCACACATTTCAGCCCGGCCTCGATCACATTCCACTTGGACGAGTCGATCATGATCGGCACGCGCGCTATATCCGGCTCCGACGCGATGAGGTTAAGGAAGCGCACCATCGCCGCCTCACTATCAAGCATCCCCTCATCCATATTGATGTCGATAATCTGCGCGCCGTTTTCCACCTGCTGGCGGGCAACAACAAGCGCCTCCTCAAAGTCACCGTCGAGGATAAGCTTTTTGAACTTAGCCGAACCGGTCACATTGGTTCGTTCGCCCACATTAATAAACGTGGCGGTCTTGTCGGACATGTATCTATTTCCTAGCCGTGTACAAAGGGCTCAAGCCCCGAGAGACGCAATTTGGGTTCGATGTAGGGCACTTCGCGAGGTGCTGAATTTGCAACCGCCTGAGCAATGGCGGCGATATGCTCAGGCGTTGACCCGCAACATCCTCCGACAATGTTCACAAATCCA
>CAZFHW010000233.1:0-3132 GCA_964518885.1 uncultured Parvibaculum sp. | reverse complement strand
GTTGGTCCAAAGGTGCGGTAGGACTTCCCCTTATAGAATTGCCATTGCGGCAGTTGAACGTCGCGTGCCGACACATCGTTCGTGATGACAAGGGCTGCAATGTAGTCCGCGAGGTTTTCCCATGTGACGGTTTCGGGGCCTTTGATCTCGCGTCCAAAAACCAAACCCAGTTCCAACTCATAGTCGAGCAGGCTGACATGTGCCGGACGGATGATGTCGGTGTCGGCTGGGGCCAGACACGAAGATGCCTTGCGAAAAATCATGTTGAAGGTCTGGGTTTTGGGATCGATACCGCTCTCAAGCAGATGTGATACGTAATTGGTCCCCTGGCAGACATATTGCTGATTTGTGGTGATAGGGGATAACAACGTCACATGATCGAGGGGAATATTGTCTTGTGTGCCTGCCCCTGAAATGGCGCGGGCTTCCTCACGACCCTTGCTAATGAGATCGCCGGTGGTTTCGTATGCACCGCGCAAGGGAGTGAGGCCTTGGTCGGCCACAACGCCCCAGCCTGTGTTTCCGTTTAGTTCATAGCGTGCGACATTGATTGCCATGTTTGTCTGCCCTGTTTGAGCGTGGGACGCTGAGTGTCCCCGCCTTGCTGCGATCTGTAGAGACTTATTGACCGTTTTATCATTTCTGACTACTTGTTCAATTTATTCTAGTTGCGAATAGTTCTTATTGAATGAGCGGTGGATCAATGCATGATGCGGTCTTGGTGTGTGATGAATTGCAAAATGAGGAAAGCGTTGATGAGTTACGTTTTATCCAATGAAAAGGATTTGAGAGAGCATTATCTCGCGCCGTCGGATGGGGCGCTCGTCAAGCAACTTAATCATATCGACCCCCATTGTGGCTCTCTCATTGAACGCTCTCCCTTGGTTTGTATTGGGACCGCGCGCGAAGGAGCGATGCCGGATGTCTCGCCGAGGGGTGGAGAGCCTGGTTTTGTCAAAATTGTTGACCCGCAGACCCTCTATCTGCCGGACTGGCCAGGCAACAACCGATTGGACACGATGATCAATGTGGTTGAGGCAGGGCGCGTCGGTCTCCTGTTCTTTGTACCTGGGTTTAACGACATGTTGCGGGTCAATGGGCGTGCGGAAATTTCCGTTGATCCTGAGGTTCTAGGCCAGTTTGAAATGCGGTCTCGTAACCCCAAAAGTGTCATGGTGATCCATGTGGAAGAGGCTTATCTCCACTGCACCAAGGCGCTGGTTCGATCAGACCTGTGGAACCCAGAGAAGCATTTGGATCGTTCGGCGCTGCCAAGCACTGGCGCAATGTACCGGGACCAAATGGCGCTTGAGGATGTTCCAGCAAAGATGATTGACGATGCGCTTGAGAAAAGTGAGAAAGATAATCTCTACTAGGTGCAACGGGCACAAAAAGGCGGCTCAGCGGACCGCCTTTCTCATGCCAATTTGTGAATCGGTCAGAAGTAGCGTGCGACGCGGAGCTGAATGAAATCATCATTGGAAAATGAGAAAAGCGGGTCGCTTGCCGGAATGTTTTCGAAGAATCGTACTTCCAAACTTGCGAAATAGTCATTGCCAAATCGCCGTTCTGCCTCCAGGGACAGTCCGAGAGCCTTGGTTTCCATATCAACCGTGGTTGCCAGCAGAACCGCCGTAGATGCGGCGTCGTTGGGTGTCCAGCGGAGCCCCAGCACAGCGTCATTTGCGAAGACGTTCCGTGGGTTAGCTCCCCGATCATCCCAAATATATTCGGCAACGATGCCCACGTCGCTGCTGCTCTCGAATATCCGGTAGAGAGTGTATTCGATGCCTCCCGTTGCCTGAATGTGTTCTTCCTTTAACTCACGGCGCACGAAGCCCTCAAACTTGTACAGCCATGCACCTTTGGTCGCCTGAACATCGATGGATGCCTGGCGGATCTGCGCATAGAAGGGCGCCAGGACAAGGCTTCCGGGGCCATTGAAGGTTGGCAGCAGGATTGGGTCGCGACTGGTCCCTTGAAAGTATGAGACGCCAACGTCCCAGTCTTCGAAGGTATTGGAGTAGCGGACAGCAAAATCGAGATGCTGACGCTTATCGTCGCTTTCGTAGGTTGTCAGAGTTTCGTCGACAGGTATGTCGAAGGCAGGGCGTCCGCTCATGCTCGGAAAGGTGCGCTCCCTGAAGAAAGGCAGCAGGTAAAGATCGAAAGTCCCAAAATCCTGAACCGTAGAGATCGCCACCATGGGCTGACCGAGTTTCTCCTCTCCGTCGATGCTCTCGATCGTATCGGTCTGGTTGATGATGTCGACCAGATGAGCGACTTCGGTGACGCCCCAGAAGACTTTGTCAAAACCGATGCGAAACTCCCAGTCGCCCTGAATGTAGGCATATTTCAGCTCGCGGATATCGGCGTGGCTACGGTTTCCATCCTGTGCGTCCAGACGACCAAAGGGCGTGAAGATGATGTATTGGTCCGAATTGTCCCAGAACATTTCGAAGGTGAGCTCCAAAGCCACGGAACTGTTCCAGCGTTTTTGCCCAGCAACATTTCCTCTATTCGGAAAGACCTGAAACTCCGGCTCAAGATATCCGGTGACTTCGAAATCGGCTGCAACAGCTGGTGCCACCAGGCCAAGACATCCCCAAAAGATCGTGACGGCACGCATCATTTGTTGCTTATTCATAAAACCCCTCCCAGTAGGGTGTCGTTGGCGGCGGGAGGCTATCTGCCTGCCCGCCTACCATAACGGCGCTAGGTTGCGGTGTGTTTAACGTGCACGCTTTATGGCGTTCGTCGTGAAGTCTGACGCGGTGAGACCGGTCTGAAACGCAATCTCGCCCCACGTCAGTCGTGTGGTTTTGTCAGTTTGGTGGTTCTCCATGAACAGGTCATGGGAGCGCCAGAACTGATCCGCATAGAGCCGGTAGTCGGTCATGGTTAGCGTTTTCAGAAGCTGATCCTTGCGGTCGTAAAACTCGATTTTGCGCGGCTGATAGTCAGTGGTGTCTGTCCACGCAATCTGGCGGGTATATCCAGAGTGTTCATAGAGAGGGGTGCGCTCTATTACGTGACAGGTGCGGTCGCCGCAGGCCTCATCACGCAACCAAACGTACGAGTATTTTCCAACTTCCTGAGAAGAAAAATCTTCAAACGCAAATTCAGACCCCA
>CAZFHW010000232.1:0-3163 GCA_964518885.1 uncultured Parvibaculum sp. | reverse complement strand
CTCACAAAGAGGGGCTGACGGGCAATCTGGTGACCGCGGGTCTGGTGCTGGCGGCCTCAATGTTCGGCCTGGGGGTTTCCACCACCCATGTGTCGGTGGGTGCGCTCTTCGGGATCGGTCTGATGAACCATCATGCCCACAAAGACAAAATCATCGGCATCCTGCTCGCCTGGATACTGACCCTGCCGTCCGCTTTCGCACTGGCCTATGGTTCGGCACTGATCATCACAGGGCTGTAGTGGTTAACGCAGAGTAACAACCCTCGCAGACGGTACTCCCCCACCGCTTGTCCGCTAGACGCCGCACATGCTCCGCCATATGCTCGGCCCATGAAAAATGGCGATTCAACCGACGACCAACGTTTTGAAGCATTTCTCGCCGAGGTAATCTGAATGTCTGACACCACACCAACACTCTGGGGCATCCATATGGCTGCCCACCATGGCGACACCCCGATCGAACAAGGCTTTGTGTCTATCGGCTGGGAGGAAGTTGGTGACCTGTCGGTCCTCACACCTGATCGAGAGACCTTCAAGCAAAAGTTTGTGGCAGCCTATCCGGAGACGAAGCCCGGCGCCGTTCCCGTGCAGGCCGGTGTGCTGTTTCGTTTTGCCTGCGAAATGCGCCATGGCGATTTGGTCATCTATCCCTCGAAAACGGATCGCATGGTGAATGTTGGTACGATTGAGGGCGGGTATGAATTTATCCCGGGCAAATTTGATGGGAGCACACACCGGCACAAGGTGCGGTGGCTGAAACACATTCCGCGATCAGATTTCTCCCAAAGCGCTCTCAATGAAATCGGTTCGGCGCTCACGCTTTTTCAGGTCGCTAACAATGCGGAAGAGTTTCTGAGCGCTCTGGAGGGGAAACTCCCCACATCCGATAGTCAGGATGACGCTACCGCCGCGACCGCTGCCGAGCAGGTGGAACTGACAACGGAAGACTTCGTTCTCAAAAAACTGAAAAGTGCCATTAGTCCACAGGAATTCGAGGGGTTCTGTGCTCATCTTCTGGAAGCAATGGGCTATCACGCTCGGGTAACGCGCTACTCAGGCGATGGTGGGGTCGATGTCATCGCCCATCGCGACGAGCTCGGTTTCGAGCCGCCCCTTATCAAGGTTCAATGCAAGCAGATGAACAGCACGATAGGTCGCCCGGATATTCAAAAACTGGATGGGGCCGTCCAACATGGCGAATTTGGAATGTTCATCACATTGGGGGCATATTCTTCCGATGCCCGGACGTACGAACAGATGAAACCCAATTTACGGCTGATCGATGGCCCAGAACTGGTCGATTTGGTGATTAGGCACTACCAAAAACTGAGTTCAGCTTACCAGACGCTATTGCCGCTGCGGGCGACCTACATTCCCAAACCGCTTCGAAGCACCATTTAGGCGATGGGAGGAATGGTGCACCGGGAGGGATTCGAACCCCCGACCCCTAGATTCGTAGTCTAGTACTCTATCCAGCTGAGCTACCGGTGCATCCTTCAGGCGGTGCAGCACGAGGGCTGCGGCCTTGTCCCGCAAGCGTTGCTGCCAGTTGGGAGCGCCACTCATATAGGGAACCTATTTTAAAGGCAAGCGGAGGACAGACATCTCCCCCGCTTTTCCCTCCTCCCCCCCTTCAAAGCGGAACCCGTCTCCTCAAAACACGCTTTCAAGGGTGGTGAGGCGCACAATCTCACCGATTTTTCGAACTTCTGCTTTCGCCATAAGGACTTGTGGCCTAGAATCTTCTTGGTTAAATTGCATTCGCATCCGCGAAAGGCAGTCACGCGCCTTGGCGCGGCAACTTCTGAGGGGCATCGAGGCCATATTATCAAGTTTGTCAGCCGGGGATTTCACAATCCCCAGGCGGTTTGGGAAAACCGATCATCTTGCGATGATTTGACGGATGCGATGATTTGGATGTTCCTTTTAAAAAAAAGATGCGGCACGTGCGCCGCCGAACCGCCGTTCTGCTATGGAAACGGCCAAATAATGGGTGTGGATTCAAATATCATGTCGAGTCAGATCGGTTACCCCAACCTTCTCGGTTCCCCAAGTCTTCGCCTTCTGGCCCTCGGTGCCGCCCTTACCCTTGGTGGATGTTCATTCGCCGATGAGGTGATCTGGCCAACTGTTGCCGGGGACGAAGCCAAAACGGGCACAAACACCGCGCCCAGCCTGGGCACGGCGACAGCCGCCGGGCTCAGTGTTACGCCGGGCCAGCCAACGGGCACCCAGGTGGGAGCGCGAACAGCTCAATTGCGCGGCGACCTCGCGGGCTTGCAAGGACAGATGAATATCCGCAGCACCGAGCTTGAGACCATTCGCACGCAGACCCGCACCCATGCGAATGCCTATCATGCAGGCAAAGCCGCGATTGAGGCAAAGCTGCAAGTTGGCACCACGCCGGGCAATCCGTTGCTTGTGGAGCAGTGGAACCAGACCCAGGCAGAGCTCGACCAGATGGCCCGCGACATCAACAATATGACGGCCCTATCAACCGTCATTGCAGGCAACGCCTCCACCGCGACCTACCTTCTGGATACGATCCAGGCGACGTTTGGTCTGTCGGGCGCGGTTGATGAGGACCATGTTCAGCTTGAGACATTGCAGGACAATACCAAGCAGACGGTTGTCATCATCAACAGCCTGCTGGGGGAATTGCGCGAGGATACAGCGCGCCAAACCACCTATCTTGCGAATGAGCGGGCTGCTTTGAACACGCTTTCAAGCGCCATCAAACGGGGACAGATTTTTGGGGGTCGCGGATTGTCGGCCACTCAGGTTTCTGCACCGGCGGCTCCCAGCCTGACGCAAGCGCCTCGCGCAGCGGGTGAACTTCCCACAACACCGCCTCTCGTGGTGATCCGCTTTGATCGCCCGGATGTGGAATATGAGCGCTCTCTTTACACAGCGTTGAGCCAGGCGCTGGAACTGCGCCCCGGGGCTGAGTTCACGGTTCTGGCCGTCTCACCGGCAGGCGGCACCGCTGCCAATGTGCAGCTGGCACAGACCGAATCGCGGACCAATGCGGAGCGTGTGTTCCAGTCCATGAGCGACATGGGCCTGCCCCCTGGCCGGGTACAGCTTTCAGCCACCACCAGTTCGGGTGTTGCGACCAATGAAGTGCGCATCTACGTGCGCTGACCCTCTTCACGATCAACAAA
>CAZFHW010000231.1:0-3178 GCA_964518885.1 uncultured Parvibaculum sp. | reverse complement strand
CATCGCGCACGGCTCCGCTGCACGCCTATGCGCCGTCGAAAGCGGCAGCCGTGCGCTTCAAGGAAGTCCTCGACGAGATAGGTCACGTGAGGAGCGAAATCATCATTTCGGCACCCGACGACAATGAGGGCAACGAAGAGGTCGATAAGGAGTCCAAGGACCTAGTCCGCCAGTTCTGGGGCCAGATGATGGCGCGCTACAAATCCGAGGACGAATATAACCGTCAGCTCATTGATGCTTTCAAGGGTTCCGGCGATCCCGAAATTCTTATTGTCGTTTCGAAGCTTCTCACGGGTTTCGATGCGCCTCGAAACACTGTGCTCTATGTCTGCAAGTCGCTCCGTGAACACAATCTCCTTCAGGCTATTGCCCGCGTGAACCGGCTTTTTGAAGAGGACGGCCAGGAAAAGCAGTTTGGTTTTATTATCGACTACGAAGGATTGCTCGGAGAGCTCGATAAGGCGCTTACGACGTACAGCGCGTTTGATGGCTTTGCCGCCGAGGACGTGGCTGGCACCGTTCATGACGTTCGCGAGGAGATCCGCAAGCTGCCCCAGCTTCACAACCAGCTTTGGGAACTGTTCAAGTCCATCCGAAACAAGAAGGACATGGAGGCGTTCGAGCAATTCCTTGCAGATGACGCGATCCGGCATGACTTCTATGAGCGCCTGTGGGCCTTCAGCCGTTGCCTGCATATCTCGCTATCGTCGGACAAGCTCTACGACGTTTTCGCCGAAGACAAGATTGAAGCGATGAAGCGCGACTGGAAACAGTTCAGTGAGCTGAAGAGGTCGGTGCAGCTACGTTACCAGGAGACCGTGGACGTTAAGGAATTTGAGCCGAAAATTCAGAAGCTCTTGGATGACCACGTGATCGCGATGCCCGCCGAGACGATCATCGACATCGTGAACATTAACGATCCGGACGCGCTCAAAGCCGTTGTCGGTGAAACCGGTGTGTCTGAAGCGTCCAAGGCTGATCGCATCGCTAGCGCAACCAGACGCATCATCACTGAAAAGATGGAGGAGGACCCGGCCTTTTTCCGACGTTTCTCCGAGATGCTTGAGGAAACTATCCGCGACTATCGCGAGAGGCGGATTTTGGAACGCGATTACCTCAGCAATGTGATTGAGCTCGCTAGCCGTGTCGCTCGCAAGGACCATGGCATAGAGGTACCGTCCTCTATCAAGGGGAACGATGACGCTCAGGCGTTCTTTGGCATTCTGGAGCCGGTGCTGGCCACCGTAGACGGGCAGCAGGTGGATCAGACTGAAACCGCTGATATTGCGCTTAACATCATCGGTATCATCAAAGCCCACTACATCGTCGATGTCTGGTCGAACGACATCACCCAGAACAACATGCGCAATGCCATCGATGACTACTTCTTCGATATTGTGCGAGACGAGAAGGGGATCAACCTTCCACTCGAAGCTATGGATGATCTTGAACTCAAGATCATGGGCCTTGCACGTGCGAGGTTTCCGGCATGAGTGATGCTATTTGTTCGGTAGCGTATGGGCAGTACGTGATTGAGTTCGCAGTGGTCCGCCGTGATAGAAAGACGATGGAAATCGCGGTAGAGCCGGATACGAGCGTCATTGTTACAGTGCCGCTCGACGCTTCTGTTGAAGCTATCCAAGCAAAGGTGCGCAAGCGAGGGGCATGGGTGCGTCGTCAGCAGCGCTATTTTTCGCAGTTCCTGCCGCGAACGCCCGAGCGTTTCTTCGTGTCTGGGGAAACCCACCTCTATCTCGGGCGACAGTATCGCCTGAAGGTTGTTCCTCACATCCAGGCTGATGTAAAGCTAATCCAAGGCTTTATCGTCGTTCATAGCCACAAGCCGCGCCGCGCCGAGGTCACCCGCGATCTGGTTGAGGGATGGTACAGAGACCGAGCACACCTGAAATTCAGGGAGCGCCTTGAGATCAATATCAATCGGTTTCCTGACCCAGATGCCTACAGACCAGCGGGCCTCATCGTTCGTCAACTACAACAGCGGTGGGGATCGATGTCACCATCCCTGCGCCTGCTCCTAAACCGCCGCCTTATTCAAGCTCCAATCGATGCCATCGACTATGTCATCACGCACGAGCTGTGTCACATGACGGAGCCGCATCATGGAAGCGTATTCTTCGATCTTCTTGGACGTGTGATGCCGGATTGGGAAAAGCGGAAACTGCGGCTAGAGTGTGTAATGTCTTAGCTGCGCGAAATTGAAAATATCACCTGCAGCCGTGAGGGCATTGTCAGAGTAAGCTAGCTTGAGGCAGAGTGGAACATTCAGCCCCCTCCTGGGGCAAACAATCAACGCCACCAATCTATAGAGACATTTTCAAGTGGAAGCGCACGGCCACCTTGGCTGAGTGGCGTCAATTGGCGACCTGAAAGAGAGGTTGTCGGGTGTTTAGGATGTTGGTTTTGTTAGACTAACAGCGCCTATCTGTAAGCATTGAAATGCTGAAAATTCGAACCGCCTGTCGCACCACAGATAATTGTTGGTAACTAAATAACGGCTGCACAATGAACGACGAAAATACTCGTAGGCTATTCAAAAAGTTGACCGCTAAAAATTGGCGACAACATGACAGGACGAATAGCGATGAATGGGCTACGGAAATTCTTGAAACCGAGCTTGATTCTACGGTGCCAGAAGACGTGCGGAATCTTTTTGAGGTAGCCCAAGGAGTGCTTTGTTATGGCTGTTATTTTTACCCATTATATATGCTTGGGCTTGAGCAGCTCTTTCGAGTGATGGAGGCGGCCGTGAGCCACAGATGCGCTGACCTTGACGCGCCCAAACAAGCCAATAACTTCTGGAAAAAGCTGAAGTGGTTGCAAGAAAACAGTCACCTCTCCGAGCAGGAACATGCCCAATGGGATGTCGCGCGAAATCTTCGCAACATGTGGAGCCACGCTGACCAGCAATTTCTTTTGCCTCCCGCTGCGGCGATCAGACACATGCAAGTCACTGCGAAACACATCAATGGCCTCTTTTGCAGCACAGAGGAAAAATAAGCCAAGCAGTTCAAGGAACTGAACCACCGGCCGCATGACCGGCCTTGGAAAGCAAGTCACAGGCAGAGCTAATTTTGAGTATCCCTTTCGAGCTAAAAGTTCCTTAATCGTCTGGATCGCCCTGACCCAAGTTACCTTGCCCTCAATATCTTAATTCCCA
>CAZFHW010000230.1:0-3219 GCA_964518885.1 uncultured Parvibaculum sp. | reverse complement strand
TTCTGATGTTCAATGACGTGGCAATGGAACGCCCAGTCACCAGGGTTATCAGCGGTGAGGGCCACATCCAGTGTTTCCCCACGTAGCAGCAGAGCTGTGTCTGTCCAGTTCGAGACGACTTTACGTTTGTTGGAGTGTACTGGCTTAAAGGTCAATCCATGGAGATGAATAGGATGACTGTTTGGGCTCTCGTTGCGCAACCGAAGTATGTAGCTGCCACCCAGCTTTAACGTGGCTAGAGGGCCAGCCCCTGAGGCATCGCCAGACCAGGGTGTCCGGTTTATTGACCAAAAAGTATATCCAAGGGTTCCACACAGGCCGTTGTTTGGCAGGTCCCCGGAGGGAGACCAGCCGAAAACGAATTCAACTATTTCTGCGGCGGCGAGATCAGGTTCTACGATCCGGTTGGGGGTCAGAGGCTTCAAGTCGGACAGGTGGCGTTTGACGTCGGGGCCGACGGCGCGCAGTCTCGCAAGGCATCTGGGTCCCCCAGAGACGTCAGCCAGCAGCGAGATCTCCTCTGCTTCAGTTCTCGGCATTTCAATGGCAAAATCAGCCCGCTGGCCGGGCGACAATATGAGCGGGTCGGTGGCGGTCGGCCAGGGGAGTGGCACTGCGACTGGGTGTCCGTCCAGCGCTATGATCTTGCCGGTGGTGCCAGGCAGGAACAATTTGTAAATGCGCGCGGTGTCGGTAGCAACCACGCGCAACCGCACAAGGCCTCCCGTGGGAGCATTGTAGACGGGGTCTTGTTCCCAATTTGCAGTCATGACAGTTCCCAGAGTTCCACCTCGGGCGGCCCCTCGGGCGGTGTAGAGTTCCATGAACTGCCCGTCGTCGCCCAATCTGAAATCGCGCAGGTTGATCGCAACGTCACTGTCAAAACCTGGATTTTCAGCTTCTTCCACAATCAAGATGCCGGTCAGCCCCAGTGCCATCAGCTCCATTGTCATGCAATGGGGGTGATACCAGTAGGTGCCAGCATCGGGCGGTGTGAAAGCGTAGTGGAACGTTTCATCTTGGCGCAGCGGAAACTGTGTCAGGTACGGAACGCCATCCATGGCGTTGGGGAGGCGAATGCCATGCCAGTGCATAGTCGTATAATCGGTCAAACGGTTGGTGACATCTGCTGCAAAGGGGACACCTTGTTTAGCGAGCAGAACGGGCGGCGGTGAGTTCGCAGAAAGGCTTACCATATTACGGGTGGTGCCGTGTTTCGTGAGGTTGAACTGCGCCGGTTGGATGTCGAGTGCCTGCACCACTTGCTCGGATGATTGTGGTGGGCCACAAGCGTTCAGTCCGGCGACAGAGATCAGCGCTGCCGATGTTTGTAGAAATTGACGGCGGTGGAACATTTCAGAACCTCTTTAACTTGCCGCGGTTCATGTAAACCCATTGGCGGGACACCCCATTTGAATGGGCATCATAGGCATTTTCGATCACTACGTGGCGAACGAGGAGGTTCTGGGGCAAAGGGCCGCAGTTCAGGGGGCAGCGACTACCAATGTTCGCGGCGGGTACGATCAAATCATTATGCACACCAAAGGAATGCAACAAACAAAGTGGATACGAACAACGGTTGTCTGGCGCCCGACAATTTGGAGCGACCGTCGCCAACCTAAGTGGGTCCTTGCAAAGAAAACTATTCAGCAAAAATTTTGACATCACTTCACCAGTAATCAGATTCAAATCAATGCCAGGACCTTGGACAAGGGTGTTGATTGGGGCAGGGTGATGTGAGGAACAAATACGAGGGGAGTATGAAGTATGTGGAAGAATGACGAATGGCTTAGTCCGCTAAAAGAGGACATTATTGACCCCGAGCGGGAAATAATTGATCCACACCATCACCTGTGGCACCACCCGGCGACATTGTACGATTTGGACAATCTTTGGTCAGATACCGGGAGCGGTCATAACGTGATCCAGACGGTGTTCGTCGAATGCGGATCAAGCTACCGTGAGGATGGACCTGACCACTTGCGGCCAGTGGGCGAAACAACATTTGTCACCGAGCGCGCATTCCTCTCTAGAGAGAACCCGCAGCAGGCGACAATCTCTGGAATAGTGGCGCGTGCGGAGCTAACCCATCCTCAATTAGATGACATTCTGGATGCTCATGAGGAAGCGGGGCGCGGCCTGTTCCGTGGCATACGACATGCCGGTGCGTATGCAGAACACCCTGAAGTTCTGTCGATTCCAGGGGGTGCTCCAAAAAACCTGTATGAAGATGAGGCCTTTCGAAAAGGCGTTGTCCGGTTGGGTGAGCGCGGGCTGACTTACGACACCTGGCACTACCATTATCAAAATCGATCGTTTTGCGACCTCGCAAAGGCTGTTCCGGAAACGATGATGATCCTCGATCATTTCGGCACACCTCTGGGCGTCGGGCCTTATGCCAGCCAGCGGGAAGTCATTTTTGAAACTTGGAAGGAAGATGTTGCCGCGATAGCTGAGTGTCCTAACGTAGTGGCAAAGCTTGGTGGGCTAGCCATGCCGGATAATGGGTTTGGGTGGGACAAAAGACCAGATCCTCCAACATCGGACGAATTTGTCGAGGCGCAGGCAAGATACTATCTCCACATGATAAACTGCTTTGGTCCGGAGCGTTGCATGTTTGAAAGCAATTTCCCTGTTGACCGACTATCGATCAGCTATCCCGTTCTCTGGAACGGTTTGAAGAAGATCGCAGCAGGCTTTAGCAAGGAAGAGCAGGACCTAATGTTTTCTGGAACCGCAAGACGCATCTATCAGATCTGATCCGCATCATGCGTCTCAAGCTGTTCGGGGCTCTTTTGGCAAGCTGTGCCGATTAGCTCATCATCTCAGGTCAGAGGGAACCGCAGTCGGGCAGACGGCGAGTGTTCGAAGGTGCGAGGGGGAATGAATGGCTGCAAGATTTTTCACGACCTGCCTGCTTGTAGCGGGACTAATTGGATGCATCGCTGCCACAACGCAGACAGCTGGAGCTGAGGAACGGCTGACACTTGTCTTTGTGGGGGATACCGGCACAAACCAAGGTGGTGCGCGGGTGTCGCCGGAGGGTGGAATTAAGGCGGGGCAGCTTCTGTCCATCGAAACAGCAATCGAGAAAATAAGTCCGTGGCTTCAGGCTGACATTGTCATTGCAAATCTTGAATCGGTTGTAACAGATCGGAACAACATTTCTCCACGTAACAAGGCATTTGTGTTTCGCATGCATCCCCAAGGGGCGAGAGT
>CAZFHW010000229.1:0-3264 GCA_964518885.1 uncultured Parvibaculum sp. | reverse complement strand
CAAGTGCCTTGATGAACCTCACAGGGTTCGCCCTGCTGATTGCCGTCGCCTACAGCGTTGCCTGGTTCAAAAATCAGCCCTGGCGTCAGGCGGGCGCAAAAGGGCCTGCGTTGACGGACACCTGATCTGCAGGAGATGCGATCAGGAGTGTTGGTCAGTCTCCGATGACGGAGGGGGTAAAAATGAGTGGGATGGCGTCCCCATCGACCCCTGTTTGATTTTCTTTCAGATAGGGCTTCACAACACTCTCGTTCGTGAAGCCGTGCGCCAGGAGACGTTGGTACGCCTGTGCCGATGCAACGATGGGCGGCGGCGATATGCTTTCGGGCACACTCAAAATTCCCAGGCGATCAAACAGGTATGACGAACGGCGCGACACCAGCGCTGACAAGGGGCCCGCGAAAACAAGGCCCACCATGACCGGCGCGAGCCACAGCGACACCACGCCACTTACGGTGCCAAGGAGTAGACCGATGCCAACCAGGCTCTCTATTGCATGAACCCGCGCCAGCTCCCGGAACGTGTCACTTTTCGCCATACGTCGCTGAGGCTGCCACCCCTTTGCCCGCCCCGTGAGCGTGCGCACAACCGCACGCGTCTGCTGGATCATGAGAACGGGCGCAATGGCGGCTGAAAGAAGCACCTCAACTAACATTGACACGCTCACCCGGCTCCAACCGTCCCATTGCCCAATCAGGGCTCTATTCACCAACAAGTTCATCAGGCCAAGAAATTTTGGCAGCAGCAGGATCAGCATGGTTGTCGCAAACAAGCCTGCGGTCGGACTAACGCTTGTTCCTCTGGTCAGTTCCCGGGCGATACTCGGCCATTGACCGACCATGAAAATGGATGCAGGTGGGTCCATGGTTGCAAACAGACCAAGCCCGATGAAAAGCAACCACAAAGGGGCAGCCAGATAGGACATGACGCCGTGAACAAGATGAAACCGGCTCATGGGATGAAGACCTGCGGCCAAAACGACCCGCATGTGCTGCAGGTTTCCCCGACACCACCGCTGGTCCCGCGCGATATGGTCCACTAATGATGGAGGTGTTTCCTCGTAGCTCCCGCCGAGATTGGGCATGAGACGCACCCGCCATCCGGCCCGGCGAAGCAGAGCTGCCTCCACAAAATCATGGCTCATGATGCTGCCGCTTAGCGACCCTTTGCCAGCAAGCCTCGGCAGGCCGGCACATGCTGCAAAAGCGCGCGTGCGTATGATCGCATTGTGGCCCCAATAATTCCCCTCACCCGCAAACCAGAATGCCAGTCCTCGCGCAAGCAAAGGCCCGTAAACCGCTGTGGCAAACTGCTGCAGTTTCGCGAAGTAGGTTTCGCCCTTGATGAGGCGCGGCACCGTCTGCAGCAGACCTACATCCGGGTCTGCCGCCATCTCATCTGCCAATAAATTGATGGTTCGACCTTCCATCACACTATCAGCGTCCAGGACAACCATCGCGTCGTAGGCCCCGCCCCACCGCCGGCACCACTCGGCAATATTGCCCGCCTTCTGATCTGTATTTTGTGATCGACGCCGATAGAAAATCGCCACACTGCCCCCAAGCAACGCCTTGGTCTCGCGAAAGATCGCTTCTTCCCGGGCGGCCAAGTCCGGATCATTGGTGTCACTCAACACAAAGAGCGCATATTCGTGCTGCGAACGGACATTGTTTACGCTTTCCAGCATCGCGCAGGCATTTGCGAAAACGCGGGTCGCGTTTTCGTTGTAGGCGGGGATTATGAGGGCGACCTTCAAGCCCCCTGGGGAGGGCTGTTTTCTGGTCGACGTTTTCTGCATGGCAAAACCAATCACTGCATTGACAGCCGCCAGGGCAATCCAGAAAAAATTGATCGCAAAGAGAACAGCAACAGCCATCTCGTAAACAGACAAGCCTAGAACGGAAAAAGCCACCAACGTCTCATAGAGAAGAACGCCAGTTGCGATGCCTGCCGTCCCCAGCACAGCCATGCGGCGCCGGGTTGGGGACTGTGATGCCTTCGTCTTGTTTGTCGTGTGGATCGGTGGCCTAGCCAGATCCTGAACCGGCATCGCGAGGGCGGCTTCTGGTGGCATGTGGAAGCTGCCACCGGGCGCGCCCGTGAATTTCTCTTCCTCTACAGGCGGGTAGTTTACTGCTTGGTCCATCGGTACAACCACTTTTCACTCACTGCTCGCCCGGCCCTGCGGAGCAATATTCTAAATTCAGATGACGAGGCCCCCTGGGGGTCATACTGGAAGGTGAGCCGAAGACCGCCGGTATGGGGATTTTCCTCAACAAACGGATATTGCACGACGCCCTTTTCCGAATAGATCTCAGGTACAATTTTGTTGGCATGCGCATCACTCGCGGGATCTTCCAAACTCTTGGAATCTTCCAATCCCTGCATTGTTGCGTAATCAATTACCACAATTTTTCCACCATCAGCATGTGCACCTATCCTCGTGTCGATCACTTTCAGGAGATCATCCGTGATCGGAACCGTCGCTCCCCATGTCATGCGATAAGCAAATTCATATCGTTCGTCCGGTAAAAACGGGGCGAAGGGGCGCCAGTAGGCGACAATATTGTCCTCGGTTTCTGTGCGTGTTGGCAGTTCGACTAGCGTAACTGACCCTCGCCCCCAATCCCCGCGAGGTTCAATCCAGACTGACGGCCGGGCTTCATACTGCAATGACAGGTCTCCGAAATTTTCGAAATTTCGTGATCGCTGGATGAGCCCAAATCCTCGTGGGTTATTGTCGACAAAGGCACTTTCCTGAAGACCGAGGGGATTTGCCAACGGTCGCCAAAGCCATTCCCCCGCACCATTGTGGATGGCAAGCCCATCGGAATCATGGACGGCCGCGCGAAAATCATCGAAACGGCTCCTGTTGGTCGCATCAAACAGGAACATGCTGGTCAGAGGTGCGAGGCCAAAATTCCTAATTTCAACACGGGGAAAAAGCACCACCGACACGTCAATTTGTGTCGTTGACCCGGGTGCAATTTCGAACGTGTAGATGCCAGTTGCGCTTGGTGTATCGAGTTGTGCGTAGATGGTGAGTGGGCCACCGACCGCCTCCTCAATCCAAAATTGTGTGAACAGGGGAAATTCTTCGTCAGCCTCGCCCCCAACGTCTATGGCCAGGCCCCGGGCGGACAGGCCATAGATCTGACCCAGAGCCACCGCACGAAAATAACTCGCCCCCTGAAAGACCAAAAATTCGTCCAACAGTTCTTTAACGACCAGAGGCTCGGCCCCCTCTTCAATACGACTATCGGT
>CAZFHW010000228.1:0-3265 GCA_964518885.1 uncultured Parvibaculum sp. | reverse complement strand
ACGCTCGGAATTATCTTCTAGTGCGGTGGGTGGCGATGCGTTCGCTAGCTTCTCGGTGGAAACATCCAGAGGCATGTTTGCAACCGGTTGCAAATCATCTGATCTGTCCATCTCGTGATCGTCCAGGTCGCGCCCGCAGTGTTTGCATACTGTCGCTTCCTTGCGCACAAGCTCCGCACAGAAGGGGCACTTCTTTTGACCATTCTGTAAGCCCCGAGCTTCCAGGCTATGCTGGTCGGCTTTCATGATCAGCGAATGAGGGAGTGCGACAATCCAAAAAGCTGCGCCGTACACCCACCACAAAAAGAAATCTCGACCCTTCGACTGCGCGATGGCTGCGGGAACAAGGCCAAGGAGAATTGCGAGGATTAGGATGTACATACGGTCACCGAACGAACAAAAACATCGAAAATCGCATCAAACTACGACTTTTCACATTTTACCATTGTTTGATCGGTTTTGAAAGAATTTTCCGTAGTGAAACTGCGGGAATGAAAACAAAACACGCAGTAGGCACTAAGATTAAGCATCTCCGCAAAGCGCGGGGTTTGACCCAACCCGAGCTCGCAGAAAAGATCGATAGAAGTGTTGATGCCTTGTCCAATTTGGAACGAGGTGTAAGCCTGCCGAATTTTGAGACGCTCGAACGCCTGAGTAGCGAACTAGAAGTGCCAGTTCGCGATTTCTTTCCGGGAAGCCCAGAAGAGGAAAGTGACCCACAACGCGCTGCGCTCTTTGCGAACCTAAACGACTTAGCAAGAACACTCTCAAATTCAGAGCTCGAAGTTGCAGTTGAACAAATTGGAGCGCTTGCCAAACGCACAGGCAGACGATGAAGTTAGGCGCAGCTAGAAAACGAAATGTTTTGATACCTACACATAAAGATGGGACAAAACCAATCCATCATATGTCACCGGGTTCATCGCCTTACTCAAGGCCTCTATTGTAAAGCCACTGCCGTAACGGGCATCCATCCTACCCTTATTATCCCAGCCCATAATTGCTTCGCGCATATCAAGAGGCACATCAGCCGACTTCAGGGCATCTGTAAAATTACCACGAAAGCTATGGAACACCTTTTTACGCGGCACCCAGACACCTTGCTTCTCTAGGAAATAGGCAAACCTTTTGGAGAAATGATCAGATAGTTTTTCCCCTGATCCAACGTCAGCATCAGGAAAAATGCGGCCCTTTGGATGTGACCTTGCCCATTCTACAAAGCCCAAGCGTATGAGTTCTGGGTGAATGGGAATTTTTCTTCTCGCATTTTCAGTTTTCAGACGCTTTTCAACTCCAGCTTCTGTGTTCTCAATCTCAGTTTCATCTGTGACATCAAAATAGTCCACGCCCTCCGGCGAAGTCCGAACATCACTCTTTTCCAATTGCAAAATTTCGTTTAGCCGCATCCCAGTCCAAAGAGCTATCAATGGTGCCCAATAGCGGTGACGTTTTATTACGTTCGGCCCCGGCTTATTGAAACCCGCTTCGTCATCCTTGCACCCAGTGTAGAGGGGAGCCTGAAAAATCGTTTGCAGATCTGCCGTGGTGAACGGTAGATAGCCCCTATTCTGAGATTGTTTCTTCTTTTCGGCACGCGGAATTTTCACCGACACCTTCTCAGCAGGGTTCTTTTCAAGCCATTCCAATTCGACTGCATACTCAAATATGGACTTCAGAACTGCCAGGTTGTTCTGCGCAGCTTTGTACCGCTGAGCGGGTTTTCCATTTTTGCTTTCAAACGATTTGGAGGCCTGCCGCAATGTCATCTTCGGGTAGTGCTGCTTCGCATGCGATGGAATGCTTAGAAATAGTTCAACCAGTTCAGTGCAACGTGCCCGGTCTATTCCGTCAAGGGGGAATTCTTCGCCCAACTCTTCAGTTAAACTCCGGGTCACTATTCGGTATTGCACAAACCTTGAACTCGTCACCTCATCTCTCTTTGCGTCTTCAAATGCTTTGATTAAAGCGCCTATCGAGTACTGATGCTCATTCGTCTGACCGGGAGGGAGAATAGTTGCCGTGATAGCGGGCAAGAAAACCTCATTCCTAATCCTAGGCACCTGCCCGGTCTGCAAAGCCTCAAGCCGACGCTTTGCGAGCTCGACTTCCGCATCTTCGATATATCGGCAAAGAAGTTCAAAGCATGGATCAACAAGTAGCTCTGAAGGTGCGACTAGCACCTCCTTCGTTTGCCGTCGGCCCACTCTCTTACTGTCCAGCGCACTTTTCGAAAGGAAGTTATTTTCAATTAAGAGGTCAAGCGCACTCTGCATAATGTGAGAGGATAGGTCGAACCCTTCATGATGCGTTTCGTTAGCAGCCGTCTTTAGGGCGTTACTATAATCCTCAGCGGCATCAGCAACCATTGCTGCATGATCCATTTTGTTCATTCCGCCTTGCGCATAGGTCCTATTTCGAATTCGCTCCTCTTCAATTTGTCTAAAGTGAAGGAGAGCGAGACGCCTTACGTCCGTTTTCGAGATGTGAATTTTGAAACCTGTTGCAACTGAGGTGCCGACATCCTCATTTGCACCCGTCGTTGCCAATTGATTGCGATGCGCTTTGATCTTCGCGTCCGTCTCTACAGCGAAGAGATTGGCTCGTTCTCTGAGCTCCGCCGTCGATCCACTAACGCGCTCAACCCATGCGCTTCTGCCCGCCAGTTCCTGTAGTTCAACAGGGATATTTCGACGAAGCTTCTTGCCTGATTTGTCCTCGGTGAGATATTTGATTTTCGGCATCTCTTCCATCCCCAAAGTGTACCACAAATGTGTACCGCTTGAGTTCGAAAGCCGTGCAAGATCATGCACTTACAAGAAAATCAATGACTTACCAAAAAATGGTAGCGGAGGAGGGACTCGAACCCCCGACACGCGGATTATGATTCCGCTGCTCTAACCAGCTGAGCTACTCCGCCCCAATGCGTGCCCCAAAAATCGGGGCCACAAGGGCTGCGTGCCCACCGATATTGATGCGGGCGCACCCTAGAAAGTCAGGGGATATAAGGGCCCCCGCCCCCCCCTGTCAAGCAAAGGGGACGGCTTATTGTACCAGCTGGAAAACAGCCCTAATCAGGCGGGGTCAGCCTCGGGTTTTTTGAACCGGAGCATCGTAAAAAGCCCCATCGGGTGCATCGCGCGCGCCTCAACCAGCTCAAGCTCTGTGAAGCCTGTAATCGTCTCAATGACGAAATCTGGATGCCAGCCAAGCAGCCTTGCAAAAGGCGCCATCCACCGCTCCATGCGGCCCCGTATCCCGTGATCCT
>CAZFHW010000227.1:0-3281 GCA_964518885.1 uncultured Parvibaculum sp. | reverse complement strand
CCGGGTTGATCGAAAGCATGATCGTCATGGCGACAAAGAAGGGCACAAATTCACCCATCAAAACGCCAAACCCGGAAAGCAGCTCAAACAGTGTTTCAATGTCGTTGGTGACACGGGTCATCACCCGGCCAACGGCCACACGGTCGTAAAAAGTTGCTGGGAGCCGCTCCAGATGGGCAAAGACATCCCGCCTCAGGTCTTTTAGTCCCGACAACACAGACCCGGCGAGGAGAACGCGGAAGAGGTGACTGAACAGACCAGCCACCAGAACCCAAACGCCGTACACTGCGCAGGCAGCGACCAGCGCGCTGAGGCCGGTGCTTTCCGACATCCAGGTCACCAGATCCTGCTGTCCCATATCTGGGGCATTGATGGTTCCGGCACTGTCAGGACCGGTGAGAAGCATGCCGTCAATCACCACGCGGGTGACGATCACGGGGGCCAGTACTGTTGCTGTCGCCGCCACAAGCACGCAGGCAATGGCGAGTGTCGCACGGGGGCGATAGGGCGCCAGCCACTTCAAAAGACGGCGAAGCAGTTGCAGGTCAAACCGCTTGCCGTCTATGTCATTGTCAAAGACGGAATAGTCACGTTCTCGGCCGGGTTGGGTACTCATGCGCCATCTCCCTCTAGGGCTGAAGAAGCGCCAGCATCGGGACGAATGTTCTGCTGCTCCAGTGTGGATTGCAGTGCGTCACGGCGGCTTTGCAGGCGGGCGAGCTGCGCATAGGCACCCCCTTTGGCCATGAGTGTTTCGTGGTTTCCTTCTTCCAGAATGCGACCCTGGTCCAAAACAAAAATCCGGTCGGCATGCTGCGCCGTGGAGACACGGTGGGACACGAGGATGGTGGTCATGCCCTTTCGCAAGGTGCGAAGGCGGGTAAGGATGCGCTCCTCTGTCTGGGTATCGACGGCGGAAAAGCAGTCATCAAGAAGCAGCACCGGCGAGCCGCGGATCAACCCCCGCGCAAGGCTGGTGCGCTGTTTCTGGCCGCCTGACAGGGTCACGCCGCGTTCGCCCACATGGGTTTCAAGTTGGGCGGGAAACGTGCCGATGGTTTCGCCCAGGTCAGCCGTTTCGGCCGCGTCCCAGACATCCTCAACCGGACGATCGGGATTGTCATAGGTGATGTTCTGTCCCAATTGCTCAGCAAACAGGAAAGGGTCTTGGGGCACAAAGGCAACTTCCTGGCGGACCTGCGCCAGCGGCAGCATGCGAACGTCCTGTCCGTCGAGGTAGATTGTGCCGGGTGGGGGATCAAGCAGCCGGACCAGGAGACGCAGCAAGGTGGACTTGCCAGACCCCACCCGGCCCAAAATGGCGACGGTTTGTCCCCGTTCGATGGTGAGCGAGACATCATCAAGGGCTGGCCAGTGGGCGCGCGCTTTGTCATCGGCGTCCGCCCCGGTCGCTTGGTCAGGGTGATGGTAGGACAGATTGCGGACGGTGATGGTGCCACCGACGCCGTCAAGGGGGGCTGCATCGTCTGCGTCCCGGATTTCAGGCTCATGGTCCAGGATCGCATAGATGCGCTGGGAGGCGGATGCGGCTCTCTGGAAAAGCGTCACCATGACACCGGCTTCCTTCACCGGGGACAACATCATGGCGAGATAGAAAATGAAGGCGGTGAAGGTGCCGATAGTGATCTCCCCCGCCATGACCAGGGAGCCGCCAAACCCAACAATGATGAGGGTGGCAGCCCCTGTCATCACAAGCATGATGGAGGTGAGGGCGGAATTGAAAAACATCAAGCGCTGGAATTTGCCCGCATAGTCGTTGCTCTTTTCTTCCAGTCGTCCAATCTCGCGGGCCTCCTGAGAATGGGTCTGGATGGTGCGGATGCCGTTCAGGTTTTCCTGCACCATCGCGGAGAGCTCCGAGAACCCTTCCTGAACCAGTGTTGACTGGGTGAAAATCCTGCGCGCAATGAGCCAGCCGAAGAACCCAATGAACGGCAGCAAAGGCAGCAGCATCAGGGCGAGCTTCGCTGACAGGAACATCATCACGGTAAAGGCAATGATGCCCGAGGCACCGAGCACCAGGATCAATCGTGATCCCATGCCAATCACCATGCGGATGAGCTGCAGATCATTGATGGCCCTCGCCATCAGGTCGCCAGTGGAATATTTGGCGAAAAACCGGGGGCCTTGAAGCTCCAGATGCCAGTAGAGCTTTTGCCGCAGGTCATAGGCAACCGCCGCGCCGACCTGACGCACAAAGCGACGTCCGAACGAGAAAGACAGGTAGCGGGCGACCATAAGGGCCAGAATACCAAGGGCTGGCCACCCCAAATTGGCATTCCCGGTGTTGAGCCCGTCAATCGCGATCCCCAGCAGCAAAGGCATGCCCGCCTCAAGAAAGCGACCATTGATGATGAGCCCCATGCCGCCCCAGAATTTGAGCGCATGGGGCTTAATCAGGGGCACAAGCCGCCAAAGTGGGGTCGACGGCGCAGGACGGGTCGCCATTCACGAGAGCCTTTGGGTTGGTGCGCTGGGCTTTCCTCCCCAAACGACACTGGGGCCAGACGCAAAGGGCGCGCCCCTAAACCGGCTGGAGAACCTCCAGCGTTTCGGGCGACGCGCCTGAGTCGTTTTGAAAGTGTAGACCCGGGAGGAGGGGGACAAAAGTCAGAGGGAGAATTTTCTCACCACAGGCACGCTGTTTTCAGCGCCGACACCCATCACAAAAACAGGAGGGTCGAACCGCAATACGTGGGACATGTCGTCTGTCGGAAAGGTGGGTTGCTCCGGGTCCAGAAATTTGGCCGCAGCATCGGCATTTCTGGTGCGATCCAGGGCCACAGTCTCGGGCACGCCTCCGGGTAGGCTCAGAAGGTGGAGCAGATGGTCACCGCAGGCGACGTCTTCATCTCCCGTGGGGTGGGTTGCAACCAGCAGCAGGCGGGTCGCCCCGTCTTCATGAAGTGCGCGAATGCGGGCAGCGGTCGCCTGCACGTTGCTAAGGCCGGTGACAAAAACATGGGTCGCATGGGCAAGGGCAGCAATCGCCATGCGCGTGCCATTGGTCGTCCGATGGACGATGGTGCCACCGTCCAGGCCACTGTTATGGCCGCGCGCGGCGATCTGGCTGGGGGAATTGCCCACATCAAAGCCTGGAATGGGGAGTGCGTTGATCTCGCCCGCCAGGACGGCGCCGGGGTGAGCGTCAGCCAGGGACCGGGCCGCCTCAACGGTCTCCGCCAGCAGGATCTTCTCCGCCCCGTTATCAAAGGCCGTCTTGGCAAAGGTGAAGGCACGGATGACGTCAATCACCACGG
>CAZFHW010000226.1:0-3283 GCA_964518885.1 uncultured Parvibaculum sp. | reverse complement strand
CGGCGATTGAAGACACATTGACGACGGAGCCCGCCCCTTGCTCTTTCATGTAGGGCGCGCAGGCGCGGATCATCTGGTAGGCACCAATAACGTTGACGCCATAAATTCTGTGAAAGTCTGCGGCCTGCAAAGCATCAAGGTCGTCATGATCGGCAAATTGTGTTGTTCCGGCATTGTTTACGAGGATGTCGACGCGGCCCCATTTATCGATAACCGTTTGGACGATCTTTTTGCAGGCGTCGTCGTCTGAAACATCTCCCTTGGCCATGACGGCTTCGCCACCCGCTGCCTCAATAGCGCTGAAAACGTCTTTGGCTTCCTGCTCTGATTTTGTGTAATTGATGGCAACCTTTGTGCCTGAAGCGGCAAGACGCTTTGCTGTCGCTGCGCCTAGTCCCGCAGCCGATCCTGTTACAATGGCAACTGCACCGTCTAATTTCATGGAACCTCTCCCGTTTGCGTCCTTGTTTCGGGCGAGTGTAGCGATGGAGCAGCGTCAAGTCGCGCGCAGAATACAGGCCATACTGTTGTGTGGGTGGGACGGAGGTCAGTGCTGAACGCGGCGCGTGGGATCCGCCAGGCGATCCGCCATGAATTGCTCGTGGCTCATGGTTGGGTGCAGTCGGATGCACAACAGTCCGCCGCTGTACCGGATGCTCGTGCCGTGGGCAAAGCCAATTCCGGGGACACTCAGCGCAACAGGCACATGGAGAGCGGGCAGGGGTGTTGCCTCAACAAGGACTCCTGTCGCGGACATTTGCTTGATAAAGCACTCTGTATCGACACCAGGGTAGACAAGGCGGCCGTATATGGAGGTTGCAACACGGCGATTTCGCCGCCTCTCGTTATCGAACCTCTTATCCATCCCAGAACCACCTTGTTACGTTCAGCGCCTGAAGGTGAGGGATAATCTCTAAAAAACCTTGAATTGATTGGACCAGACTGAAACACACGGTAAGTTTTCCCAAACAGCATTGAATTTCTCATATTCATCAAACCGACGGGGGTGTCATGACGGACATGTATCAACTTATAGGCGCGGAAATTTCCCTCTATACGGGCAAGGTGCGGGCTTATTTGCGCTATAAAGACATCCCCTTCGAGGAAGTCCCGGCGAGCCAGAAAGTATATCTGGAGACAATTCTGCCGCGCACAGGCGTGGCAATGATCCCGGTGCTTATTTCGCCAGATGATATCGTTGTTCAAGACACCAGCGACATTATTGATTTTCTTGAAGCGCGGTTTTCTGAGCCCACGATTTATCCAGATACGCCGCGGCAGGGAACTGTTGCGCGCCTGTTCGAACTCTATGGCGATGAATGGCTGGTGATCCCGGCGATGCACTATCGCTGGGCCTTTAATGAGCAGGAGATGTTTCTCGAGTTTGGGAGAGGGTCTCTCCCGGACGCAAGCGAAGAAGAGCAGGTCAAGGTGGGGGAAGAGCGCTCCCGGCCTTTCAGAGGCGCGCAGCCCATTTTAGGGATTACGCCCGCGACCATTCCTGCCATTGAGGCCTCCTACGAGCAATTTTTGCGTGATCTAGACGCGCATTTTTCCGTTCACCCCTATCTGCTGGGGACACGGCCTTGCATCGGTGACTTTGGGCTTATGGGGCCGCTTTATGCGCACCTCTACCGGGATACGGAGTCAGGCAAGATCATGAAGCGGATCGCGCCTAATGTGGCGAAGTGGGTTGAGCGGATGAATGCGCCTGAGCCTAAGTCCGGCTCCTTCCTCGCCAACGATGAGGTGCCCGAAACTCTCTATCCGGTTCTTGCTCGAATATTTGAAGAACAGTTTCCGCCTCTGCGTGAAATGGTATCTGCGCTTGGCGATTGGATTAACGACAATCCCGGGAAAAAAATCCCACGGGCCATCGGCAAGCAAGCCTTCACGTTGAAGGAAGCGGACGGCACGCCTGTTACGGGAGAACGTGGCATGTTCCCATTCTCCCAATGGATGTTGCAGCGGGTGCTTGATTTCTACGTGCCGTTATCTGGTGAAGATCGCCAAAGTGTCGACACATTACTTGCGCAGGTTGGCGGCAAGCAGCCAATGCAGATTTCTCTCAAACGCCGGGTGAAGCGTGAGAAAAATATTCTCGTTGCGGAGGAATAGACAATGATGAAGTTATTGGTTTCCTTGATTGGTTCGGTGCTGGCCTTCGCATCAGTGAGTGTGGCCCATGCGTCGGAATACACCAGCCGGTATTCTGATCTTGATTTTTCCAAGTGCGATATCGCTGATGAAGCGAATGCTGAAGAAGGTTCTGAGATGGGGTTTGTGACGTGGAGATGCGCAGGGGCATACGGCTATGACGTATATGCCACCGACGTCGATCTGCGGCTCTATCTGGCCTATGCTCGCGAAGGTGAAGATGCCCCGGAGGAAGTTGGTCAAACCATGGCCTTCTTTAATACGCTTGGAGCGAAACTAGAGTGGCGTGCCCCCAATCGATCTGGTGAGGTCGAACCGTTCGCAACCATTGTCAGGTACAAATATCAGCGGACCCTTGACGACGGCACGTTTGAAGAGGGACAGGTTCTCGTCGTTTCGCGGTTTCGTCAGAGAGAAACCTGTCATGTTGCCTATATCGACGCCCGTGCCAACGCCAACGCAAATCTAATGGCGCGTGAAGTTGCGGATAAATTTGCGAGCGGTGGCTCGTGCCCTGAAGGGGCTGTCCCCTTTCTGGGCAGCGGTGGTGACGACTTTCGATTCTAACGGCTCAGGTCCTTGTCGACAAAAATTCGTTGATGGTCGCTTCGAAATCAATGGCGTCTGAGAGCCCCCGGACGCGGCCAGCTGTCAGCCCCCCGTCCACGGCTATGATTTGTCCTGTGATGAAGGTGGAAGCATCCGACGCCAAGAAGAGCGCCATCTCGGCGATGTCGTTGGGTAAGCCGGAACGGGCGACAGGCTGGAGTTTGGCAAGTCGGGGCTTCATGAACTCTGCAAATTCATCGGCGGCATTCGGGCCGAGATCCAAGGCGTTCGCAAATATCGGCGTGGCAATGCCGCCTGGGCAAATGGCGTTTGAGCGAATATTGAAAGGGCCGAGCTCTATTGATGCGGTTTTTGCCAGATGGGCAACGGCAGCTTTGCAGGCGGAGTAGACCTGTGGTCCAAAACCGGCCTGGAGGCCGGCGACACTTGCGGTTGAGATGATCGACCCCTCGCCCTGGTCTTTCATTATCGGGATCACATGCTTGTAGCCGAGGAAGACGCTTTTCAGGAGAACACCAACGGTTGTGTCGAAACCTTCCATGTCGATTTCGTGAAG
>CAZFHW010000225.1:0-3335 GCA_964518885.1 uncultured Parvibaculum sp. | reverse complement strand
CCCGGATGCCCCGAACAAATACGCAGGGCTTAGTTTCTTCCTTGCCCCCATGCGAGTGGCCGGTGTTGAAACAGTTCCTATCCGCAAACTGACAGGCGAGTATGGGTTTACCCAGACATTTTTCACCGACGCCCGCATTCCCGCCGACTGCATCATGGGGGAACCGGGCGAGGGCTGGCGTGTCGCCATGCGGACACTGGAATATGAACGCGGCGTCAAGGGGGGGCAGGCCGGTGGCTATGTCATGCGCGCATCCGATCCTTTCGAAATTCTGGATCTCGCGCGCAACGCTACGCGCGGCGGCAAGCCAGCGCTTGATGATCCGGTCATCCGGGACAAGCTGGTGCAATTGCTGACCGAGGCGCGGAGCCTGCAGCTCAATGCGCGCCGGGGTCACATTCAGCCTTTGGTGCAGGATAAGCCCGCATCATTACCTCTGTGTGCGAAGCTTAATGCCACGGAATTTGTGCGACGTCTCAACGAATTTGCCATGACCCTGCAGGGGCAGCGCGGCGCCTACTATGTGGGTGAGCCCGATGCCTATGATGAAGGCCTGTGGCAGCGCGGATATCTCAATGCATTTTCCGCGACAATCGGCGGCGGTACGTCACAAATTCAGCACAACATTATTGGTGAACATGTTCTTGGGCTACCGAAAAGCCGCTGAAATCTAAAACCTATGAGACCCAAAAGCTTAGGTAACGAGGAAAGAGAAAATGTCGAATAAGGCAACCATCGGTTTCAGCGAAGAGCAAGCCCAGCTCCTTGACGTGGCGACCTCTTTTTGCAGGGACAAATCGCCTGTCGAGAAGGTGCGCGCTCTCCTGACCGACGAACTGGGATACGATCCCGCCATCTGGAACGAAATGGCAGAGCTGGGATGGCTTGGCATCGCCGTGCCGGAGGAGTTCGGCGGCATCGGCCTCGGTCTCGCAGAAGTTGTGCCCGTTGTTGAGCAGATGGGCCGGACGCTGATGGCCGGGCCGTTCGTCAGCACCACTTTGGCAGCCCAGGCCCTCGTGCTTGCGGGCACTGAAGCACAACAAGCAAAGCTTCTGCCTGAGCTGTGCGAGGGCACCATTGCCACACTCGCGTTCAGCGAACCTCACGCCGATTGGGACCTGAGCCATATTGAGAGCACCGCGACCCGCGACGGCGATGGATATGTCTTAAGTGGTCGCAAAACGTTTGTGGAGAATGCAGCCGCCGCCGCGTGGATCATCGTCAGCGTGATGCGTGACGGAGCCCCGGCACTCGTCGCCCTGGAGCGGGCTGCTGTTTCCGATAATGCGCTGCGCCGGGAGACCATCATTGATGAAACCCGCCGCTCCTATCAGGTGACACTGGATGGCATCACCGTCAAAGAAGACGCGTTTCTGGATGGCTCAAAGGTGGAAGAAGCACTGGCACATCTGCACCTCTGTGCAAACCTGCTTCTGTCAGCGGAGATGTGTGGTGGGACCGTGAGTGTCATTGACTACACAGTGGAATATCTGAAGACGCGCAAGCAGTTTGGCAAATATATCGGATCCTATCAGGCATTGAAACATCCCATCGTTGATGCGCACGTCTCTTATGAGAACGCGCGATCACACCTCTACTGCGCTGCGCACAATTTCACCCAGCAGGGCGAAGGAGAAATTGCGACGCGCATGGCAAAAACCCAAGCCGGCGACGCGTTGTCGTTTGCAGCGGACCGGTCCATTCAGTTTCATGGCGGCTTTGGTTTCACCTATGACTGTGATGCACAGCTATATCGCCGCCGCTCGCTTTGGTGTGAAAATCAATTTGGCGACGCCATTTACCACCGCACGAAACTGGCTGATCTGTTGCTTGGATAAGGTGGTGCGACATTTGACGTTGCGTCGTCTGAAGATTTCCAAGGCGGCGTCTCTTTAGGCGCCGTCATGTGCACGAACGGAAAACCTATGCGCACAGATGTGCGTTGCGACACACGGCTAAGTGCTCATTTCTAAATGAACCACCTGGAGAGGAACGCTCATGTCTGGCCTGGACCGCTATCCCCATCTTTTCGAACCTCTTGATTTGGGGTTCACGCGCATAAAAAACCGCGCCCTCATGGGGTCCATGCATACAGGACTTGAGGAACTGGCCGACGGTCACATCCGCATGGCTGCCTATTTCGCGGAACGTGCGCGCGGCGGTGTGGGTATGATCATCACCGGCGGCATATCACCAAACGAAGAGGGTGGGCTCGGCGCGAAACTCAGCAATGCCGAAGAGGCCGCGCGCCACAAAGTCATCACCGACGCCGTGCATGAAGCCGATCAGGACGTTAAAATCTGCATGCAGATTTTGCACACCGGCCCTCTGGCCGGGCATGAGAGAAGTGTCGCCCCGTCGCCCGTGCGCTCTCGTGTTGCGCGTCATGTTCCCAATGAACTGGATGAAGCGGGCATCGAAAAGCAGCTCGCTGACTTTGCCAATTGTGCCGCGCGTGCCAAGGAAGCGGGCTATGACGGCGTGGAAATCATTGGCTCTGCGGGTTATCTCCTCAGTACGTTTCTGGTTGAGAAGACCAACTTGCGGACCGACAGATGGGGCGGGCCTTACGAAAATCGGATGCGGTTTCCTCTCGAAGTTGTGCGCCGTGTTCGTGCTGCGGTGGGGGATGAGTTTATTGTTATCTTCCGGATCGCCGCCATGGATATGCTGCAAGGCGGCATGTCTTGGGATGAAGTTGTGCTGCTTGCCAAAGAACTTGAGAAATGCGGCGTCAACATCATGTCCACGCATTTTACTTGGCACGAATCTGCTGTGCCCACGATTGCAACCATGGTACCGCGCGCGGCCTTCACCAGCGTGACGGGGCGCCTGCGCAAAGAACTGACAATCCCCACCATCACCTCCAATCGCATCAACATGCCCGATGTTGCCGAGGCGGTTCTGGAGAGGGGAGATGCGGACATTGTCTCTATGGCCCGCCCGATGCTCGCAGATGCGGAGCTTGTCAAAAAGGCAGCCGAGGGGCGTGAGGATGAAATCAATACCTGCATTGCCTGCAACCAGGCCTGCCTTGATCATACATTTGGCGGCAATCAGGAAGTGAGTTGTCTGGTGAACCCGCGTGCCTGTCACGAAACACTTCTGAAGTACGAACCCGCGTCAAAACCCAAACGGATCGCCGTGGTTGGAGCGGGGCCTGCGGGGCTTGGCTATGCCAGCGTGGCGGCCGAGCGTGGACATCACGTGGTGCTTTATGAAGCCGCATCCGAAATTGGCGGTCAGTTCAATCTGGCCAAGCGCATTCCGGGCAAGGAAGAATTTTACGAGACAATTCGCTATTTCAACAAGATGATCGAGACCCATAAAAT
>CAZFHW010000224.1:0-3382 GCA_964518885.1 uncultured Parvibaculum sp. | reverse complement strand
GGGCTTCTATTGGTTGCGGGGATAGGATTTGAACCTATGACCTTCAGGTTATGAGCCTGACGAGCTACCAGACTGCTCCACCCCGCGCCAAGTAGCCTCCATCTCGCGATGGAGAGCGCGCTTTATATCAGCTTTGCGGGCTTTGTGAACCAAATAATGCGCCCTTTTGGCAAAAATTTCCGCAGATTTCTGCGCGTTTGGATGCCGGAGGCCCAAAACCCTCATCAAGCCCCGTCCGCTGGGCTGTTACCCGCTCACGCCGCCCCTTCAAACAGGTCAGAGAGACTGCTCCTGCAACTGCGCCTGTAGGGCCCGGGTTGTCTCTCCCTTCCCGTCCGGCCTCCAGCCGGGAGGCTGAAAGAGGTGCCCCAGAGCGTTACGCACGGACCCTGATGACTTCATGTCACGGCCCAGCGCAATCCACTCATGGAAGGTCGCTTTGATCGGGTTACGCGTCTCCAGTTGATGCCGAAGTCCATAGACCACCTCTTCCACCTCTGGCTCATAGCTGCCAAACAGGCGATCCCAGAAAATGAAAGTGCCGCCATAATTCTTATCGCAATAGCGCAGGTTGGATGCGTGATGCACCCGGTGGTTGGAGGGCGTGTTCAAGACCCCTTCCAAAAAGCCGAGCTTGCCGACATGGCGGGTGTGCAGCCAGAACTGATACAGATGATTGAGCGACAGAAGAGCCACAAGCATAAGCGGGTCGATCCCCAGCAAAAGCGCTGGAAGCATAAAGAACGGTTCCATCCAGGCATCGGCGAAAGAAGCGCGAAGCGCCGTCCCCGCGTTGAACTGCTGGCTCGAATGATGGGTCACATGTGCCGCCCACCCAAGTCTCACTTCATGGATCGCCCGATGATACCAATAGAACAGGAAATCAACGATCAGATATGCCAGAAGAATGAGCGCAACACTGCCGGTCCAATCAATGTCGAACAGCGCGTGACTGTGGACCCAGAAATAGAGAACAAGAACCGTGCCGGCAGACAAGGCGATACTGGTCACATAGAAAAAACCCATTGTGACGGAGCAGAACGCGTCAGCCGCCTCATAATATTTCTTTCTAAGCACCCAGGTCAGCACCACCTCACCCAGAACAAATACGAGAAGAAGACCAAACTGATCCGAGTCGCGGATCGCCAGCAGGCTTTGCAAAAATTCCAACATCAGTTGTTTCCTATCGTCTCACCTAAAGGCGGGTTACGAAGTGTCGAAAAGACGAGATCAGCTTTGTTTGCGCATCTCTGCCTGCAATTGGCGCGTGGTCTCCCCGGCACCATCTGGCGCCCAGCCTGGAGGCTGAAAGAGATGCCCCAGCGCATTGCGAAGCGAGCCTGACGATTTCATGTCGCGGCCCAGTGCAATCCACTCATGAAACGTTGCCTTGATCGGGTTGCGCGTTTCGAGCTGATGCCGAATGCCATAGACCACTTCCTCGCCCTCCGGCTCATAGCTGGCAAACAGCCGATCCCAGACAATGAAAGTACCGCCATAATTCTTGTCGCAATATTGCAGGTTCGACCCGTGGTGAACCCGGTGATTGGACGGTGTGTTCATCACCCACTCCAGCGGACCAAGCTTCCCTATGTGGCGGGTGTGCAGCCAATACTGATAGAGGTGGTTAAGCGACAGAAGAGCGATGACCATGATCGGGTTGATCCCAACGAGCAAAGCAGGGATCAGAAAGAAGGGTTCCATCCACGCTTCTGCAAAGGACGCCCGCAACGCGGTTCCCACATTATATTGCTGGCTTGAGTGATGGTTGACATGTGCCGCCCACCCAACACGCACTTCATGAATGGCGCGGTGATACCAGTAGAACAGAAAGTCGACGATCACGTAGGCGACAACGATAAGCGCAATGCTGCTTCCCCAGTCGATCTCGAAAAAGGCAAACTGGTGGACCCAATAGAAGCCGAGCAACACCGTCCCTGCCGCCAGCGCAATGCTTGCCGCATAGAACAGCCCCATAGCCACCGAACACAAAGCATCGGAGGTCTCGTAATATTTCCGACCCAATATCCAGGTAAGGACAACTTCCCCAACCAGCAAAATCAGAAGAATACCGATCTGATCTACATCCCGGATGGCCAGCAGACCCTGAAGAAATTCGAGCATCGCGCGTTTCCTTTTACAAAACACTTGTTGTGTTAAGAATTATTACAAAACATACGTTGTGTAAAGAAGAAAGATCCTCTATTTTCCAGCCATGCCAAAAATAATTGACCACGACGCGCGTCGTCGCGAACTTGTTGAAGCCAGCTGGAATGTAATTGCGAAGGAAGGCCTGGAGGGCCTGACAATGCGCAAGATCGCGGCAGCGGCCAATTGCACAACCGGGCGAATTACCCACTATTTCGCCAATCGGGAGGCACTGGTGCTCGCCTCGCTGCAGTCGGCATATGACGCTTCCGCCGTGAGGCTCAACGAGATCATCGCAGCTGACCTTGAGCCATTGGAAAAGCTGAGGCGCGCCGTGGAAGAGACCCTGCCTCTCGACCAGCAACGATTAAACGAATGGAGGGTCTGGGTCGCCTATTGGGGCGCTGCGACAACCGACCTTGAGCTCGCACAGCAAAACGACACCAATCATGACAGATGGCTCAAGGCGATGATCCCCCTGGTCCACAACGTGGCACCGGCCTCAGACGCGAGGCATGAAACCTATTTGCTACTGGGCCTTATTGATGGCCTGGGCCTGCGGGCGGCGGTAAACCCGACCAAGGAAAATGCCAATGCGGCACGTGCCGCTCTGAGTGACTATTTGAACCAACTGGCAGATCAGTCGCAACAAAAAAAGGGGCTGCGCTGAGCACAGCCCCAAAGCGTGAGAGATCTGTCTAACGCTTGAGCGATCAACACCAAAGCGATAGCGCTTGGGTGTTCAATCAACGTTTCAAGTGGCCGTGGAAGGTTGCTCCGTCACCCACATGATACGCACACTCCGCTTAGGCAGATATGAAATCTCACTGGACATCGGATCACCTCCTTTCATTGGTTGAGAAGATGTCGAGCATGAACTGATTTGCCCAATTCAGCAAACCCACCAAAACATCAGCTAGTCCCTACGCAAAATGCCCTTCGGCTCCCCACACAAGCTCCTCATCTGTCACCGTCTCCCGACCACAGGAGAAAAGCCAATGCCCCACACCGCTCCCAACGAACACCCGTTCATTGACAGTTTTCGCGAGGCCTGGCGGGACCCAACGCTGGACACACTCATGGCTCCCCTGCGCGATGACGTAACCCTGATCCAACCACTCTCCCCGCCCCTCATCGGCCCGCTTTTGCGCAGCCCCAGGGCACTGACACGTCATGTCCTTTCAGGTTTCCTGAACTAACGAAAAAAGGCGCAGCCATAAGCTGCGCCTTCGTC
>CAZFHW010000223.1:0-3412 GCA_964518885.1 uncultured Parvibaculum sp. | reverse complement strand
AGCTTTTTGAAGAAAGAGTCTGGTCTCGTTATTAGTGAGAACAAGGTTTATCTTGTGGAAAGCAGACTCTTGCCAATTGCGCGGGACATTGGGCTGGAAAACATGTCCGAGCTTATCGCCAAGATGCGCGCGAATGGACCCTCGTCGCTTCTCGATCAAGTCACTGAGGCGATGACAACCAATGAGTCATTCTTTTTCCGCGACAAGACACCTTTCAGTATTCTGGAGGAAACCGTTCTCCCAACTATGCTCGAGTCGCGTAAGGCGTCACGTCGTCTTCGTATCTGGTGTGCGGCGGCCTCGACAGGGCAGGAGCCTTACTCCATCGCTATGATCATGAAGGAATGGGAGGCCAAGTTTTCGGGGTGGAAAACGGATATACTCGGAACCGATCTCTCCGCTGATGTTCTGCGTCGCGCCAAGCTTGGAAAATATACGCAGTTCGAGGTGCAGCGTGGGCTGCCAATCCAGCTGATGGTCAAATATTTCAAACAAGAAGGAAATGATTGGGAGATTTCCTCAGCTCTGCGAGCAATGGTCCAATACCGGAAGTTCAATCTGTTGGATAGTTTCTCGGCGCTGGGTAAGTTCGATGTTATTTTTTGTCGGAATGTGCTGATCTATTTCGATCAGGAGACAAAGGCTGAAATTTTGGAACGGATCGCTCAAGTGCTGTCTCCTGACGGGTATCTGTTCTTGGGAGCGGCGGAAACAGTGATTGGGATAACGGATGCCTTTAAGCCTGTGCCGGGACAGAGGGGGCTTTATGCTCCGGCTAGTGAGGTGAAGAGGGCTGCTGTGGCCTGATTGGTTTCTCTTTGAATGGTTGTTACGAAAAAACGCCACCCTGGCATGGGGCGGCGTTTTTTTTATTTGGGTAGAACGGGATGGTTGGGCCTAGAGCTTAGGTTGTTCAATTTTGACTGCTCAAAAAGTGAAAGGACGCGCTCCCCCCGAAGCAGCGTCCCTTCGTCTCCCCCAGATAGCGCAGAGAGAGAATTTGATGTCAGTCGCGTTGACCTGGCCTGTTAGGCGGAGGCTTTGGCGACTTCGGCAACCGGATCGCGAAGCACGTAGCCTCGACCCCACACGGTCTCGATATAATGTTCGCCGTCTGTTGATGCAGCAAGCTTTTTGCGAAGTTTGCAGATAAAGACGTCGATAATTTTGAGTTCTGGCTCATCCATGCCGCCATAGAGATGATTAAGGAACATCTCCTTGGTGAGGGTCGTGCCCTTACGCAGGGAAAGCAACTCAAGCATCTGGTATTCCTTGCCGGTCAGGTGAACGCGCTGGGCATCCACTTCGACGGTTTTGGTGTCCAGATTGACAGAGAGTTTCCCGGTGGTGATGACTGATTGCGAATGACCTTTGGAGCGCCGAACAACTGCGTGAATGCGCGCTACTAGCTCATCCTTGTGGAAGGGCTTGGTCATGTAGTCATCTGCGCCAAAACCAAGGCCACGAACCTTGTTTTCAATTCCGGCGAGACCAGAAAGGATCAAAATCGGCGTACCGACCTTAGCGGTCCGTAGCGTCTTGAGAACTTCATATCCGCTCATATCGGGCAGATTGAGGTCCAGCAAGATAATGTCATAGTCATATAGTTTACCGAGGTCGACGCCTTCTTCACCCAAGTCGGTGGTGTAGACATTGAAACCCTCAGACTTCAGCATCAGATCGATGCTTTGCGCTGTTGCGCTATCGTCTTCAATCAACAAAACTCGCATTGCAAGCCTAACCGGATCTGCGTTGCCGCAACTCGGCTCCCTTGGTTAATCCATATTCAAGAAGATAAGCTGATTTGGTTAATAAAGGTTAATCAGATCGAAAAAAATAGACGAATATTTCGAATGTTGGATTCACCCTACGGTTAGGGCTGTGAAAATCGCCCTAATTTTGGCGCCGATCTTGTATCAAAAAAGTTTTCCCAGACTTTTTTCTTAGGGTTTACCGGCTCTTAAAACCTTGCGGCACATTATGCCTATCTGGAGCCTGGGAACGCCGCGTGAAACAGGCAAATGGTTGAAATTGGGGAAGTTTATTGTGCGTGCGTTGCTCGCGGAAATAGAGAAAATTCAAGAGGTTAGCTACTTCGGTCGAGTGGTGAGTGTTCAGGGACTCATGGTCGAAGTGGCGGGGCCTCTGCACGCGATGAGTGTCGGCAGCCGCCTGGAAATTACTGGCCGCAGTGGCAAAATTATTCTGGTTGAGGTTGTTGGTTTTCGCTCTGACCGAGCGATGTGTTTGCCGTTTGGATCGCTCGACGGCATCGGGGTTGGCGCTCACGCAGAAGTACAGTCTCTTACTCCCGCTGTATTCCCCTCAAACGCATGGCTTGGACGTGTTGTGAATGCGATGGGAGAACCGATCGATGGGAAGGGACCTATTGGACAAGGGGCGGTACCTTACAATTTTCGGAACGCACCCCCGCCAGCGCACTTGCGTAAACGGGTTGGGGGACCCATTGATCTAGGTGTCCGAGCTCTTAATACATTTACGACCTGCTGCACCGGACAGCGGATGGGCATTTTTGCGGGCTCTGGTGTGGGTAAGTCTGTTCTTTTGTCCATGATGGCGCGTAATACCGCTTGCGACGTGGCAATTGTCGGGCTTGTTGGGGAGCGTGGTCGCGAAGTTCAGGAATTCATTGAAGATGACTTGGGTCCGGAAGGGCTTGCCCGATCTGTTGTTGTGGTTGCAACCTCGGACGAGACCGCCCTGATGCGGCGGCAGGCAGCATTGTTGACGTTGACCCTGTCGGAGTATTTTCGGGATCAGGACAAAAATGTCCTCTGCATGATGGACAGCGTTACGCGCTTTGCCATGGCACAGCGGGAAATTGGCCTGTCGAGTGGGGAGCCACCAGCGAGTAAGGGATACACGCCAACGGTTTTCTCGGAACTGCCCAAACTCCTTGAACGCGCGGGGCCAGGAACAGGCACTGGGTCGATCACAGGGCTGTTCACCGTCCTGGTTGAGGGAGGTGACCATGATGAACCGGTGGCTGACAGTGTGCGAAGTATCCTGGATGGCCATATCGTCATGGAACGGGCGATTGCTGAGCGGGGGCGTTACCCCGCGATAAACATTCTGAAATCTGTTTCACGTACAATGCCAGATTGTAACACGCCGGAGCAGCAGGAGCTGATCCGCGAGGCTCGCCAATTGCTGGCAACATACGATGATATGGAGGAGCTAATCCGTCTGGGTGCGTACCAGCCAGGCTCAGATGAACGGGTAGATGAGGCCATTCATTATCAATCTGCATTGGAAGGATTCCTTTCGCAGAATAAATCCGAGCGGACCGATCGGTCTGCTGGTTTCGCTTTACTGGAAGAGATTCTGCGCGCTCGTCCAGCAGAGATAAAAGGTGCCCAGGAGGGTGAGTAATGAGAAACAAAGAATCGCT
>CAZFHW010000222.1:0-3422 GCA_964518885.1 uncultured Parvibaculum sp. | reverse complement strand
CCAGCAGAGATAAAAGGTGCCCAGGAGGGTGAGTAATGAGAAACAAAGAATCGCTAATTCGGTTGCATCGATTTCAGGTCGATGAACGTCGCCGTCAGGTCACCGACCTGGAGGGCATGCTGGAAGAGTTTCACAGGCGGGAAAATGATCTCGATCGCCAAGTACAGCATGAGCAAGATAAGGCCGGCATAACGGATATCGGGCACTTTGCCTATCCAATGTTTGCAAAATCGATGCTGCAGCGTCGGGAGAATATTCTCCAGTCGATCGGCGAAATTTCGAAGCAGTTGGAAGTGGCCAAAGAGGTCCTCGCCGATAGCTATCGGGATCTCAAAAAATTTGAACTGGTCGAGGAAAATCGCAAACTCAGGGCCAGAAAAGAGGCGGTTCGTCTCGATCAGAAAGAGATGGATGAGGTTTCCCTCAATATTCACCGGCAAGTGCTCTTTGAAGCCGATAATAGGTGATCTGAAACACCGGTTGGGACCGGCAGGCCTTTCTTCGTGCGCCTACATGGTTAGAATGCTGCTCTCAATTCTCGGGTTATGCAGAGGGAGCAGTACGCCATGCCTTCATTCGATGTGGTTTCCAAGACAGATATGGCTGAAGTGGAAAATGCCATCCAGAACGTGATGCGGGAAATCGCTCAGCGCTATGACTTCAAGGGTTCCAAAAGCACGGTCACTCTTGAAGAGGCCGAAATCACGATCAATGCGGATGACGATCTTAAACTGAAGCAGATCCACGAGATATTGCAGGGGCATCTGTCGCGCCGGGATGTTGAACCAGGTGTTCTTGACTATAAGACGGTAGAGCAAGCAGCTGGTCAGAGCGTGCGCCAGAAAGTAGCGATTAAGCAGGGTATTGAAAAAGATCTTGCCAAGAAGCTGGTGAAGGAAATCAAGGCGACGAAAGCTAAGGTTCAAGTGGCTATTCAAGGCGACGAATTGCGTGTCACCGGCAAAAAACGCGACGACCTACAAGAGGTCATCGCGTTTCTGAAGGAAAAGGGCGGTGAGCAACCGCTCCAATTTGAAAACTTCCGAGACTGATGCGGCCACCCCGGCAGGGAGAAACCTTCTACCTGTTCATCAACATGCGTCGCACGATGTACAAGATCGCAATGGCGATCAGGTAACCCAAAAACCGAATGCCGATCAGCTTAAGATCGCCGTCCAGATCCGTTAGATTTGGTAAGGGCGACGCATCGCCTGCCATATATCGTCGGACACCGTTGACAACTTCATGGATGATTGTGGCTGCAATTGTCCAAGCAATAAGTTGTCGAAACTGCCGCATCAAAAATGCAGCAACTAGTGCAATGATCAGACCTTGAATGGAATTTACTGTGTCAAAGCCTTGCTGAAAAAGCGCAATGGCCTGAGCTAGAATATCGTTTTCCATATTTCCCCCATTTGTCATCCGTTTCATCGGTTGAGTGCCTGCTCCCCGCCGTCCCCAAGAAAGCACTCCCGTCAGTAAACGGTACATCAGGTCTCGGCTTGAGACACCCCTACAATAAGACTTAGGTTAATTTTGGCGGAGAACAGCCGATTTTCTGTGTTCCGAAATTTGAGAGATGAAGAATGGACCCTCGAGTCAGGCGGGGGAGGTCACTTGGCTGGCCGGGGGAGCGATCTGTGATGGATCGGCAAACTTGCCTAACAGGAGCCGGGCCAGCCGAACAGGTGTCGCGGCCGTGATGCCGCGGGCAAGATAGGGGGTGGCACTTACCTGCGAAAAGGCAAGACCAGAAACTTCGGCGGCAGCCAGGACCCCGCCCAATCGCCGGGCAATATCGATTTGGGTGACAATCATCCGCCGCACCCCAAGTTTAGCAAACATTTCTGTCGTCTCCGCCATGCCGCGGGGTTCACCGCCGGCGGCAAGAACAAGAATTGGTTCGGCGGCAGCGAGCAGGCGCGCCGCGTCGATCTGCCGTTTGAGGATTTTGAAATTGGAAGTCGAAAACGGGTTCACGGCGGCCGTGTCAATGAAGCATGCTTCGCGCGCATCCGCTGCTTCAATAGAGGCTCGGTCGGCCCTCTGGTCTAGCAACAGACCCATCGCGTCCACACTCTCGGCATGGGAGACCCTGGTTTGAAGAAGTTCTCCATAAGCGTCTGCTTGCGCGGTGGCGCCAGTGCGCTCTGAGTCTGTAGAGATTATTTCCGTCTGGACGCCCTCGATAACGGCGCGGGCAGCGAGTTTGGCGACAGTCACAGTCTTCCCTGAACCTGGAAGACCGACCAGCATTATCGGATGACGGGGGGCAATGGGGAGGTCTTCGAACCCAAAACGAGTTTCCAGTGCGGCGCTCAGTGCTGCGATCGCGTCGTCCGTATCCACATTTTGTGCGTCGGCGATTATCGCTGTTGCGAGCATCTGTGGCACACCTTGATCTGCAAGCGCCTGAGCGAGCTGTGTTTCGTCGAACGAGATGCCAGAGTGGGGTTGATTCTGTTGTGGAGCATATGTGTCTTCTGCCCGCTCCCCGGGGTGCGAGAGGGCGGTCTCTTCTGAGATCGTTTCCTTTGCGGTGGAGCGTGCACTGAGTTTTTCCCGTAAAATTTCTTCCAGGGATGCGTCTGTCTCAAGCGGTGCGTTGCCTGCTGCGGTGTCACGGGTATCGACAGCGGCTGTTACTTCAAAGCCGCCATTTTCTCCTTCGATGCTCGAGACGATGATGGCATTGTCGCCCATCGCCGCGCGAACTTGTGCAACTGCGTCTGTCATCGTGTCGGCGATGAAGGTGCGTAACCGCATCTGAAGAATTCCCTGCCTTAAACTGTGGAGACTGTCTTGAGACGTGCTTTGGGGTGCACTTCATTTTGCGACATGACGACAGTCTGTGGGCGGAAGCGTTCGATTATGGAGCGAACATAAGGACGAGCAGAGGGGCTGGTCAGCAACACTGGGATTTCCCCTTCGCCGGCGGCCCGCTCAAATTTTTCACGGATTGCAGAAATGAACTTCTGTAATTCGCTGGGTGCCATCGCCAATTGTTTTTCGTCGCCCTGACCGATGAGAGATTCAGCAAACGCCTGCTCCCATTGGGGGGACATTGTGATGAGCGCTAGCGTGCCGTCTGGTCCAGCGTAAGCGGCGCACAATTGGCGGGAAAGACGCATACGCACGTGTTCGCCAATGTAGGTGAGCTGTTTTGTATGAACAACGGCTTCGGCGATGCCTTCCATGATCGTGCCCAAATCGCGGATTGAAATGCGTTCGGCGAGCAACGTCTGCAAGACACGTTGGATTCCGGAAATGGTAATCTGGCTTGGAACGATGTCGTCCAGCAGCTTTTTGTGCTCATCGCTAAGTTCATCCAGCAATTTTTGTACTTCTGCATATGACAGAAGCTCTTGCATATTGTCTCGAATGACCTCGGTGAGATGGGTGGTGATGACGGTGGGTGGATC
>CAZFHW010000221.1:0-3451 GCA_964518885.1 uncultured Parvibaculum sp. | reverse complement strand
CGACAACAGGGCACCCAACGTGCATCGCCTCCAATGGCGGAAGACCAAAACCTTCCGTTGTTGAAGGGAACGCCAGCGCCGCGGCACGCTCCATAAGAGCTCGGAGTTGTCCGTCGGTGACGGCACCGGCAAAAAGAGTATTTTCTGGTGGCGTCTGACCGATCTCTTCAAATTCCTTTCTGCTGGCCTTACCCACCAAAACAAGCCGCGCGCTTCTCATGCTACGTTGCGAAAATGCACGAAATAGGATCGAGATATTCTTATGAGCCTGGGTGTTGGAAAGGGCTACCACATATCTGTACGGCTCAAGCCCAAGCTCGGCAATTATATTTGGTTCTGACTTGCAAGCCAAAACATGGTCCGCGCCATTATGAATGACCTCCACCTTATCTTCCGCCGCTATGCCAAAGCGCACAAGTTGCCGTTTTGAGTATTCCGAGACGGTAAGGATCTTCGCCGACGACTTTCCTATGCGCGGAAGCATGAACTGATAGAAGTGACGGAACGCTGGACTATATGACTCAGGCGTCAAAAAGACCTGAGCATCATGTATCATTGTGATGCTGACTGGGCCCAGCAACGGCGCGAGATTGCACAAATTTATAAGTAATGATCCTCGCGCGAGAAATGGGAGATCAATTTGCTCCCAAGGCTGCCAAGTGAACAATCCCGATGTGGATTGCTTGACCGTATCCAACTCTAATTGGCGCCCGTTTCGCGGTGTAATCAACTCAGTTGACTTGAGCGCTTCACGAGGCTCTTTGGTGATGATCTTATCTAAGCCGACAATCAGCTCGCCCGCGACTCGGTGCACTCCCGTCGGACTCGCTGTTAGAAATTTTCCGTTAAAGACGATTGGTCGGGTCGCCATCGCGCAATCACAATACGATTAACTAAGATGAGACTAAGCTTTATAGGAGAAGCAGCTCCTACAGCTATAAATGGTTTTCGCCTCGTTCGTCTAGGGCTGTTTCTGCGTCCAACCTTGGTGACGCTTCAAGGTTAACTCCTGTGTTGCAGCAGGCTCCTTTTACCGCGATCACTCTCCTTAAAGGTTGCCTCGGTGCAAGGAGGAGGTGGCGGCCCGACATTTGCGAGAGTATCGCTACAGGCCGCCAGTCATAGAAAGTTAGACAAGATCATTGCGGACGCAGATCACGTGAATCGAATAGAAAGTCACGCGCAGCATATAAAGCAGGCTCTCAAGCATCTTCTAGGATCGGTGCGCTCACCTGAAATGCGATATGTATTAAAAATGAGCGGAAATTGGTGATTTGTTCGCCAAAATCGAGCCGCCCGCCAATATAGTAACGCTCTTTGCCGAACGCTCCTGCTGTCACCGTCGAACAACGGCAACCGTGCAAATATTGGGTCGGCTCCATAGCTGCTGGTAACGCAGCGCGCTGCGACCATTCGCTAGTTTACCAAGGTCGAGCGCAATACTAGAAAATGTCTTAACTCCAAGATAGATTGTCGCAACTTTAAGCACGAAGTTCCCTCCTTTTCCGGTGTTCCGTGGCCGAGCAGACCCAAGCAAAATCTTTGCGCTATGCCGCCGCGGAAGGCATGGCGTTTCTGGCTGTCCAAAGCGTTGCTTCGCGGGTCGTCCTTTTCGGCGCGCAAGTTGTTTTAGGCTTTCTTCTGACGCCAAGTGAATTCGGTGTCGTGGGTCTTGCTCTTTTGGTCACCACAGTGGCCTGGACGTTCATTGGTTTTGGCGTTGACACAGTTCTCCAGCAACGCAGCTCAAAGCTTGTTCTCTGGGAGAAGGCTGCATTTGCAGTGTCGATGGGACAGGGCATATTGGCCGCACTCGCTCTTGCCTTGGCTGCTCCGCTAATTGCACGAGCGTTTGGAGAGCCGGACATTGTTGGCCCGCTAATGCTCGTCGCGGTAAGTATGCCCATCATCGCGCTTTCTGTGGTGCCTGGCGCAAAAATCTACGCAGGTCTCAATTTTCGTTGGGCCGCAGGCTATGCTCTCCTAGAACTTTTAAGTAATCAAATACTCATCGTGGTGTTGGCGCTGCTACATACGGGCGTCTATGCTTTTTTCATTCCTATGCCCGCGATATTCGGGTTGCGCGCCATCTTTTATCTCCGCAAGACACCGCTAGCACTACGCGGAAGAGCCAAACTTAAGCAGGTTTGGTATTTCCTAAGGCAAGGCGGCCGTGTTTTTCTTTCCAAGCTGATCCTCTCGTTGATTGATCAGGGCGACTACCTGCTGTTGGGTCTGTTCGCGACAGCTCAGGCCGTTGGCTATTATTACTTCGCGTTTCGTTTGGCAGCGATGCCGGTTCGTGTTGTTGCCGGCAACCTACAGAGTATCTTGTTTTCAACTTTAACTAGGTTTGGCACCGAGAAATCCCGCATGATTGAGGCAGCGCTCAAGTCGGCAGAAGCCTTGAGCTACATTGTCACGCCGCTCTGCTTTTTTCAGGCCGCCGTTGCAGATCCCATCTTGCGTTCTTTGTTCGGTGACAAATGGCTTCCTTCCATCTTGCTACTTCAGATTCTTAGTCTTGGCCTTCCAGCCGAAGCAATAGCTTCCGTCGCTCGCGCTCACTTGACAGCCGTGGGGGCGTTCGACACCTTCTTGAAGTTTAGTAGCGTAAGCGGGATCTGCTTTTTTATCGTTGTTGGAGTTGGTGCCCATCAAGCGCAAGCGACCGGCGTGGCGATCGGAGTGTTCGCCTATTATGTGGTGTTGCAGCCAATTCTCTTCTTCCGTGTGTTTCCTCCGGGCCGCCGCTGGTTGCAGCATGCCTCGCGTATTTTTCTGGGTCCGGCGGCGCTTTCTGTGGTCAGTGTATCGGTCGGTCTTGTTGCTTCTCTTGCTTTTTCTTCGGACGGTCCGCTGCTGAGGGCAATTGTGATACTCAGCGTCTCCTCAGTGATCTATCTTGGTCTGCTTCAGCTAATACAGAAGCAAATCTTTGATGAGCTCTGGAATTTGGGCCGAGAGATTGTTCGAAGAAACACGCGTCCTGCACCAGGATAACTGATCCGATCTAGCCGGGCGAAGTCGATGATCAAGCAGGGGGCTAAAGCCAGAGATTCTTTCGGAGGCTGGAAAGGTCATTGGTGAGATTTGCTTCACAATGTGGGACTTCTGCCGTGAGCGGAAGTGCGGTCACATTGCAGGAGGTGCCCTCACACCGATTGTCGTGCGGCTGGCCGGGTCCCACAGGGCTCTTCTTGGCGAAGCTATTTGATGTTCGAGGCAGGTGCTCGATAGTCGGCAACGCGGCCCCGTCGCAGCGTCACTGGGACAATCGCTTTCTGTCAAAAAACGAGCAGCGTGGGAAGTATATTACAGAGCTGGCGAGAGCTTCGAACAGTGTAAGGAATAACTACTCGATGTGTTGTTGGGTGGTTGCCCGGTCTATCCGTTCGATTGCCAGAGATGTTCGATCGCGATCTTACATCGCGAGAGGAGGGGAGGCGTG
>CAZFHW010000220.1:0-3537 GCA_964518885.1 uncultured Parvibaculum sp. | reverse complement strand
ATAGTTTGCCAGTTGAAAACCCTTGAGAGAGCCGTCCTCGTTGAACTCTGGAACGCCGGCACCTTCGCCCAGCTCGCGAAGACTGTCCGGGTCAGCGAGGTACTCGATCCGCTCGCGAATGGTCAGGCGGCCCTTCTCGTGCTGGCGTTTGACACCTTCTGGCCCGCCCTGCTGCTTGGCCAGTTTTCGACGGGTATGAATTTCCGCAGCTTCTTTTTCCCAGCTCATTTGTGCCACGATCCTTTTGCTCATTTTCGGTTGCTGCAAACCTAACGGAAATGGAAAGAGAATCCAGCCGGAGCGCCCAAGGGGCTGGTATTTCGCCCGCCAATGAGAAATGATTGGCGCTATGAAAAACCAAACCGTGAGCAACGCTGCCCTTGTCGAGGCCATTGCGGACTATCTGCGTGAAGAACTGGCGAATGGCGACGGCATCGGGGCCACCCTTAAATTCTCTTATCTGGAGGGTGGCGTTGTTTTGATTGATGGCAAAGCCCAGCCGTGTACCGTCGCGACGGACGATCTTCCCGCTGACTGCACAGTTACTTTGTCACTGGACACCCATGTTGCCATGTTGCGCTTTCTGCTTGACCGAGCTGTGGCGTTTCGGCAGGGGCAAATGACAATCGCTGGGGACATTGCGGTTGCTCTCCGGCTCGCGCCCCTTGTGTCGAAACCGTTTCATCCGCCCGGTGAGGAACCCCGCCCATGAATATCGTTGAAACTCCTGAAGCCCCTTGTCCTGCAGGTGGTACGATGGGATGGCTGAAGCGGCCTGATGGTGCCCAGCTTCGCACGATGGTCTGGCCTTCTGCGGCTGCTGCCTCCCCTTGTCGCGGAACGATTGTACTGGCAAGTGGACGGACAGAGTTTATTGAGAAATATTTTGAGGTGATCACGCTTTTCCTTGAGCGTGGTTTTGCTGTCGCAACATTTGATTGGCGGGGGCAGGGGTTTTCCACACGCATGCTGGATGATCCCCGAAAAGGACACATAGACAGCTTTTCAACATTTGATGCAGATTTCGTCGCCTTTATGGATGAAGTGGTCAGGCCACAATTTTCCGGCCCCTTTATTGGTGTCGGACACTCGATGGGTGGCAATCTCATGTTGCGGGCCGCGCATAATTTGCCGGACACCTTTTCTGCCGTTGTTTTGAGCGCGCCCATGTTGGGGCTGAATGTTGGAGGTCCGTTTATGGAACGGGTCATGCGTTTGCTGATCTCCCTGCTTTCGGCTGTGGGGGCGGGAAATGCATTTGCACCGGGAAGTGGACCCAAAGCAGCTGACGAAGAGCCGTTTGAGGAGAACGTTGTGACCTCCGACCCGGTGCGCTACCGGCGGCAACAGGCGGTGATTGAGAAAGTTCCCAGTATTGGAGTTGGGGGACCGACGACGGTTTGGGTGCGAGAGGCATTTCGGTCGGTCGACGAGATTGCTGAACCAACGTACCTGGAAAAAATACTCGCGCCGGTGCTGCTCTTTGCTGCGAGCAAGGACCAGCTTGTCCGGGGGACGGCTATTCGTGAGATCGCGGCTCACTTGCCGAACGGTGAATGCGTGACGATTGAGGGCTCTGCCCATGAAATTCTTATGGAGCGTGAAATTTACCGTGAGGCCTTCTGGACGGCGTTTGATGGGTTTATGGACAAGACACTCGGGACTGTGAGCGAGAAAGCCTCAGTCAACGCTTGAGAGTATATCCAGTGCTTCCTGGTGCACCCGTGCGTCACCTGCGGCAACGACGCGTCCGCCCTGTTGAGGGTCTCCCCCATCCCAGGTCGTAATAATGCCCCCGGCGCCCTCGATGATGGGGATAAGGGCCTGAATGTCATAAGGCTGCAGGGCTGCTTCCACCACCAGATCGACATGACCTGCGGCGATCAGTGAATAAAAATAGCAGTCGCCCCCATACCGGGTGAGCCGAGCAAGCGAGCGCACCTTGGCAAAGGCGTCGTATTCACCAGCTTCGGTGAAAATCACGGGATCGGTACATCCCAGGATTGCCTCAGAGAGACTTGCGCAAGCTCGGGTCTTGAGCTCACGGCTCTCCCCTTTGCGGACCAGGGTTGTTTTCCCCGGTTGTCCGATAAAACGCTCGTCCAGATAAGGCTGGTCCATAATTCCAACAGTGGGGTAGGTACCGTCGTTTAGGGCGATCAGGGTGCCCCACAGGGGGACGCCAGCGATGAAGCTCCTAGTCCCGTCAATGGGGTCGAGCACCCAGTGGAGGGGGCTGGTTCCCGCCTGTTGCCCGTGTTCCTCACCAATCACGCCGTGGTCCGGGTAGCGGGCCTCTATCAAAGTTCGGATGGCGGTTTCTGCATCACGGTCTGCGATGGTCACAGGATCAAACGCGTTGCCGTCCAACTTGTTGTCGACGCTTATGGGGGAGCGAAAATGCTCGAGGGTCACACGGGCTGCAGCGTCGGCCAATTCCGTGGAGAAGGCGCGCAGTTCTTCAATCTCAACATCGTTCAGAGCTGTCGGTGTATCGCGCATAGACATTCCTTTGGCTACGGCCCCACCTCCAGGTAAGGCCGTCCAGATTTACGCTATGCGCCGGGGATCGGCAACTTTTCCCCGGCATCTCTCGATAATACGACCGCCCGCCTTACCCGGCAGCGCGCTCGGCTCGCTTGCGCAAGTTGGGATCAAGGTGGCGTTTGCGGATACGGATCGATTTCGGTGTAACTTCCACCAGCTCATCGGTCTCGATATAGGCAATTGCTTGCTCAAGTGTCATGCGTCTGGGGGTGGTGAGTTTGACCGCCTCATCCTTGCCAGATGCGCGCATATTGGTGAGCTGTTTGGCCTTCAGCGGATTGACGACCAGATCATCGGGCTTTGCGTTTTCGCCGATCACCATGCCTTCATAAATCTTTTCACCGGAACCGATGAAAAGGACACCACGGTCTTCCAGGTTAAAAAGGGCGAAGGGCACGCTGTTGCCTGCACCGTTCGAAACGAGGACGCCATTGCGCCGTCCCTCAATGGGGCCACGGTAGGGGGCGTATTCGCGGAACACCCGGTACATGACGCCCGTACCGCGTGTGTCGGTCAGGAATTCGCCGTGATAGCCGATCAGTCCACGGGACGGGGCTTTGAAGATCACGCGGGTCTTGCCACCGCCTGTTGGGCGCATATCGACCATTTCACCGCGGCGGGTCCCGAGTTTTTCGATGACCACACCCGCATACTCATCATCCACGTCGACCGTAACGTCTTCAATGGGTTCAAGACGCTGGCCGTTTTCGTCCTCACGGAAAATCACCCGTGGGCGGCTGATGGAGAGTTCAAATCCCTCGCGGCGCATGGTTTCGATGAGAACGCCCAACTGCAATTCACCCCGGCCCGAGACTTCGAAGGCGTCTTTGGATTCCGTATCTGTGACACGGATCGCGACATTGCCCTCTGCTTCGGCCATCAGCCGCTCACGGATGACGCGGGACTGAACCTTGCTGCCCTCACGACCTGCGAGAGGACTGTCATTGATGCCGAAAGTGACGGACAGGGTAGGCGGATCAATGGGATTAG
>CAZFHW010000219.1:1858-3639 GCA_964518885.1 uncultured Parvibaculum sp. | reverse complement strand
CACGGCGACAACGCGCGCCGCTCTGGAATAATATCGCTCTCCGATAAAATCAGGCACCGTGAACTGGCCGAACTTTCTGAGGTACGGCGCCAACAAGAGGGCCAGCAGCACGTAGCCGCCTGTCCATCCGAGCAGATAGACCGATCCGTCATAGCCAAGAAAAGCGATAATCCCCGCCATGGAAATGAAGGACGCTGCACTCATCCAGTCGGCAGCAGTCGCCATCCCATTGGCAATAGGGTGCACATTACCTCCCGCCACATAGAATTCAGAGGTTGACCCCGCCCGCGCCCAGATCGCGATACCAATATAGAGCGTGAAAGAAAGGCCCACAAAAATGTAAGTCAGTGTTTGCGTGTCCATGGGTCCCTCAAACATCGTCATCAACGCCAAACGCTTTATCAAGGCGTTTCATCGCGTACACATAATAGAAAACCAGACCAATAAAGACATAGATGGACCCCTGCTGCGCCCACCAGAACCCCAGCTTGAAACCAAAAAATGGGATCGTGTTCAACACATCGACAAGAAAAATGGATAATCCGAACGCGACGAAAAACCAGATCGACAGGAGAATTCCCAACAGGCGCAAGTTCGCCTGCCAGTACGCATTGACGGATTTTTCCCCCAACACCTCTTCATCGTGACGGCTTTGCTGTGGCGCATTCTGCCCTTCATGATGATAGCTCGTTTTCTGTCCCTCGCCCGGCGGATCCATTTCCGGTGTCATCACATGCCCCCCAAATGACAGTCCTGATTTGGGTCCGAGTCTTACGCGTGTCGCATGTCAACGCAAGCAAAAGGCGGCTGCGCATGTCAACACAACCGCCCTGTCTATGAGATTAAGTCCGCAACGCTCAGGTGGATCATCAGTCAGACGCTGACAGATAACCTCTCTCTTCGAGATAAGCCATGACCATGTCGGCGGCTTCTTCTGCACTCACCTGATCGGTCTTGATTTCGATTTCGGCAGCTTCTGGAGGTTCATAAGCTGAATCGATGCCCGTGAAGTTGGCGATTCCGCCAGCCCGCGCCTTCTTGTAAAGCCCCTTCGGATCGCGTTTTTCGCACAGTTCAAGCGGCGTATTAACGAAGACTTCGATGAACTCGTCTTCTTCAACAAGTCGCCGTGCCAAGCGGCGCTCGCTGATGAACGGCGAAATAAACGACACCAACGTGATCAATCCCGCATCAACCATCAGCTTGGCGGTCTCTCCCACCCGGCGTATATTCTCCACCCGGTCGGCATCCGTAAAGCCAAGGTCTTTGTTCAGACCGTGACGCACATTATCACCGTCCAGCGTGTAGGTATGGCGACCACGATCATAAAGCAGCTGTTCAACCAGGTTGGCGATCGTTGACTTGCCCGAGCCGCTCAAGCCGGTGAACCAAAGAACCGCAGGGCGCTGGTGCTTTTGATCGGCGCGTGTGCTCTTGTCGATTTTCAGCTCCTGCCACACAACATTTTGTGCACGGCGAAGAGAGAAGTCGAGCATGCCCATGCCAACCGTCTCGTTGGACCGTCGGTCGATCAGAATAAAACTGCCTGTATCGCGGTTGTCCGAATAGGGGTCATAGGCAATCACCTGATCAAGACTGATATTACCAACGCCCACTTCGTTCAGCTCCAGGGTCTTCCCCGCCTGCTGTTCCAGCGTGTTCACATTCACTTTGTACTTCAGCTCAGAAATGGAGGCTGACACAAGTTTATTGTGAACCTTCATGTAATATTGCCGACCCGGCAACATGGCGTCTTCATGCATCCACAAAATATGCGCCGC
>CAZFHW010000219.1:0-1758 GCA_964518885.1 uncultured Parvibaculum sp. | reverse complement strand
GCTCATGCCCCGGCGTATCAGCGACGATGAATTTCCGCTTGTCGGTTGAGAAAAAACGGTAGGCAACATCAATGGTGATGCCTTGCTCCCGTTCCGCAGCAAGCCCGTCCACAAGCAGCGCGAAATCAAAATCATCGCCCTGCGTTCCCATTTTCTTACTGTCGGCTTCCAGGGCAGCCAATTGATCTTCAAAGATCATTTTACTGTCGTAGAGCAGGCGGCCAATGAGCGTGCTTTTGCCATCGTCAACGCTGCCGCAAGTTAGAAACCGCAGGAAACTTTTGTTTTCCTGCGCGTGCAGATAGGCGGCGATATCAGTTTCGATAAGATCAGATTGATGTGACATCAGAAATAACCCTCCTGCTTCTTTTTCTCCATCGAAGCAGCACCGTCATGGTCGATCACTCGGCCCTGTCGTTCCGACGTCTTGGTCAGCAGCATTTCCTGGATAACATCGGGCAGCGTGACGGCCTCGGATTCAACCGCGCCGGTCAGCGGATAACAACCCAGTGTGCGGAACCGAACCGACTTCATCTGTGGTGTCTCGCCTGGGCGCAACTCCATCCGGTCATCATCCACCATGATCAATTGACCGTCGCGTTCAACAACCGGGCGCTTGGCGGAGAAGTAGAGAGGAACAATTTCGATCTGTTCCTTGTGGATGTATTGCCAGATGTCCAGTTCAGTCCAATTTGAAATCGGAAACACACGAACACTCTCGCCTTTGTGGATACGCGTATTGTAAAGGTTCCACAATTCGGGCCGCTGGTTCTTGGGATCCCAGCGGTGCTGGTCGGAGCGGAAAGAAAAGATGCGTTCTTTCGCGCGTGACTTTTCCTCATCCCGGCGCGCTCCACCAAAGGCTGCATCAAATTTGTACTTGTCCAGCGCCTGCTTCAGCCCCTGGGTCTTCATCACTTCCGTGTGGACCTGCGAACCATGGCTGAAGGGCCCAACACCCTGTGCGACGCCCTCTTCGTTGATATGAACAATCAGGTCGAGCCCCAGCTTCGCCACCATCTTGTCGCGAAACGCGATCATTTCCTTGAACTTCCAGGTGGTGTCCACATGCATCAGGGGGAATGGCAGCTTGGAGGGATAAAACGCCTTCATCGCCAGATGCAGCATGACAGCCGAGTCTTTGCCGATGGAATAGAGCATGACCGGGTTTTCACAGGCGGCAACAACCTCCCGCATGATGTGAATGCTCTCGGCCTCAAGCCGTTCAAGATGAGTGAGGGAATGCATGGAAATTCAACTACCTGATGACAAAAGCAATAATGAGCGTGTTTGACCCGATTGAGTGGAAAACCAGAGATTGGCAAACCCGGGTCAGTATCGCCTCTATATGCGCTGTTTCAAATAACACTTCAAGGCCGTAAAGAAAATAATATACCATTTTATAACTGTAAATATAGATTGCAGCGCTCAGGGCCTTACCAACGGGGCTCGGACCGGATATACGGGCGACCATGGCACCACCACTTCTCACTCTTCAAGACATTCACCTCACTTTCGGCGGGACACCCCTGCTGGAGGGAGCCGACCTCATCATCAATTCCGGCGCGCGCATCTGTCTTGTCGGGCGCAACGGGTCGGGCAAATCCACACTGCTGAAAATTGCGGCAGGACTGCTCGAGCCAGATCAGGGCAAGCGCTTCCTACGCCCTGGTGTGACCGTGCGTTACCTTCGACAGGAGCCTGATTTTTCCGGCTTCCAGACCACCCGTGACTTCGTTGAAGCAGGGCTGACCGAGG
>CAZFHW010000218.1:0-3651 GCA_964518885.1 uncultured Parvibaculum sp. | reverse complement strand
TCCATGCCGGTTCGCACTCCACCCCCTCAGCACAGGCAATCACGCGGGTATCCCAAGCCGCAGCCGGGGGAGCAAAAAGACCGGTGACCAACATTGCCGCCCATAACGCACCATGCTTCATCGACTGGCCTCCTCAGTCGGACGGCAAAACGCTTCGTCGTCGAGGAACATTTCCTGAAAGACCCTCAATTGCCCTTCCAGATCCGGCTCCTTGGAGGCTTCCTCCTCATAGGCCGATCTACAGGCGTCCGGACAACTGCCCCCGGCCATACAGGCCAAGGGATCACGGTCTGCCTCCATGCATTGGGTGAAGGTATCGATGCAGCCTGCCCATTGTGCGATAGGGTCATCCACATTGGGGTTCACGGCCAATGGCATCACCGAGCCGCGATGCCCTGGTGCGATCATGCCCACCACCTCACAATCGGTGGCGCATGTGGGATCGTAGGGAATTGTGGTTTCCGCCCACTCAACGGACCCGCTCGCCCGAAAGAACCACCAAAGCAGAAACAGGACAAGCACGATGCCCACAACAACGCCTGCCTGTATCAACCGCAAACGGTTCGCACCTGACACTTCTTCATTCGTCGGCATGGCATCACCTCTTTTTTCAAAGCGTAGCCTACGCCTCCCCTCCGCCCATCATCAATATTGATGACTGACCGGTCCGTGAGGGACGCTATAGTGTGCGCATGTTTAGGCGCATTTTGATCTGTACAACCCTTATTCTGACACCAACCATCGCAATCTCGCAAACGCTTGCCGAAATTGAGCTGATTGGCGGCGCTTTTTGTCGGGCCGGGCTCGGTGCCGAAGCAGAAACAGCCGTCGACCGGTTATCTGGCGAAGAAAGCCGCATAGCCGAGAAAGTTCAGGCGTGTGAGAGCCGGTGTGCCCCGGGCGTCAATCGTGCTGAGTTTTGTGCCTATGGTTCCCAGCTCGCGCAAGAGGATGCTGCGATGACCCGTTTGGGAAATGCAGCAACCAATGCTGCCGTGCTTTTCGATGAGGCTGTGGCAAAATCTCATTATGCGATGTCGGTGTTGTTTGCCGACTTCTCATCCACTGCCTCGCAAGCGACCGACCTTCTTGACCAGACCATCGCCGCACTTCAGACCAGACACGCCGGAAGCAGTGCCGTAATGCCCGATGAAACAAGATGGCGCCTAGTTGCCCGCGACATTGACGACACATCAATGATGCTGGCAATTCTGCACGCCACCGGCCTGGCAACAGGGGATGTCCCCGGCCTCTCAAAGCGGCTGAACACCACAAAGCTCGAATTTTCCAGGATATATGCAGATGCGCACGCGGCGCTCGGTGGCGCGGAGCCTGGTTCTGTGGAGATGTTGATTGCCAGACTGGAGACAATCCGCGTCACACTTGCATGGGTGGTGAACAGCTTCGCGGCAAGCGCTGACAGGGCGTCCGTGCAAGACGCCACCAGGATTACAACCAACGCTACAGCTCTACCGCCCGCCGCATTGTTGGCGAGTTCCTATCGGGACGCCTCGAATTGTTTTATCCGACTTTCCCTGACAATGGCCACCGGCAACATAGCTGTGCAGCACAGCAGGCAGCAGCTCGCGAATTGCCGGTCTTTTGAGGAATGCCGCCTTCTCGACCCGACGGAAATTCCCGATCTGTCCTTGTTCCAGAGGTTCCTCGCCCGAGGAGACGAAATGGCCAAAACCTCGGCAGCCGTGACAAACTCCATGTGCCTGCCTTAGCATTCATTTGCGGCCACACATTCGGGGCTTGGGTATTCATTTTCGCTGGAACGAGGAGACAGGCATGACGGACAATGTTGCTACCATACGGGAATTTATCGCCGCCTGGTCGCGGCTTGATGTGGACGAGCTTGTTGGCTACTTCACTGAAGATGGTACGTATTACAACATGCCCATCGCTCCGATTTCCGGCCATGAGGCCCTCAAATCGTTTATCGGCGCATTCATCAAGGACTGGACCCGCACAGACTGGGATGTCCTCCATCTGATTGGAAGTGGCAACATCGTCGTTGCGGAGCGCCTGGACCGCACCATGGTTGGTGACATTGCGGTTGACCTGCCCTGCTGCGGCGTCTTTGAGATGGAGAACGGCAAGATCAAAGTGTGGCGAGACTATTTCGATATGGCGACCTTTACGAAGCCCTTCAGCGGATAGCGGATAGAGCTATGCGGCGAACTGTTCGTCTTCGTGGACAGGCGGGATTTGTTGTCGGTGATGAAAGGTCAGGGCGGCGATCGCTGCATACAGTCCAATGACGACTAGCCCAATCCATTCGATCTTAAGCGGTGTGAACTGATAAAGAAGGATGAGGCTGAACAGCAAGCTCCAATGGGTGACCAGATAGCTTTTCTGCCCGAGACGTTCAACCGTCAGACCGAGGTTCTCGGTATAGAGACGTGTCAGTGAATCTAGCGAATTGACGACGAATACGATCCCAACAAAGACCATTGCAATATTGAGTGCGCCGCCCACCTCGATCCCTTGGGTGTAATACCCATAGAGCACTGAAAACCAGGCCGCGATGAGAAGAGACGGGCAGATCAGTAACGCAACAAGCAGCTGCCAGACTTCCAACCCGCCGACAAAACGAGAGACGAACTGTCCAATCATGATGCTCCAGGCAAACCACCAGAATAGATAGAAGGCGTGGTAATCCGTGAGGGGCACCACAAAACGGTGGATATTGATGAAATATTCCGCCAGGCCAGCAGCACTAAGTGCAAACCCCGTCACACCGATACCACTCGCGAACCACATGGCGAAAATCAACGCCAGAAATAGCCATATAGAAACAATGCTGAGAAGCTTCACATACCGAATATCAGTGCTCGAAAACACCGCACACAGGACGACAATGGCAACAAGGCCGTACTGATATGGCGCTCCCAGACCCTCAATATAGACCGGCAGGTATTGCAGGAAGAGAAACCCGGTGAATGCACAGGTGGCAATAATGATCGCATTGTTGAGAAACTTGACCCAGGTGATTTCGAATAACTTTAGGCGTGGTTCGATCACACAAAAATAGACCGTTGTGAAAAAGTAGAGTGCCCAAATGAGAAATCCCCACAAGCCGAATTCGATGGCGAGAGGGTTTGCGAACGCATAGGCCGGTTCAGCTGCGTAGACTGGAAATTCTGTCAAAGGAAACATGATCAAGCCGACATCAAGGCCTGATGTGAACAGTATGGCAATGAAGGCAAATAGCTTCGTTGGCATCTCTCCGATGAGAATCAGACGCCCCCACCGGCCCACTATCACCAGAGAAGTCCCCAATACAATCACCATGGCGATCGACAAAAATAACTGCATTCTGCCCCCTTCCAGTACCCCAAACCCATACCAACCGAGCCAGAATCCGCCCCACAGAGCCACCTTGCTCACTCAGCATAAGGAAAGGCAAAACCCGCCGCCATGCAAAAACCTTCAGATCATCTTGACACGAACCTAATTGATGTGTTTTTGGGATGGGTGGATAGTTTCTGGGGCACCAGATAGCTGTCTGTACAGGATTTAAAAACTAGGGAAGCGTCTTATGTCAAGATTTCTAACAGTTCTCGCTGCAGCTACTTTGTTCTCATCCGCAGCATTTGCAAATGTCATTACGGTCGAGTTTGCCCAGACGGGCGGTGAGACCGT
>CAZFHW010000217.1:0-3662 GCA_964518885.1 uncultured Parvibaculum sp. | reverse complement strand
TTGACCGCCAGATAAACATATTCCGGGGCCAGTTTGCGGGATCGTCGGGATCCTCACATGACATTTCAAGCGATCCATCCTTAAGACCCTGTACAACATAGTCCTTGGGTGTTTTTCCTGCGGCCTCAGCATCCTTTGCAATTTGCAATGGATTACGTTTCATCTGCGGTGCAGACGGCAGCCACCCCATGCGCTCCGCTTGAACGTTGTAGTCGATCATCGTGCCCGACCAATCGCCCTCTGGTGCGGTTGGCGAAATAATGTCTTCACTCGTCAAGGTCTCATAACGCCACTGATCCGTATGGGCATAGAAAAAGGAGGTCGAATTCATCTGACGCGGCGGACGTTTCCAATCCAAACCAAAGGCGAGAGGCAGCCAACCGGTCTGCGGGCGCAATTTTTCTTGGCCCACATAATGCGCCCAGCCTCCACCAGACTGGCCTATGCAGCCGCACATCACCAAGAGGTTGATGATGCCGCGATAGTTCATATCCATGTGATACCAGTGATTGAGGCCGGCACCGAGAATGACCATGGACTTGCCATTGGTCTTTTCCGCGTTCTCGGCGAACTCACGGGCAACACTGATGATGTGCTCACGTGGTACACCGGTAATCTGCTCCGCCCAGGCTGGGGTGTAAGGCACATTTTCATCATACGACGTGGCAACATTCTCGCCGCCCAGGCCCCGATCGAGCCCGTAGTTGGCTGCGAGCAGGTCGAACACTGTTGCCACCAACGCCTCGCCTTCTTTCAATTTCAGGCGCTTTACCGGCACGCGGCGAACCAGCACACTGGCATGATCCGTACCTTCGAAATGATCGTGCTCTCTATTCCCGAAATAGGGGAACCCCACATTTGCAACGTCGTCATGGTCTTCATCCATGATCAACGTCATTTTGAGCTCAACCGAATCGTCGTTGGCATCCTCCTTGGAGAGATTCCATTTTCCCTCCTCCCCCCAACGGAACCCAACAGACCCTTTCGGCACAACAATCTTGTCGCTGTTACCATCTATCGCCAGCGTCTTCCATTCTGGATTGTTGTTTTCGCCCAGATCAGCGTCCAGATCGCTTGCTCGAATAAACCGGTCGGGAATATATTGGCCGTCCTTTTTCACCAACCGGACGAGCATCGGCATATCGGTATATTGTCGACAGTAGCTTTCGAAATATTCTGCCTGACGATCGAGATGAAACTCGCGCAGGACAACATGTCCCAGAGCCATAGCCAGGGCTGCGTCTGTTCCCTGTTTGGGGTGCAGCCAAAGGTCTGAGAACTTCGATGCTTCGCTGTAGTCGGGCGACACGACCACACTCTTGGTCCCGCGATAACGCGCCTCGGTGTAGAAGTGTGCATCGGGTGTACGGGTCTGTGGAACGTTGGACCCCCAGAGAATGAGGAAGCCGGAATTGTACCAATCGGCAGACTCCGGAACATCTGTCTGTTCACCCCAGGTCTGCGGGCTCGCTGGTGGTAGATCGCAATACCAGTCATAGAAGGACAAGCAAACGCCCCCGAGGAGCGACAGGTAGCGCGAGCCTGCTGCATAGGAAACCATGGACATGGCTGGGATAGGAGAAAACCCGACTACACGGTCTGGCCCATAGGTCTTAATGGTGTAGGCATTGGCGGCGGTGATGATTTCATTCACCTCATCCCACACGCCTCGGACAAAGCCCCCAAGTCCTCTTTGTTTGGTATAGGAGTCCCTCTTTTTTGGATCCTCGACAATGGAGGCCCAGGCAGCAACCGGTGGGAGGGTCTTGCGTGCCTCCCGCCACAGCTTCATAAGCCTTGAGCGCACCAGAGGGTATTTCACCCGGTTACCAGAGTAGAGATACCAACTGTAACTCGCACCGCGGGCACACCCGCGGGGCTCATGGTTAGGCAATTCCGGCCGTGTACGGGGATAGTCCGTTTGCTGGGTTTCCCAGGTGATAATGCCGCCCTTCACGTAGATTTTCCACGAACAGGACCCGGTACAGTTCACCCCATGGGTGGAGCGCACAATTTTGTCGTGCTGCCAGCGTTTACGGTAACCATCTTCCCAACGACGGTCCTCCAATGTTGTCACACCATGACCATCGGAGAAGGTGCCGGCATCTTTCTTGAAAAAATTGAGTCGATCTAAAAGATGGCTCATATCGCGACCTCCCGGTTCATGGATTTTTCACATAGGCGTCCGCCCGAAGGTAGAACCACCAGTTGATAAGAATGCAAACGGCATAGAAGGTTGCAAAACCGTAGAGCGCATATTCCGGCGTGGTCGCATTGATCTGCTCACCGAAGACTTTGGGAATGATGAAAGCGCCATAAGCCGCTACGGCCGACGTCCAGCCAAGGACCGGTCCCGCTTGTTCCTTATCAAAAACAAATGCAATCGTTCGGAATGTTGATCCATTGCCGATGCCGGTTGCTGCGAAGAGAATGAGGAACAGAACCATAAAGGGAACGAAAAATTCCTCAGGCGTTGCTGACACATAGGCCTGCTTCATGAAATGGGCCACGCCAAGCGCACAGGCAATCATGACAACTGAGACGATTTGCGTCACCTTTGCACCCCCCATCTTGTCGGCAATTATGCCACCAAGAGGGCGGATCAACGCGCCGATAAGGGGACCTGTCCAGGCGAACATCAATGCACTTGGGCCGTTCAGGTTGATCGTGTCGTGGGTCATCACCCCGTCAACCATCAAATGGCTGTATCCAAAAATTACCTTGATGGCGAGCCCAAACGCGGCGGCATATCCGATGAACGACCCGAAAGTCATCGTGTAGATCACCGTCATCGCCCAGGTATGTTTGTTATTGAAAATCTTGTACTGATGTTCAAGATTGGTTCGAATAGTGCCAGGGATGAGGCGCAACAACAGAACCGTGGCCGCAATAACACCCGGCAGGACCAGCCACTTGCTTACGTTGAACCCTGAGCCTCCTGCATTCTCGGGGAGCATCAACCATAGGCCGATCACCGCCGTCACAAGGCCGATTGCCAGCATTCCGAGAATTTTCCCGAAGGCACCAATTGTTGATCCGATATTTGGAGAAACATGCTCAGCGGTGATGTTGTTCATGCCCCACCAAATGGCTGCAACCAGCGGCACCAGAATGACGACCCAAATATAGCCGGCATTATGAATGTAGGTTTCGGTGCCCGCCGGGATCTTTCCGATGAGGGTGCCCGACGTATTTTCCAGCACCAGCGCTTCGCCACCGAAAACTGCAGCGGTCATGACCAGCGGCACCAGGATCTGCATTGTCGTTACACCGAAGTTCCCCAAGCCCGCATTCATACCCAGCGAATAGCCTTGGACCTTCTTCGGGTAGAAGAAGCTGATATTGGACATGGAGGATGCGAAGTTACCGCCGCCGAACCCCGAAAGAAGAGCCATCAACTGAAACTGCCAAAGCGGCGTGCTGGGCTCTTGAAGCAGATATCCCGTTCCTGCAGCTGGTATGATGAGAAGTGCAGTGGTTAGGAAAATTGTGTTCCGCCCACCTGCAATACGGATGAAAAACGACGACGGGATGCGTAAAGTCGCACCGGTGAGTCCTGCAATAGCTGCCAGCGTAAATAGGTCAGATTTCGAAAACTCAAAACCCAGATTTATCATCTGGACCGTGATGATCCCCCAGTAAAGCCATACGGCAAAACCGCA
>CAZFHW010000216.1:0-3680 GCA_964518885.1 uncultured Parvibaculum sp. | reverse complement strand
GTCTTCATCCACCAGTTGCACGATATCGCCCATGATCTTGTTCAGATCGAAGTCCTTGGGCGTATAGACCGCAGCCACTCCGGCAGCTTTCAAGGTTGCCGCATCGTCCGGCGGAATAATTCCGCCAACCACCACGGGGACATCCGTCACTTTGGCCTCGCGCAATCGCTCCATCACGTCACGCACCAACCGGATATGGGAGCCCGAAAGGATAGAGAGGCCGATCACATGCACCTTGCCTTCAATGGCGTCCTGCACGATTTGTTCGGGCGTCAGGCGAATGCCGTCATAGACAATCTCCATGCCGCAATCACGCGCACGAACCGCGATTTGCTCGGCCCCGTTTGAATGCCCATCAAGTCCCGGTTTACCCACCAGGAATTTGAGGCGCCGCCCGAGCTTCGATGACACCAGATCCACCTGCTCGCGCAAATCATCAAGACCGGCAACGTCATTGCGGGGGCTTGTGCCAACGCCCGTCGGTGCCCGGTACTCCCCAAACACGCCGCGCAACACTTCGCCCCACTCGCCCGTTGTGACGCCTGCTTTGGCGCACACGATTGAGGGTTCCATGATGTTGCGTCCCTCCGCCGCTGCAGCCCGAAGCACCGTCAGGGACGCCTCAACCGCCTCATTGTCGCGGGCCGCCCGCCAGGCATTGAGATTGTCAATCTGGTTGGCTTCCACCTCCGGCGGCACAACCATAATCGCTTCATCGCCAGTCCCGAGCGGAGAAGCGGCTGTTTCCAGAAACTTGTTCACCCCGATCACGACCATCTCGCCGCTTTCGATCTTGCCCAGGCGCTCTGCGTTGGACTCAACCAGCGCCTGCTTCATGTAGGCACTATCAATGGCCGCGACGGCCCCACCCATTTCTTCAATCCGGGCGAGCTCTTCTTTCGCGTCCGCCTTCAACTGATCGACTTTCGCCTGCATCACCGTTGAGCCGGCAAAAATATCTTCATATTCCAGAAGGTCCGTCTCAAAGGCCAGCACCTGCTGAGCGCGCAGGCTCCATTGCTGATCCCACGAGCGCGGCAGGCCAAGCGCTTCGTTCCACGCCGGCAACTGCACAGCCCGGGCACGTGCGTCTTTCGACAGGGTCACCGCCAGCATCTCAATCAGAATGCGGTACACATTGTTTTCTGGTTGCTGTTCGGTGAGCCCCAGCGAGTTCACCTGCACCCCATAGCGGAAACGACGCAGTTTCGGGTCTTCGACACCATAGCGGGTCGCACAAATCTCATCCCACAGGTCAACGAACGCCCGCATCTTGGCAATCTCAGTAACGAAGCGCACACCCGCATTAACGAAAAAGCTGATCCGCCCCACCACGCGGGCAAAGTCTGCATCCGGCACCTGACCGCTGGCCTTCACCCGGTCCAGCACGGCTTCTGCCGTCGCCAGCGCAAATGCCAGTTCCTGAACCGGCGTCGCCCCTGCTTCCTGCAAATGGTAGGAGCAGACATTGGTCGGGTTCCACTTGGGCAGCTCCCGGTAAGTGTAGGAAATAATATCGGTGATCAGGCGCATTGAGGGGTCCGGTGGAAACACGTACGTGCCCCGCGACAGATATTCCTTGATGATGTCGTTCTGCACAGTGCCCGTAAGTTTGGCCCGCTCCGCACCCTGCTCGTCCGCCGCCGCGATATAGAGCGCCAGCAGCCAGGCCGCCGTCGCATTGATCGTCATGGAGGTGTTCATCTGTTCCAGGGGTATCTGCTCGAACAATTGCCGCATGTCGCCCAGATGGCTGATCGGCACGCCGACCTTGCCCACTTCGCCCCGCGCCAGCACATGGTCGGAATCATATCCCGTCTGGGTGGGCAGATCGAAAGCAACCGAAAGCCCCGTCTGTCCCTTAGAAAGATTATCCCGATAGAGCGCATTGGACGACGCCGCCGTCGAATGCCCCGCATAAGTGCGGAAAATCCAGGGCCGGTCTTTGTCATGTTGAAACGGTTTTTGGTCGCTCATGGGCTACTTCTCTCTTGGATACCTGCGCTGATCTACCATAGCTCATACCGCACGGCAAAAATCGCTTGAATACGCCGCGTCCATATCGTTTGATCCGCCCAACAGACGAGGTAAGACATGAGCGACCCAGCAGCAGCCCAGCCCGAAAATACCATTGCCAAAAAAGACCTGTATGAGGTGGGTGAAATCCCGCCTCTCGGCCATGTCCCCAAAAACATGTACGCTTGGACCATCCGGGAAGAACGGTTTGGTCCGCCCGAGCAGTCCATGCAACTGGAAGTCGTCCCCACCTGGCAACTCGACAGCCACGAAGTGCTGGTCCTCGTGATGGCCGCTGGCGTTAACTACAATGGCGTGTGGGCAGGTCTTGGCGACCCGGTCTCAGTCTTCAATGTCCACGACATGCCCTACCACATTGCCGGTTCCGACGCGTCCGGCATCGTCTATGCAGTTGGTTCCAAAGTGAAACGCTGGAAAGTCGGCGACGAAGTGGTCGTGCATTGTAACCAGGACGATCATGACGATGAGGAGTGCAATGGCGGCGACCCGATGTTCTCACCCTCCCAGCGCATCTGGGGGTATGAAACGCCGGACGGATCATTCGCTCAGTTCGCTCGGGTGCAGGACCAGCAACTCATGCCACGACCCCAGCACCTGACCTGGGAAGAGAGTGCGTGCTACACGCTGACCCTTGCCACCGCTTACCGCATGCTGTTCGGTCATCGGCCTCATGTTTTGAAACCCGGCCACAATGTTCTGGTCTGGGGCGCCAGCGGCGGACTTGGCTCCTTTGCTGTGCAGCTCTGTGCCATTGCCGGTGCCAACGCCATCGGCGTGATCTCCGACGAAAGCAAACGCGACTTTGTCATGTCCATGGGGGCGAAGGGCGTCATCAACCGCAAGGAATTTGACTGCTGGGGTCAATTGCCAAAAGTGAACTCCGACGAGTTCAACGCCTTCATGAAAGAGGGTCGTAAATTCGGCAAGGCCATCTGGAATATTACCGGCAAAGGCATTGATCCCGACATCGTCTTCGAACATCCCGGTGAAGCAACGTTTCCGGTTTCCACCATGGTGTGCAAGCGCGGCGGCATGATTGTCTTCTGTGCCGGCACAACCGGCTTCAACATCACGTTTGACGCCCGCTTTGTCTGGATGCGCCAGAAGCGTATTCAGGGCTCCCACTTTGCCCACCTGAAGCAGGCGGCACAGGCCAACCGTCTGGTCATCGACCGGCGCATCGACCCCGGCATGTCGGAAGTCTTCTCCTGGCACGACATTCCCAAGGCGCACACGAAAATGTGGAAGAACGAACATCTGCCCGGCAACATGTCCGTGCTCGTGTCCGCCGCACGCCCCGGCCTGCGCACCGTAGAAGACGCCATTGAGGCGGGGAACGGCTGAGCGCTCCCGCGAAGGTCACACCCAGTCGTTGGTGAAAACAACCTTCGGGCCCGGATCGTCCATCACGTCAGCAGCGTCACTGAAACTCGCTTCCAGAGTGGTGACCTGCTCGGGGTGAAAGTGCCCGCAGGCCACGTCGTGGATCACCTCTGGCAAGACCACGCGCGCATGGACACGGGACGTGTGGAAACTAATGCCTTTCGTATACATTCGCGTCATGGGAAACGGCACCGCATTGTCAAAATAGACCGAGTTACTGGTGCACGTGCCACAAACACCTGTTGAGCGGATCGCAAGGT
>CAZFHW010000215.1:0-3694 GCA_964518885.1 uncultured Parvibaculum sp. | reverse complement strand
ATCATGCAGGAAGGCACGATGGAAGCCGGAGCCTGGAGCTGTGGCATGGTTGTCGGTCTCATCCATGACATTCCTTCTTGTGAGGACCTGGTGGGCGGCATGGTGCGCGACGCAGAAGCCATCATCAAAGGTCGGCTGCAGAAGTTCGTCGCCTGATCTTCAACCCATTGAGTTCAAGAGGCCCGGATGCAACAAGCGTCCGGGCCTTTTTGTTTGCCCTCTCCCCACTGTCATGCTCGGGCTTGACCCGAGCATCCAGGGGAATGTGTGATGCTGCATGGACCCTCGGATCAAGTCCGAGAGTGACAGTGCGGCGTTGGGGAGAGCAGGCGATGACGGATAAATGGCGGGAGCTGAACAAAGCGAGCTGGAACGAGCGCGTGCCGTCTCATGTGCGCTCGGACATGTATGACGTTGAGGGCTTCAAGGCCGGGCGCAATTCGCTTGTGCACGGGGAGCTGGAGGCGGTGGGCGATGTGGCGGGCAAGCAGCTTGTGCATCTGCAATGTCACTTTGGTCTCGACACGCTGTCGTGGGCGCGCGCAGGCGCAGAGGTGACGGGGCTCGATTTTTCCGACCCCGCGATCCAGGCGGCGCGTGCTATCGCCACGGAGATCGGGGTGGAGGCAAAGTTCGTCGTCGCCGATGTGTATGACGCGGCGAAAGTGCTGGGCCGCCAATATGACATTGTTTACTCCGGCATCGGGGCGATCTGCTGGCTGCCGGATATCGACACCTGGGCGCAGGTGGTGGCGGACCTGCTCAAGCCCGGTGGTGAGTTCTATTTTGTGGAGTTTCATCCGCTGGAATGGATCTGGGATGACGCGTTCAAACCGGGCTACGACTATTTCACACCGTCTGAGGGGTTGGCGATGACGGAGGCCGGGTCGTATGCGGATGAGACGGCGCGGACCCAGAACAATGACACGGTGCAGTGGAACCATTCACTGGGTGTTGTCATCACCGCGCTCATCAAGGCCGGGCTCCGCATCACGGAGCTTACCGAGCATGATGAGACAATGGTGAAGGGCTGGGACTTTCTGGAAGAACGCGGGAACGGGCTTTACGGCATGCCAAAGGACCGCACCAACCTGCCCTTCATGTATACGCTGAGGGCAGTGAAGGAGTGAGGATGGGTTGTCACAATCCTATTTTTGTCTTCCAGCTCGTACTGAAATCTAGCTGTCGAGTGAGCTCAAACGTATTGCAACAAGACGCGCCTAAGTCAGTGCAAACATCAGGAATTCTGCGGTTTGCACCTTGAGCTGATGGTCTGGATGCTTCAGTGGTAACAACGCAGCGCTGGCTAAGATCGACCGTGGCATAGGATATCAAAAACGGGTCCCGGCCTATTTTTTCGATTTCAATGTCATTGAGATCGGAACCGTAGCCGTTGTTTACAACATCGGCTACCCGTCCCGGATCTGCGTCTTCTTTGAGAAGTAGTGCTTCAGTAATTTCTTTTTGTCTAATCCACGCGGTCAGCGCGTCATTCCCACTTTTTATTTCTTCGTAAATTTCTAGAGGAATACGAATGTTCCCGTCGTTGCCATGATGCTCAAGCCATTCCCAAAATTCGGGAACTCTATCAATTGGGTAGAAATCTCGATGAGCATCAATGAGTACATTTGCGTCAACTAGGTACAGCATCAGTTGTCCAATGCATGGCCAGTTTTAAGGGCGCCGTTGCTTGCTGATATTAGTTGATGAACATTCTGCGGTTTTACATCTAAGACTTTTCCAGCTTTCGTAGTTGTGATGGCACCTTCTGCGAGCATTCGCTTGGCAAACTGTATTAGACTTGGGCCAACTTTGTGTCTTTTGACTACATAATAGTTTGGGCCACCTTCAGCTTCTCTCGACTGTTCACGCACATTGTTCCTATTTTGAATCCATTGATTTCGGAACAAAGCCGATAGCGATGCCCAACTATCATGATCAATAAAACCTTCTCGGTAGAGTTTGTATGCGACCATCGATTGACTGAGATGGCGACCGCGTGCAAATTCAGCAATGTGGGTTGTTAGCGCTGTGCGTGTGAGTGCAGCATCAGAAAATTCGGTTAGCTCGTTTGTTTGAAGCAGTATTTGGCTTGCTACGTCGTTACAGAATTTCTCAACTTTCGCTTCTGCATTGGCTCCACTGACGCCAGTCTGTCCTAGCCACAAATGGGTGAGTTCATGCAGGAGCGTAAACGACCAGGCTGTTTTGGCATCTTGATCGTTTATTACAACGACTGGGGCGATTTCATCGGCAATAGCGAACCCGCGAAAGAGTTGAACGCTGATGCTAGTGTGATGACTGCCAAGATTTCCCATCAACAATACGAAAACACCGCTGCTTTCGACTAAATTCCGAAGAAACTTGAATGCATCTTCTGGGCGAGGCTGACTTCGAAAGTCATTTAGGTTGAAATGCAACTTTTCAACAATGGAGGTTGTGACTGCTGCTACACCATCTGCGATGCGCATAGAACCAATATTTACAAGAGCCTCGCTTTCGCCTTCTTCCTTGAGGGTGGCTTGAATGATGCTCTGCCGCATCCTTACATTGCGTACAAGCGCATCAATTAGAGCATTTTCGGACGTATAGTTTCCTGCAGGTAACGTCCTGAAATCCTCTCCCCGATCGGCGCGTTGTGGAGGGTGTTGTAGATAAAAAGCCAACAGAGGACGATGGTATGCAGCAGCCATTTTAACGAGTTGCGGTCGTGTTGGACTAACGTCTCCCTGCTCAAGCAGCATGAGCCGTTCAGCAGGCGCGAGTTTTTTGGTTTCTTTTAGACCAATTTTTCCCGCAGCCTCTCCCATGGAAAGGCCTGCCGAGAGTCTAGCCCATACGAGAATTTCAGGATTAATGTCGGGCATCACTAGCATTCTTGAATTTTCTACTCCGCTGATTCTAGAGCACTGAGGTGAACTTGAGTACCTGTCATTCCAAGAAAGTGTTGGCACCTGGTGAAATCATTGGTTTTTTCAGGAGGGGCGTCAAGGGCTCATGCAAACGAGCGATATCTGGTGGTTAATGTATGTGGACGTTTTCGTGTCAAAAAAGGGCGCTGAGTTTCCCCAGCGCCCTGATTTTATCTGTGATGTGACTAACGCTTAGTAGCCCATCTCTGCATAGGTTTTGCCGTCGGCGACCATTGTTTCCAACAGGGCGGCGGGCTTGAAGGCTTCGCCGTAGGCGGCTTCGAATTCCTTCATTTTGGCGAGCACTTTGTCGAGGCCGATGTGGGCGCCGTAGAACATGGGGCCACCCCGGTAGACAGGCCAGCCATAGCCGTTGATCCAGACAATATCGATGTCGCTTGCGCGGATCGCTTTGCCTTCTTCCAGGATTTTGAAGCCCTCATTGATCATCGGATAGATGCAGCGTTCCAGAATTTCATCGTCGCTCACATCGCGTCGCTTGTTCTGGGTCTTTTCGGAAAACTCGATGATGATGTCTTCCACTTCCTTGGACGGGGTGGCCTTGCGGCTTTCGTCATAATCGTAGAAGCCCTTGCCGGTCTTCTGACCACGCCGGCCCATCTCCACCAGACGGTCGCGGAGCACGCCGTCCGGGTTTGAGGTTTTCTCGTTCCAGCCAATGTCGAGGCCAGCCAGGTCGGACATGGCAAACGGGCCCATGGGCAGACCGAAGTCGAAGAGAACGCGGTCCACGTCCCACGGCATTGCGCCTTCCATGATCA
>CAZFHW010000214.1:0-3705 GCA_964518885.1 uncultured Parvibaculum sp. | reverse complement strand
AACGTCTTCCCATTTGACGATCATAATGCGGCAGCACCCGTGCCCGGTTGTGAATAGAGGTGTGGATGCTGATTCGATTTGTACTTGGGGGGAGCAGGGAGCTCAAACGACGCAACCCCGATCTCCTCAGGTCGGCGACCTGGGACGGGGTTGCTTTGTGTGCTTTTTGGCACTTGCCCCTGCTAAAGAGCCGGGCTTTTCATCGTATGTCTTTAGAGACCGACGCTGCGCATGCAGCTTTGGCTAAAGGTATGTGTTGCGCTATCTGGCCTAAAATCCTTTGCGTCTAGGCTGCGTATACACACACGTCGTCAGGACTCTACGTTTCAATGTATTTATTAAAATCTCACCACTTGAAGTTGTTGGATGCATCAGTCTCTTCGAGACTGCTGTCTCAGAAACATCTCTCTTCAAGCTACGCTACGCCTCGTAGGTGGGGCCATCTTCGAAACCTCCTTCTGATTTGTGCATTAACTTTGTAGCAAGAAATCGGCTTCGTGTCAACGAAAACGTGCAGTGGGCGGATTGTCGCACGCATGAGTCTGCATTGCTGACCTAGTTTTGCACGGATGATAAAATCAGTAGGCGGAATAAAAATATGTTCATTTGGGAGGGGCTTTGTACGCACAAAAAAGGGTCAGCAAAACGGCTGACCCTTTTCGTTGTTATGTGAACCCGTCTTAGACGGAGTAGTACATGTCGAACTCGACGGGGTGCGGTGTCATTTCATACCGCGTGACTTCTTCCATCTTCAGTTCGATGTAAGAGTCGATCTGCTCGTCAGTGAACACATCGCCCTTCTTCAGGTAGTCCCGGTCTGCGTCCAGGCATTCCACAGCTTCGCGGAGTGAACCCGCTACCGTTGGAATGTCGGCCAGCTCTTCTGGTGGCAAGGCATACAGATCCTTGTCCATTGGCTCACCGGGATGGATTTTGTTCTCGATGCCATCAAGGCCGGCCATCATCATCGCGGAGAAAGCGAGATAAGGGTTGGCGGTTGGATCGGGGAAGCGGATCTCAATGCGTTTGGCAGCCGGTGACGATCCATGAGGGATACGGCAGGAAGCGGAGCGGTTGCGGGCGGAGTAGGCCAGCAGCACAGGAGCTTCGTAACCTGGCACCAGACGCTTGTAGGAGTTGGTGGAGGCGTTGGTGAAGGCATTGAGCGACTTCGCGTGCTTCAGAATGCCACCAATGTAGTAGAGGCACATTTCTGACAGGTCCGCATAACCGTTGCCTGCAAAAAGAGGCTTGCCATCTTTCCAGATCGACTGATGGCAATGCATGCCTGTGCCATTGTCGCCAAAGACCGGCTTGGGCATGAAAGTGGCCGATTTGCCAAATGCGTGCGCCACATTGTGGATTGCGTATTTGTAAATCTGTAAATGGTCAGCAACCTTGGTGAGTGACTGGAATTTCATGCCCAGCTCGTGCTGTGCGGCTGCCACTTCATGGTGATGCTTTTCAACTTCGACGCCCATTTCCGCCATGACGGAGAGCATTTCTGACCGCAGATCCTGTGCACTGTCGATTGGATTAACGGGAAAATAGCCACCTTTGTTGCGGGGGCGATGGCCGAGATTGCCCATATCGTAGTCGGTGCCGGTATTGGTTGGTAACTCAATGCTATCCAGCGCAAAGCCGGTATTGTAGGGGTCTGTAGAGAAGCGAACATCGTCAAACACGAAGAACTCGGCTTCGGGACCGAAATAGATCGTGTCGCCGATGCCTGTGCTTTTCAGATATGCTTCGGCGCGTTTCGCGGTGCCGCGAGGGTCGCGCTCATAAAGCTCACCCGTATTGGGCTCAACAATGTCACAGAAAATCGCAAGTGTGGTCTGTGCATAGAAGGGGTCAATGGTGGCTGTCTCGCAGTCCGGCATTAAGACCATGTCGGAATCATTGATCGCCTTCCAGCCCGCGATTGACGATCCATCAAACATCTGACCTTCATTAAAGAAGTCCTCGTCAACCAAGTTGAGGTCGAACGTCACGTGATGCATTTTGCCGCGTGGGTCGGTGAAGCGAAGGTCGACGTATTTTACGTCTTTGTCTTTAATCATCTGCAAGACAGAGTTGGCATCGGCCATTGTATTTTCTTTCCCTGCTGTTTTCTTCAAGAGTGGCTGGCGAACGCCTGCCTTGTTTTTATAGGACTGCGGTAGCCTCTCCACCACATTGCGGTCTAGATGGCTTCCGTTCCAGTTTCACCGGTCCGGATGCGGATTGCCTCTTCAACGGTTGAGATGAATATCTTGCCGTCGCCGATGCGCCCCGTCCGGGCGGCATTCTGAATAGCTTCAACCGCTTTTTCCACGATTTCGTCTTCTAGTACCACCTCGATTTTCACTTTTGGGAGAAAATCGACCACATATTCGGCACCACGATAAAGTTCGGTATGCCCTTTTTGACGGCCAAAGCCTTTTGCCTCGATCACGGTAATGCCCTGCAACCCGACTTCCTGTAGTGCTTCTTTCACTTCGTCGAGCTTGAACGGCTTGATGATCGCCTCAATTTTTTTCATCGTCTGTCGTTTCCTGATGCCTGCGAAACAGCTGATCTGTCTCCCATCCGGCAAAGTTAATTTCGACACGCCAGCGTGCCGCTGTGACTTTACAAAAGCACAAGCCGTGCCAGCAAGGGTTATAGCGAAAGCCTGAATAGAAACAAATAGATAAGAGGAGGGGGGAGCTCTTTTGCCTATTTTCGGAGCAACCTAATAGATGAAAAAATAGGCAAAGAAGCTAAAAAATAGGCAAATCGAGGGTGCGCGTCGCAATCATGGCACGTTGGCACGCCCCGGCCGCCATTGTGTCCGGTCTGCACCTCTGAAATGCTGCGCGCAACAAAACTGAGAAGTGATATAGGGGGCGGTATGCGACCAGGAAACCGGGTTTTTGCGGCATTGGGAACGACAATTTTCAGCACCATGTCAGCCCTGGCGACCCAGCATGGGGCGATAAATCTGGGACAGGGGTTTCCGGACGACGAGGGGCCGGTGGAATTGCGCCAAAGAGCCGCTCAGATCGTCATGGAAGGGCCAAACCAGTATCCACCCTCCATGGGGCTGCCCGCCCTTCGGCAGGCGGTAGCCGACCACGACAATCACTTCTACGACCTGGCGGTGGATTGGCAAAGCGAAGTCCTGGTGACTTCTGGTGCGACAGAGGCTCTAGCGGACTGTTTCCTGGCGCTGCTCAACCCGGGCGATGAAGCGATTCTCATTGAGCCCTTCTACGATAGTTATCTGCCCATGGTGGAGGCGACCGGCGCCAGAGCGGTAACTGTCGCGCTGGAGGCTCCCAAGTGGGCGCTCGACACGGATGCTCTGGCAAGGGCGTTCTCGGACAAGACCAAACTTATCGTCGTCAACACGCCCATGAACCCAACGAGCAAGGTGTTTACCCACGAGGAGTTGGGCGCGATTGCTGAGTTGGCATTGAAATATGATGCTTATGTCATCCTGGATGAGGTCTATGAGCATCTCGTTTTTTCCGGCAAGGCGCATCAAACAATGATGGCGATGCCAGGCATGCGGGACCGGTGCGTGCGTATTGCTTCGGCGGGCAAGAGTTTTTCACTCACCGGTTGGAAAGTCGGGTATGTGACCGCCGCACCCGACCTGCTCGCGCTGGTGAACAAAGCGCACCAGTTCGTAACCTTCACCACGCCGCCTGCCTTCCAGCTCGCTGTGGCGTGGGGGCT
>CAZFHW010000213.1:0-3754 GCA_964518885.1 uncultured Parvibaculum sp. | reverse complement strand
ATCAATTGATTGTCCGGGTCAAGCCCAGCCTGACGCACCTGCTCTGCCGCAATACCCTTCGACGACCAGCCCCAGGTCATGCGTGCCATCGCCCCAACAATATCCTCCGACAGTCCCATCGCCTTGCCAACTTCACGAATGGCACTGCGCGCGCGAAAGGTGATCACCGTGGCGGCAAGCCCCGCCCGATGCCGGCCGTATTTCTCATAGATGTATTGAATGACCTCCTCACGCCGCTCATGCTCAAAGTCGACGTCAATATCCGGCGGTTCATTTCTGTTGGCTGAGATAAACCGCTCGAACAGAAGATCAATTTCGGTCGGATCAACAGCCGTAATACCAAGGCAATAACAAACCGCCGAATTGGCCGCTGACCCCCGCCCCTGACAAAGAATTTTCTGCTCATTGGCAAAGCGAACAATGTCGTAAACCGTGAGAAAATAGGGCGCGAATTTCAGCTGCTCTATCAGCGCCAACTCATGGGTCAGGGTCTGGCGCAGTTTTTCGGAGATGCCACCCGGAAATTTGGCCGCAACCCCTTCCCACGTCAGTTTCTCCAGAAGCGCTTGAGGGGACAATTCATCATCAAACACATCGTCAGGATATTCATAAGCCAGTTCATCAAGCGAAAAAGAACAGCGCTCAACAATCCTTTCCGTTTCCGCCACGGCGGTCTCAAACCCTGAAAATATCCGGAGCATTTCCCGCTCGTCTTTCAGGTGACGCTCCGCATTGGCTTCCAACCGAAAGCCAGCGTCCCGAATGGTGCAGTGTTCGCGAATACACGTCATGATGTCATGCAGACGTCGACGTTCCGGCACGTGATAGAGCACATCATTCGTCGCCACGAGAGGCACGCGGGCTCCATCAGAAATATCCAAAAACTGTTGAAACCGCCGCGCATCATCACCGTTGTAAAGCCGGTTCACCCCAAGCCAGACATTGTCTGGAAACCGGGCAGCAAGCTCTCCAAGAGAAGACAAAAAAGACGGCTCTGGAATAAGGGGCGGCATGACAATGAAACATTGCCCCTCACCATGGGAATAAATGTCGACAAGAGTGAGATAACAGTCCCCCTTGGGCGCCCGTCGGTTACCAAGTGTCAGAAGTTGGCAAAGCCGTGCATAAGCGTCCCGACTTTGCGGATAGGCAATCACTTCAAATCCATCTTGGGTGATGAGACGGACACCGGGCAGAAAGCGTAGTCCTATCTCCTTCGCAGCTTTATGCGCACGCACAATCCCGGCAAAACTATTCCGGTCCGCCACCCCGATAGCGCTCAACCCCAACTCCTTGGCGGTGTTCGCCAGCTCATCGGCGTGTGACGCGCCCCGCAGAAAGCTGAAACTGCTGGTGATGGCCAGTTCCGCAAAAGTGCTCATCCAAACACACCATGCACATACCATTGAGGCGTATCTGTTTCACGACCCAGCAACCCATCCCTGTACAGCCAGAAGCGCCGACCCTCTTTATCTTCGACCCGGTAATAGTCCCGCACATGCGCGGGTCTGCGCTGGCGCCACCATTCCGGGGCAATCCGCTCGGGTCCTTCTGACCTGGCCACATGATAAGTCACCCGCCGCCAGCGGAACTGACGGGGTGGCCCGTCAGGCACTTCGGCAATGGCTTCCACAGGCTCGGCGCACAGCAACATGCGCAAGGGGCGGCCAATTCTCTGCCTCTCTTCCATGCGCCAGTCATGGGGTTCCCGATCTTCCTCCAATGGACGAATACCGGCAATCGCGGGGATAAAAACAACCGCATGCTCTGGCATATGGCTCTCGCGCGGTTCAAACCGTCCCACCCGTTCAAAGCCCAACCGGTTTCCCAACCGATCAACAAGAAAGCCCAAATCAGCCGGGCGTCGTTTCAGCCGGATCTTCTTTGCCTCCGTCATATCGGCCTGGGCTGGTGTGAGGGGGTCAGCCGCCGTCACGGTGAGGACCATGGCCTCAATACCAAGTCCTATTTCCAGATCATGGCCAAACCCTGTCAGCCGTTCTGAAAAAAGCGCTGCAAGATGTGCCGCATCATCACTTGGACCACTTGTGCCAACCTGCACCTCGATCCGCACACCATCGGTACGAAACAAATGGAGCTGCAAGGCTCGGGCCCCTTGTTGACTACCCTTCAGCAGAGGCACCATATCGTCACTCAAAAGCCGAATGGCCTGCTCGATGTCGGCCAATACCATGAGCCCTTCAGCAAATGTCCGACGTGTGCGAAACACCACCAGTGGCACATCGGGCGACACCGGTTCGGCCGCCCGGTCCAATGCCTGATCCAAACGTTCCGCCAGCACCTTGCCAAAGCGCGCGACCAGCGGAGCACGCGGAAGCTTGCGAAGGTCGCTTATCCGCTTCACCCCCAACCGGGCCAGATCATCCACCATGGACATGCCGATCCGAAGAGCCGCCAGAGGCAAAGGATCAAGGCTCGCAGCCACCTGGTCTTTTGCAATGAGGGCAACCGCTCGCCCCCCAGCAGAGGTGCCATAGCGTGCAATCGCCCAGGCGGCTCCCGGACAGGGCGCAATGCCGACACGAGCCGGAAAACCAAACCCGGCAAAGCGCGACACAATATCGGCAGCCATGCGCGCCTCTCCTCCAAACAGATGAGCACAGCCCGCAATATCGAGAAGAATGCCATCGGGCTCTTCATGCATGGAGGCAGGGTCCGGCACAGTCCACGGCGTATAACGACCACACCAGTCACTCACCTGCTTCAGCATCCGGGCATCACTGTGCACATCTGCTTCATGCACCCTCAGGCCCGGCGCCACCGCCAAAGCATCAGCCAATAGCTGCCCCCGAGAGACACCGAGCGCCCGTGCTGCATCGTTCAAAGCCACAACACGCTCCCCACCCTGCCGGGAGGCCCGAAGTGCCAGGGGCTGTGTGCCATCAAGACCGCTTGCCCGGACAAGGCGGTGCACCGGCCAGTCTGGCACCCAGATCGACAAGACCCGTTTTTCTGATCTCCGCACTCGCCTCATCACCAACCCGCTGAAAGCTGCCAAAATCTCTCTAAGAAATAGAACAAAATAGGAACATTTGAGTGTGCCGCAAAGCGTGACTTAAGGCGAGTCTGTTTTCGAGTATGCTTAAAATCTGCCTGTTCATCGGAGACTTACATGACCCGCTTTGCCCCCCTTTCGCTGCTTATCCTCACCGGCCTCTTGCTTGCTGCCTGCGCAAGTCCTGCAGACCGCGCCCGCGAACAAGCCCTGCTTGATCGCACCGACCTCCATCACTGTCTCGACCTTGGCTTCGAAGAAGGAACAGAGGCCTATGGAAATTGCCGCCTCAAGCTGAAAGAAATCCGCGCAGCACAAAAAGAACCCAACAATCCAAGCTTCGGCGTTGGGATCGGCATTGGCATTGGGCTTTAAGCGATGGAACAGACAAAGCTCATTGCAAGCATAGCTCTGCTGTTGTTGCTGGCTGCTTGCAGCACACCCCAGGAGCGTGCAGCCCGGGCAGAAACCCAACGCACTACAGATAATACGGAGTGCTCAAGCCTGGGGTTTAATCCGGGAACAGAAGGATTTGCCGATTGCCTTTTGCGTCTAAAAGAAATCCGTGCGCAGGAAGCAAGAACCAGAGCCCTCAACAATACACAGCGTAATGCTTTCGGCCCCTGGCGCTGGCCCCATCAGCGCTACCGCTATCCTTATTGGTATTAAGTGTTTCCAGGAAAAGTGGGAACCGGTTTTCCGTCCGGAAACACGACAAAATAACGCAAGTGTTTCCAG
>CAZFHW010000212.1:0-3757 GCA_964518885.1 uncultured Parvibaculum sp. | reverse complement strand
CGTCGCCGTTCCCGCTTATGTCGCCACCAGAGCAAAACCCGCGACCGGCGCCGGTTATGATCAACGCGCGGGTTTCATCGTCACGCAGGTAGCGTTCAACAGCGCCGGCGACCTCTTCGCAGAGCACCGTCGTATAGGCGTTCATGGCATCCGGGCGATTGAGGGTGATCCGCGAGACGCCGTCTGCAGGCCTATCCACAAGAATTTGGCTGTATCCGCTCATGTCATCCCCCGGTTCATTCTGTTGCTTGTGCCTTCTGCGGGCACCTGAGATGATAGGTTAAAGCAAACACCAAGGAATGCCACAATCGGTTGACAGGGATAGGGGAGAACGAAATGAGCACCTATGATGAGATACTTTATGACGTTGCGGACCACGTCGCGACAATCACGCTGAACCGGCCGGAAAAGCTCAATGCCTGGACGGCGACGATGGAGAACAGTGTCCGCCGCGCCGTCAACGACGCTGCTAAAGATGATGATGTACGGGTGGTCATTATCACGGGTGCAGGTCGTGGATTCTGCGCAGGCGCTGACATGGGGGGGCTGCAAAAAATAGATGTCAAAGGAGATGGCCGCAAACGGATTGTCGAAAAGGGGGAGGAGGCGGAGGTCTCTTTCGACAATGATCTGGGCCCATCGGTCCTTGAACATTTTGAGGGGCGGTTTGGATATATGTTTGAATGCCCCAAGCCCATTATCGCAGCGATCAACGGGCCCGTAGCCGGGATTGGTCTGGTTATGACGATGTTTTGCGATATGCGCTTTGCAAGCGATATTGCCAAATTCACAACCTCTTTCGCTCAGCGGGGGCTGGTAGCTGAACACGGCATTGCCTGGCTCTTGCCCAAACTTATCGGGTCCGCCAATGCGCTCGATATTCTAATGTCAGCTCGGAAATTTACAGGTGAAGAGGCCGCCCGTCTTGGCCTGGTCAATCGTTCGTTTCCCGGAAATGCATTGCTGGCGGAAGTGAGGGATTACGCAAAACACATGGTAGAAACCGTTTCGCCGCGTTCTCTCACCGTCATGAAGCGTCAGGTCTACAAGTCATTGTTTCAGGATTTCAATTCCTCCACCGCGATGGCGGACACGGAAATGCAATCAAGTTTCGCAAGTGACGATTTCAAAGAGGGCGTTGCCCATTTTGTTGAAAAACGCAGCGCCAATTTTACCGGCAACTAGTTCAGGTCGAGCTGAACCATTTTTGCCTGCTGCACTTTGAGAAGAGGTTGTAAACGTCGGTGGTGATCGGGGGTTGCTGCACCCAAGAGCAGGAGGATGATACCAAACAATGTATCTGGGCGGAGCGACGCGTTGGGCATCCCCTGTTGTGACCAGCGGCGAAGGCCTTGAACAAACGTGAGTACAATCTGTCGGGCAAGCATGCGTGGGGCGACAAGGTCTTCCAACTCGCCGCTCAGCCGACATATTTCCAGCGAGTGTGACAGCGCCTCGGTCACATCATCTTCCATTGTAAGACGTTCATTGGTCAGCCCGGCATATTGCAGTGCGTAAATCAGCGGGCGCATCAGGGACGCATCCGCTGTAATGCGGTCCATGGCTTCTCTCAGGCTATCCAGAATCTGATTGAGGTTTTTCGGCGAGCCCTCCGTGAAATCGACAGTGAGAGCGCTTACTTCCAGATAGAGTTCGCGAAGCACACCCTCCTTTGACCCGAAAATGGCATAAATCGTCCGTGGCGTGGTCTTTGCCGTGTCCGCAAGGTGACGGATGACAAAAGCATCGGAACCACCTTCGATCAAAATACTCCGGGCTGCGTTGAGGATAGTACGTCGGCGCGCCAATCGGTTCTGCTCGCGTTTGCCGATCATGGTCTCCTCTGTCCTCTTCAATGTTTTCGAAACCTCGTCTAGGTGTTTTAGGCCGGACGTTTGAACTCTCTCACCACAAACGGTTCTAACGTATCGATCACATCCTCACCATCCCGCGGCAACCAGCGGAATTGTGATACCGAAACGGTGTCGGATGTGATGTCGAAAAGAGAGAAACCATTCTCTTCGAGTGCCGGTACCCATTCCTCAGCTTCAATTGAGAGAGAGGGGCGGGCAGTCTGTCCACGAAAGTTGGATGGCCATCCAGCGTTGCCTGTGCCGGGCGTTCCGGCAAGGATGCTAATGATCGGGTTATCCCTCAGATCGAGCGAACCGCTCTTTGTAATTTGTCCCATACCGGTTGCGTGCAGGTCCCCACTGACAAAGAAGGGGAGGTGATCCGTCCGCGCACTGGCGGCAGCCAAAAGGCGATTGTGCTGTTCAAACCAGGCAGATGTCCAAAACGGTTTAGAAACATCCGTCGTCAGATCGCCCTGGTTATTTTGAATATCAGGATACCATTCTCCCCATTTCCCTGCTGTCCACAAAACGGGGGTGGAAGGCATATTGAAGACATGCGCGGCGTCTGAATTCAGCGTGCGTTCAATGATCCAATCCTCGGCCTCGCGGGGGATAAAATACCCCTCCGGTCCCGCGTCGAAATGACGTCGGCAGTCATATGCCAGGATTTCGCACAAATCGCCGTACCGGATGGCACCGTAGTGGCGCGCAACGTCGCGCGTTTGGTCGATCAGCGCATCAGGCAGATCGTCTGTGTCGGGAAATTCCGGATAATAGAGGTCCTGGGTTACCCGCGCAGCGTCGATCATGAACGGATCGGCAGGGAAAGTTCGAAACTCATCCGTCGCTTCGTCATTCTCAAAATAGTCATGATCGTCCTGGAGGAAGAAGACAGGTGTTGAGCGAAAGAGCGTCCCATACAGGTCTGGGATTTGTTGTTGTAGAGCCTTTTTGAGGATGCGCTCATTATTGCCACCCAGGACCGGCTCGTCGCGATCAAAAAAACCTGCTTCTAGCCATGCCATGGGAGATTTCCCCATCGCCCACCCAAACTTGGAGTTGATGTCCCAATAGACATGGTCGCCGTTGGCAATAGCAAAGTCTGGCGCAAAGGAAAGTGCGCGCGCCAGAAGGCGCTTTCTGGTTTTGGAGTGGAGGAAGGCCGGGTCGAGATTGGTGTCAAAGAAAATATCTGGGCCACCTGCACAGGAATAGGCGAGGAGTCGAACGCGCTCAGGTGAGGTTTGGCGCGCCGGAAAGGTTTTGAGCGACCAAGGGTCGGTGAGCGTTTGGCTCCCGTCTACAAGTTGCAACTGATAGGTGGTATCGGGGGTCAAACCCTTGACGTCGAAAATGAAAAACTGTCCCACGCTGTCGCTCTGTTCTGCCTCGTGAAGGGTGTCGTCTACAAGGAGGGATGGCGGAGTAGAGCGCGGCTCATTCAGCGAAAGTTTGATGAGGAAGCGGGTGGCTGACGCGGCAGGGAGCAAATGCTGAACCGGGCCTGCATTCCAGGCCTGGTCGTCTTCCACATCGCGCGGGGCGTTGTCGCGCGTGAGTACGTATCCCGCGGGAACAGCTGCTGCTGCGACGAGACCCGCAGTAAGTAGGTGTCTGCGATTCACGGCCATGGCTCAATCTCCAAATAATATCACATGATATATTTTAAAGTATATCATGTGATATTATTTGGCAAGATAGCTTCTTTCTCAAGCAAAAAAAGGCGCCCCTTCCCAAATAAATGGGAGAGGACGCCCTCAGTTTTGGCGTTTGAGCTGGAGGCCACAAACGCCAAGGCAGCTAGTTTTATGCAGCGGCGGTGGGTAGGTAACCCACCACCCAATACGGCCCATCACCATGAAGCCATCATGTCTGTAGATTTAATGTAGTCGGTTCGGTGG
>CAZFHW010000211.1:0-3896 GCA_964518885.1 uncultured Parvibaculum sp. | reverse complement strand
GCGTGTAGGCGGTAATACCGTCTCGAGGGTTCGAATCCCTCTCTCTCCGCCAGAACTTTGCAACAAAATCAGCTACTTACAAAATCGTCGGCATCGCGCCTCCACGGCAGGAATGCCTATTTTACGTTGAGGAGCCGACTGCTATACAGAATCGGCCCGACGCGCCGGGTGTGCCGAACTGGGCGTGAATGCGAGACAAAAACGGGTGAGACATCTTTGCTACACCCGATTTGCCAAACATAGTTAACACGTGTTGTGAGGCAATCTTACTGCACGCGGGCAACTGCAGAGGTGCGTCGGGGGCGCAGAAAGTATTGGGTACTAAAAGTTAATCCGCCGGTCAGGTACTGCCCAATGGGGGACGTGTAGGTGTAGGTGGCTTCCGCGACAATGACGCTGCTCCCCGGCGTGGTTAGTCCTGCCGGAAGCACATACGTCGATCCAACCGTGAGCGCGGTACCGTGGAGGGCGTCGCTCCAGGCGACGGTGGTGTCATTATCGGCGTCGGCGACAATACTGGCCACAACAACGGTCAGGGTCGCAGGTTGATACGGATCCATGATGGCTGAGCTTGCCTGAAAGATATCTGCCATCAGATTGTCATCAATGGTGATGGATTGGGACACAAGGTCTGCGACAGCACTCCCGGTTTTGTTGAGTTTCCGGTCAGCGATAAGAGCATTGCTGACTTCGACAGCCCCAAAGTAGAACGAAATCATCACCGGCAGCAGAAGCGCCAGCTCGACAGCAGAAGCGCCATCATCCCGTCGGAAAAATGACCGGCAGGTATGCAAGGCTTTCGCGCACAGGCGGGGCATGAGGGGTGATTTCCTCAAAATATTTCTCCAAAAGGTTCATTGCGGAAAACAGCGCTGGTGGTAAGCAGACGGTTGCCCCCTGACATATTCTCAAGACCAATCCCTATCGGCGTCATGACATTCCACACGTAATAGGCACGCACGAGGACAACATCTCCGGCGCCACCCGGATTGTACTGAAAATCGTTTGCCAGATCGCCGTTCGGGTCCAAGGGAGTGGTGAAGTCAACATTCCCAAAATCGTCGAAGGTGCGAACATCAACAATCAGGTTTTGGTCGCAGTCGAAAAAGAGGGGGCTGCGTGAACATATCTCGTTTTTAAACTGTTCAGCTGTCATGCCACTGGACTGGCTCACACCCGTCCGCAAAAGACGTGCTGCTTCTTCCATCGCCCCTTCCATACCCACCGATGCGAAGAAGATGAGTGTTGTTTCGATTAGGGCAAAAAGGATTGCAAAGAAGGGGAGAGAAACAAGGGCAAATTCGACAGCCACGCTGCCTCGGTCATCGGTTTTGAAAAGGCGCTCTTTGTCGTCGACCCCGGAGCTATCCGGCGGACTGGAAAGTCCTTCATTATTGCCCGTGCCCATATTGGTCACAACGATGCCTCGCTAGATGTGATTTGGGGACCAGTGCACAGAATTCTGCACGCGGTCGTGTTGTCCACATTGATAGCCAGAATTGTTTGATGAGCAGTCAGTTCGCGCGTGGCGATTTGAAACAAACATCAGTGAAACTTGTTTCAAATTTTAACAAACCCGCTGACAGCAGGATCATTCAAATTTTATCCAAATGCCCGCAGTCAATTTGAACCTTGCTTAAAGCCAACCGGGCATTCTGCCGATGTCTCCTGCCCTCAAAGTCACGCGGGGGACACCGGGCACGATGTGGGAATATTCCCATAAATGTTCCAAACCGGAGCAAGGGCAATGATGAACCAGTTGAGAGATTTGATGGTTGTGAGGGCATTGCAAGCGCTTGCAGCCTTGAGTGCGTTTCAAAAGAACCGACAGGGCAATGTCGCGGTTATTTTTGCGTTGGCGATGATGCCAATTGTTGCCGCTGCGGGCGCTGGCGTTGACCTGTCACGCGCCTATCTTGTCAAAGCGCATCTAACCCAGGCGTTAGATGCTGCGGGGTTGGCGGTTGCCGGAACGCCCGGTGCGAGCGAAGCCCAGATTATGGAACTTGCTCAGAGCTTTTTTAAGGCAAATTACCCAGAGAGCGAGATCGGAGCGCCCGGAGAGCTGTCGGTCAATATGGCCGACAATGTCATTACACTCGCCGCCACGGCGTCGCTGCCTACCGCATTGCTGGGTGTTTTTGGCATTCAAACTATGGATGTTGCCAGCGAGATTGAAGTGACACGGGAGACCAAGGGCTTGGAGGTTGTCATGGTGCTCGACAATACCGGCTCTATGGGCTCAAACGGCAAAATCGCGGCTCTGCGTTCAGCCGCAGAAAGCTTGATCACCATTCTCTATGGCGACAATGCCTATCCAGACAAACTCCTTGTTGGCCTTGTTCCCTTTGCTGCCGGTGTTAACGTCGGGACCGACTTTCCTCAATTTGCCCTTGATATGGCAGGCGCCTCCAGCATTCACGCTGAGAATTTCGCGCCCGGTACAAATCTCTGGGACCTTTATGACAATATCCAGAACCGCTCCTGGCCGGGTTGCGTGCAAACGCGTCCTGGTGCCCTGGATGTATTGGACACCCCGCCGAGCTCCGGCTCTCCTAACACTCAATGGGTGCCCTGGTTCGCACCGGATGAACCCAGCGGCTACTGGGGCTACAACAATAGTTATCTGTCCGACGGCACTTCCGGTGATGTTGATACGCGGCAACGTTACGTTGCCAAATATAACAACGCCTGGGTCAGCTCGTCATCACGCGGCCCGCAGAACGGCTGTGGCATGCGGCCCCTCACACCACTGACCAATGATCGGGACCTGTTGCTGGACGAGATCGATGCTATGAACGCAAGTGGTCTGACGCACATTCCCGTTGGTCTTGCCTGGGGCTGGCGCGTTATCTCGCCTGACGAGCCGTTTACCGAGGGCAGAATGTATGATGACCCGGAAGTGAACAAGGCGATCGTGCTACTGACGGACGGTCAGAATGTGTTGGGAACGCGTAACAACCATAACCGCTCCTACTACACCGCCTATGGCTATTTGTCGGAAGGTCGCATGGGAACAACAAGCAAGAGTGCCGCGCAGGCTATGCTGGATCCCAAAACTCTTGAGGTCTGTGAAAACATCAAGGCCGAGGGCATCAGGCTCTACACAATCACCTTCCAGGTGTCGAATAGTGGCACCCGTGATCTGATGGAAGAGTGTGCAACCAGCCCGTCGCTTTACTTCAACTCACCGAGCAATGAAGAGCTACAGACAGTCTTTCAGGCAATTGCACGTGACTTGTCCAACCTTCGCCTGAGCAGGTAGACGTCGAGTAGCTTGCTACCACAGAGACAAAAAAAAGGGAGCGCTCCTCGGGGTGCTCCCTTTTTCGTGCCCGTCAAAATGAAGCTACCTATTCGTAACCACCCGCTGATTGATCGCCATATCCGGTGACTTCTTTTGTCGTTGAGAGCAACGCGTCGGTCGCCTCCGTGACATCAGTTGGATTGATGACGCGGACGCATTGCGGCGCGCAATTGTAAGTGTACTCGCCAGTTCCCCGGGTGAGCGTCAAGGCCGCTGCCTGGGTCGGTGTGACGTTGATATTGAAATTGGCAATTTGTCGACCCGCGGCATCAAGGGCAATGAGGTTGGTTTTGCCATAGGAGCGACCAAAAACAACCAGTGTGTTCGCGTTGGTCACGGAAACGTCGGCGATTGCAGGATTGCCGACGATCACGGTTGATGCCGCTCGGCTAAGCTGGTGCAGCCGCGACTGATTGATTTCAACTCGAATATCGGCAGCCCAGGCAGGCAGGGCGATCAGGCTGCTTGCTACGACAAGGACGCTCGCGATGCTCCGGCCGGGCCGTTTTATTGGGTACGTCATGAAAAGGGGTCCCTCTGGACGTGACGGAAGTCCGCGACGACATATGCGACGTGGTTCTAGCGTCAC
>CAZFHW010000210.1:0-3926 GCA_964518885.1 uncultured Parvibaculum sp. | reverse complement strand
CACAATTCCCCCGTCGAATGGTGGCCTCAAGATCGTTACGTGTGGGAGGTGTCTGGTGGTGTTAAAGAAACGAAGCGGCATGGTGAAGCGAAGCGCAATTGTGCTGCTTGGCTTTCTTATCAGCGCAAGCCCTCTTGTCGGTGCGAGCCCTGCGCTTGCCGAAGAAGAGCTTCACGGCCTCTCCCTTTTTGGGTCCCTCGCCTACGACCAGGGCTTTGAGCGATTTGACTATGTGAACCCGAACGCGCCCAAAGGCGGCAAGCTTCGCTATGGCCAGATCGGTAGTTTTGACAGTCTCAATCCCTTCATTGTGAAAGGTCGAGCCGCCGCTGGGGTCACCTTTATCTATGACACACTGTTGGTTGGCGCGCTTGATGAAGCGGGGAGCGAATATGGCCTGCTGGCAGAGAGCGTGTCTCATCCCGACGATTACTCCTCCGTCACCTTCACGCTGCGCCCCACCGCGCGCTGGCACGATGGAGAGCGCGTAACGCCGGAGGATGTGATCTGGACATTCGAAACACTGACCGCCAACCTCCCTTTCTACAATGCCTACTACGCCGATGTGGAGAGTGTTGAAAAGCTCTCTCCTCTCCAAGTGCGGTTCAACTTCGCAATCTCCGGCAATAGGGAGCTTCCGCTCATCGTCGGCCAATTGCCGATCCTTCCCCAACACTACTGGGCGGACCGGGATTTTTCTGCAACCACACTGGAGCCACCGCTTGGTAGCGGGCCGTACCGCATTTCCGACGTCAACGCCCCGCGCTCTGTGACCTATGAGCGCGTGGCGGACTATTGGGGTGCCACCCTCAATGTGAATATCGGCACTCACAATTTTGATCAGATCCGCTTTGACTATTTCGGCGACAACACCATTGCGCTCGAGGCCTTCAAGGGAAATCAGGTCGATGTTCGTTTTGAAAATTCATCCAAGGACTGGGCCACGGCTTATGATTTCCCCGCCGTTGAGCAGGGCCGCGTGCGACTTGCAGAAATTCGTACCCTCACCCCGGAGCCGATGCAGGGTTTTGTTATGAACCTGCGACGTGCACGGTTTGCCAACGCCCAGGTTCGTGAAGCGCTTAACCTCGCTTTCGATTTTGAATGGGCCAACAAGACACTGTTTTATGGACAGTATGTGCGCACCGACAGCTATTTTGACAATTCCGAACTATCGTCAAGCGGCCTGCCTGTGGGAGAAGAACTTGCTCTGCTGGAACCGTTCCGCGACCAGTTGCCTGACACCTTGTTCACTCAGGCCTATGCAAACCCTTCGACAGATGGCAGCGGCAGCAATCGCGCCAACCTGCGAACCGCCACCCGACTATTGACGGAGGCCGGCTGGGGCGTGAACGGGGACGGTATTCTCGTCAACAATGAAACAGGCGAAGCATTCAAAATTGAGTTTCTCCTGGTGTCACCCACATTCGAACGGGTGGTACAGCCCTACCTGCAAACCCTGAAGAAACTTGGCATCACCGGGTCCATTCGCATTGTTGATACCTCCCAATACCAAAACCGCCTCGACAATTTTGATTTCGATGTGGTCATCGGGTCCTTTGGGCAATCTCTGTCTCCGGGAAACGAGCAACGCGAATTCTGGGGCTGTGCGGCTGCAGACCAAAAAGGGGGGCGCAACACGATAGGGATTTGTGACCCGGTCATTGAAGGCCTGATTGACGCTGTGATTTTTGCTAAAGACCGCGACGCTCTTGTTACCGCGACCCATGCGCTCGACCGGGTGCTTTTGTGGCGCCACTACATTGTACCGCAATGGCATATTCCCTATACGCGTGCTGCCTTGTGGAACCGCATTGCCTATCCCGAACCAACACCGGGGTATGGCAATGGCTTTCCGGCCATCTGGTGGCACACGGGTGACGAAACCAATGCCGATGCGAGTGCAAATTAATGCGGGGGTTTAGCACTGCCCTTGTTGCGGTCTGCCTGTCTTTGGCTCTGCCCGGCCTCGCCCAGGCAGAGCCGTCTCACGGTCTATCGATTTTTGGCGACCTTAAATACGACACAGACTTTGCACACTTCTCCTATGTCAATCCGGAGGCGCCAAAGGGCGGCACGTTTTCGCAGATCGGCCCCAACTGGATTTTTAACCAGTCGCCCCTCACCTTCGACAGTCTCAACAGCTATATCCTGAAAGGGAATGGCGCGATGGGGGCGGAGCTTACTTTCGACACGCTGATGGCGCGCTCCGGCGATGAACCTGACGCGATTTATGGGCTGGTTGCCAGAACTGCAGACATATCCCCGGACGGCAACAGCATCACGTTTGAGTTGCGCCCCGAGGCACGCTTTCATGATGGAACGCCGCTCACCGCAGAGGACGCGGCCTTCTCCTTGATGCTGTTGAAAGAAGAAGGTCATCCGCTGATCGCGCTCTCCATGCGCGAGTTGGCAGACGCTGAAGCCATTGCGCCTCACACACTGAAAGTGACTTTTACCGGCGACCACACGCGCGACCTGCCGCTGCTCATTGCGCAGCTACCCATTTTTTCCAAAATCTATTACACCACACATGCTTTCAATGAGACCACGCTCACGCCCCCCCTTGGCAGTGGGCCTTACCGGGTGGGTCGTTTCGAGCAGGGACGGTTTATCGAATATGAGCGGGTCAGTGACTATTGGGCACGCGATCTCAACGTCAATGTGGGACGCTGGAATTTTGATGCCGTCCGCTATGAATTCTACCGGGACCGCACCGCCCAGTTCGAGGCCTTCAAGGCCGGGGAATATCTGTTTCGCGAAGAATTCACCTCAAAGGTCTGGGCGACCGAATATAACTTCCCAGCGATCAAGGACGGGCATGTTGTGCTGCTCACCACCCCAGATGACACGCCGTCTGGGGCCCAGGGCTGGTTCCTGAACACAAGACGTGCGCAGTTTTCCGATGTGCGGGTTCGCGAAGCCATCGGCCTCGCCTTTGATTTTGAGTGGACCAATCGCAATCATTTTCACAATCTCTATGCACGCACCGGCAGCTATTTTGAAAACTCAACAATGCGCGCCATCGGCATGCCCTCGCCAGGCGAACTGGCGCTGCTGGAGCCTTTCCGCGACGCCCTTTCGCCTCGCGTTTTTGACACCGCCATCGAACCTCCTGTTTCCAATGGATCGGGCAAGGACCGGCGTCTGCTGATCCAGGCGGGTCACCTGCTGGACGCGGCGGGCTGGATCATTGTGGACGGTAAACGCCGCAACGCCCAGGGTGCCGCCCTCACCATCGAATTTCTCAATGATAGCCCGACATTTGAGCGCGTGATTGCGGCTTTTCAGGCCAACCTCGTGCAACTGGGTATTGAGGCCCGCATCAAACCGGTTAACTCAGCGGAATTTCAGGAGCGCGTGAAGACGTTTGATTTCGATATCATGACGCGGCGGTTTTCGGTCGCAGCAACCCCCGGTGTGGAGGTGCGAAATTACTGGAGCTCTACATCCGCCAACCTGCCCGGCAGCTCCAACCTGTCAGGCATCGCCAATCCCGCGATTGACGCGCTGGCTGAAAAGGTGATTGCAGCGGCAACCCGCGAAGACCAGGTGATAGCGGCCCGGGCCCTCGACAGGGTTTTGCGATCCGGGTTTTATTGGGTCCCCCATTGGTTCAAGGCGGCCCACAATCTGGCCTTCTGGGACGTGTTCGCACGACCCGAGGCGGCACCTGCCTATGGGCGCGGGGCAGCCATGCCAGACAGTCGAGGTGTGATCGACACCTGGTGGGTTGATCCTGCCAAAGCAGAGAACGCACCGGATGCCCGGTAGCAACCATGATTGCCTTTGTGGGTACGATCACCGCTTCTTGCGCGATCCGCTATTGGGCCCTTCACGCGGATCAGATAGACTCTGCATCCAACCTTTGGGCTCTTCTGCCCCAGACTTAACAACAACCGGACCTCTTTGATGGCGGCTTATAT
>CAZFHW010000209.1:0-3945 GCA_964518885.1 uncultured Parvibaculum sp. | reverse complement strand
AGTTCCGCGACCGGAAATCCGGTCCATGGAACCGCCATCGCCCATGCCTCAACACACCGATGTCTGTAGAGCCGTTCTTCCAGCGGCATCCGCGCGATCAGGTCATCTGCGTCCAGGGTGAGAACTTCATCCACATCCCCATCGATCACCACCTGCCACGGTCGGATTTCCAGCGCCTGCGCCGCGCCGGAAATGCGTTTGTGACTGCCAAACTCATAGAAGTTATTGTAGCGCGACGTCACCTCTTCGCGGCTGATCTCCCGTGTGAGCGTGAAGTTCGCATTGCGGGGTGCGGGGTAGCGCGCGGCGTTGGGGTCACTCAGCGCCCCACGCACGGTTTCCGCCTCCGCCCCATCATCACACCCTGCCACAAGACCGGTGCCTATACCCGCAACCAGAAGCCCGCTGGTCTTCAAAAATCGACGACGATTGAAGAAAATACTCTCCGAGGTGACTTCATTCTCAGAAATTTCCCAACGACGACGGTTCTTGATGAGCACGGTCTTTCTCCAATCTATTCGAGGCCAGCTTTCACCCAAAACGCATGAGGGGCAAATCACCTTCTGGCGATCTGCCCCTCTGCCGGCTCTCAGTTTTGTGAACGGAGCTGATTTTCGAATGGAACCTCAGGTTTCAAGCATAGAGCGCAACATCCAGGCGGTCTTCTCCGACGCCTGCATACGCTGGGTCAGAAGGTCGGCTGTCGGCTCGTCACCAGGCTCGCTGGCCAGGGGGAAAACCTCCCGCGCCGTGCGAGCAACTGCTTCGTGCCCTTTCACCAGATTGGCAATCATTGCCTCAGCTTTGGGGACGCTTGCGTCTTCCTCAATGCAGGTGAGGTCGGCATAGGCTTTGTAACTGCCCGGCGCATACTCGCCGAGCGACCGAATGCGCTCTGCAATCTCATCCACCGCCATCCACAGCTCGTTGTACTGAACCTCGAACATGGTGTGCAGCGTGTTGAACATCGGACCCGTCACATTCCAGTGGTAATTATGGGTCTTCAGGTAAAGCGTGTAGGTGTCCGCGAGAACGCGTGTCAAACCAGCCGCAATACGTGTCCGGTCAGCTTCGGGAATACCAATATCTATTTGCATGGGTCGCCTCCATTTCTGAACAGAATATAAGCATTTCTTCCATCACATACAAGGTAGTTTAGAACTATTTCAAAGAAGAAAGGGGACTTCAGAACCCCACCACCACTTGGCAAAACCGGGAGCTTGAGTAAGCTGTTACGAGACAGGCTGCAGGGGTGCAACGTCAACAAAAGACGCGCGGCAACTCAGACATAGAGGGATGCGAACCATGACTATTACTTTTCTCGATCAAGAACCAATCATCATGAGCAGGCGAAAGCTCGTGCAGGGTTTGGCAGCGGGTTCCATCGTCGCCGTCTCTGGGTGCGTCCAGAACCAGGCGATCGGGCGCAGTCAGTTGATGCTTGTGTCAGACGGGCAGATCGCGCAAATGGCAGCTGCCTCCTGGACCTCTCTGAAACGCCAAACCAAGATATCGCGTGACCGAAACCTCAATCGCCGCCTGCAAAATGTCGGCTCCCGAATTGTGCAATCGGCTGGCCTGCAAAACCAGCCGTGGGAGTTCACCGTTTTCGACGACGATCAGGCCAACGCCTTCGTTCTTCCCGGCGGCAAAGTGGGTTTCTATACCGGCATTTTCAAACGGATGAAAAACGATCATCACCTGGCCACTGTGATGGGCCATGAGGTGGGACACGTCACCGCCCGCCATGCGGCGGAGCGCTACAGCCAGCAGATGGCAGCAGGCATTGGCATGACAGCCGCCGCCGTCGCTCTGGAAGCAGGTGACGTCCGTGGGGGCGCCCAGATTGCTGGGATTTTGGGGTTGGGCGTTCAGTTCGGGCTGCTGCTCCCCTATTCCCGTCGCCATGAGCTTGAAGCCGACCGGCTTGGTGTCAACTACATGCACCGGGCAGGCTTTGACGCCCGTCAGTCGCTAGCCTTCTGGGACAACATGTCTGCACAACGCAGAGGCTCCCCGCCCCCTGAATTCATGTCGACCCACCCGTCAGACTCAACCCGCAAAGCAGTGATCCGGCAGGAATTACAGCGGCTCGGCCTGGTCGCCTGAGCCCACAAAGCGAAAACGCGGTGCGAGATCATCCACGCACCGCGCTCGCAAGCTTAAGCATCACACCGGCAACATCACCATAGGTGGCCCGCCGAGCCGTACGTAAGCCTCGAGAGAGGCGGCCACGAAGATCGCCAACACCCAGTTGGCGGCAACAACAAACCCGAACCAACGAAGAGCGGAAACACTGACGGCCCACCGACCGCCTGTGCTTTCCCCGTCGCCATCATCGTCTGCGACCAAAGCGGCAAGACCCACAAGGCCCGACAACTCAAAAGCCGGCAACACAACAAGCAACCATTCGAAAAAATCATCAACCGGGCTCACGCCCAGACGATGAAAAAGGAACAGCAGCATTGCCGCGCCCACAGCCAGCATCCTTGGATGTTTCAGACTCAAACTTTGTCGAGCTTCCAATTCAATGTTCATTGATCTTTTCTCCGGGCAAGCAGAAGGGTTCGCTCCCAAGGCCCGGAAACTCCTTTTCATTACGAATTATCAAGCATCAGCAAGAAGGCGTGCGTCCGCCTTCACCGTAAACACAAACCCGGAAAGGGAATGTCACGAGTGCTGAAGCGCGTGGAACACGCGCCTGGATCACAGAAATGCCGAAGCGGAAAACGTGCGGGTGGCGCTAAACTTTACGAGCCAACCGACACGTCAATCGCAGCTGCATTCAGGGTTTTATGAGAAAAATAATTCATCTGAAACGCCTCTCGATTGTTATCGGGTCGCCGTTTGAGGCCAATAAAAAAGCCCCAACCGATGAGGTGGGACTTTGAAAGTGACGTCGCACAAGCAAGAACATGCTTATACGCAGACGACCCAGTCCCTTGGGTACGTATGCTGATACGAATAGCGGCACCATTTTTGTGCCGGGTATGTTTGTGTCACTGTCATGAACGTGTGAGTACACCCGACATTCCGCAGGGTCAACACCTGCGCAAGAGAAAAAGCACTTAGCTCCGCTCAAGGAGTAAATTGCTTGCACACTGTTGTGCATGAGTCACAGAAGGTGCGCGCGCGAACAAGCACACAAGCGATCATGTGCACCGCTGCGCATACGCCTGCACACTCTTCGCGCAATCAAAGCGCCCCTTGCATCAAGAGGCACAAAGGGCCACGCTCCTCCCAACAACAAACCACCGGGGAGAAGATGGAAATGGCAATAAATGCAAACTGTTGGGGTGATGAAACAGAATATGATTTCAAAGCCCTCACTGCAGGCCTCAATCAGTATCTCAGGCTCCGCACCAATCCGGTCGGCATGAAGCGCTTCGCCTCAGAATCAGATCTGGATGCAATCCCCCGACTGAGGCGCCCCAAAGAGGGAGAACTGATGGCGACCGACCAGATCGTCGGCCAGAGCCGGTGGATCGGCTACACCATCGGCGTCACCATGAAGAACCTGATGGGTCAGCAATGCGGCGCCGTCGTCGGCCTCACCGCCCGCGACGAGGAATTTCTGGACGGCAAACGTTTTCACGGCGTCTGGTATGGCGACCTGGAGGGAAGCGCGGAACATCAGCGCGAGATGTCATGCGCCTCTCACGGCGACTATGAGGCACTTGTGACCTCCCCCATCACCTCGGGCCGCATCGACAATCCGGACATCTGCCTGATCTACGGCACACCGGGGCAGATGATCACCTTGATGAACGGGCTTCAGTACAAGAACTATAAAAAATACACCTTCACCTGCGTGGGCGAGAGTGCCTGTGCCGACAGTTGGGGCAACGCGCTCAAAACCGGCGAGCCATCCATGTCGCTTCCCTGCTATGCAGAGCGCAAGTTCGGCGGCGTGCAGGATGATGAAATGCTGATCGCCCTGCCGCC
>CAZFHW010000208.1:0-3975 GCA_964518885.1 uncultured Parvibaculum sp. | reverse complement strand
CTCATAACGGTTTGGTCGCAGGTTCGAGTCCTGCCGGGCCCACCAAATTATCCCCTCTCGTTTTGACCTCCACGTCGCTATTCCGGTGACCCCTTTTTGCGTATTTCGCGGTTTGGGTGTCTGCCCGAGTGCGATATGGTTTGCTCGCCTAAATTAGTCAGGAGAGCCCCTTGCCGAAGAGACAGGTCGAAATTACCGCCGATGCCGGTTATGCGCCGACACTGAGTGCCCTTGGTGAGCAGTACGGGGGCGAGGACGTCTATACGGAACTGGGGGAGGACAATCGCTGTCTTGTCCGGATCGTGTGTGAGACCGGTGATGTGCAGGGCGTTATCGACGCGACCCACCGGGTGATGCAGCGCGGTTCCCACTGGCGGCTCACCATTCTGCCTGTGGAAGCTGTTGTCGGGCCGGATATGCCGCCGTCACAGACTGCGACGGAAGCGCGAGGGTTCAGCTTTCGAGGCCGCACCGCTCCCCGCGAGGAGATATTGCAGGAAGTTGAACGGGGCGCGGACCTTAATAGTGACTTTCTGCTCTTAACGGCTCTTTCCGGGGTGGTCGCCGCCGTCGGCCTGATCAGCGACAATGTTGCCGCCCTTATTGGGGCCATGGTGATCGCGCCGCTGCTGGGCCCCAATCTGGCGTTTGCCTTTGGGGTGGCGCTTGGCAAGCAGGATCTGATGCGGCGCGCCATGGTGACCAATATTGCCGGGCTGGGGTTCGTGATTTTCTTTTCCATGGTTCTTGGGGGTGTTCTTAGCGGGATGTTTGGCGAACCTGTGCAATCCGCTGAAATCGCCTCGCGGACGATCGCTGGCTATGACAGCATTGCGCTGGCGCTTGCGGCGGGGGCGGCGGCGGTTTTATCCCTGACGACGGGGCTTTCGAGCGCTCTGGTCGGCGTTATGGTGGCTGTCGCGTTGCTGCCTCCAGCGGTGACAACGGGGCTTATGCTGGGGAGCAATGACCTGAAGGCAGCGGGGGGCGCGGCCCTTCTCCTCGCCGTCAACATTGTCTGTATCAATATTGCCGCGCAGGTGATTTTCGTGGCGAAGAACATCCTGCCGCGCACCTGGAGTGAGAAAAAGGCCTCGCGTAAGGCATTGCTCACCAATTTTTTCGCCTGGGTTGTTCTGCTGGCGGGTTTGGCCGCTGGGATTTATCTGATTGAATTTTGAGGGCCCCTGACCTGACTGTGCTCGTGAAGGTCCTGCGTTGTCCCAGCCGATGTAATCGGTTATGAGAGTGCCAAACTACATTCATCCAGGGGTTCAGTAATGGCGTCGTATCAATACGTCTATGTCATGGATGGTCTCTCGAAGACCTATCCAGGCGGGAAACAGGTTTTCAGCGATATCCGGTTGTCTTTTTTGCCAAACGCCAAGATCGGCGTTGTGGGGGTCAATGGCTCGGGCAAGTCCACCTTGCTGCGCGTCATGGCGGGCGTGGACAAGGACTTTACAGGGGAAGCCTGGGCGGCTGAGGGCATCAAGGTTGGTTACCTGGCGCAGGAGCCAGAGCTTGATCCTGAAAAGGACGTGCTAGGTAATGTGATGGAAGGGGTGGCGGACAAGCGCGCGCTTCTGGACCGTTACAATGAAGTTGCCATGAACTATTCCGAGGAGACGGCTGACGAGATGGCCAGCCTCCAGGACATAATTGACGCTCAAAACCTTTGGGATCTGGACAGCCAGATCGAGATGGCGATGGACGCGCTGCGGTGCCCTGCGGGTGACGCCGATGTGACCAAACTGTCGGGCGGGGAGCGCCGTCGTGTCGCGTTGTGCAAATTGTTGCTGGCGGCCCCCGATATGCTGTTGCTTGATGAGCCAACGAACCATCTCGATACAGAATCTGTTGCCTGGCTGCAGAACTATCTGGTGAACTATGCCGGTGCCGTGGTTCTTGTTACCCATGACCGCTATTTTCTGGATCGTGTGACAGGCTGGATTCTTGAGCTCGACCGGGGGCGCGGTATTCCCTATGAGGGGAATTACTCTTCCTGGATTGAACAGAAGCATGATCGGTTGGTGCAGGAAGGTCGCGAAGACGTGGCCCGCGAGCGGACTTTGGCGCGGGAGCTGGAGTGGGTCAAAGCATCGCCTAAGGCACGGCAAGCGAAAAGCAAGGCGCGTGTTCGCTCCTATGACGACCTTCTGGCGGCGGCTGGAAAAGAACAATCCGGCAAGGCACAGATTGTTATCCCCATTGGCGAACGACTTGGGGGTGTGGTCATCGAAGCCGAACATTTGAGCAAAGGGTTTGGCGATAAGTTGCTGATTGATGATTTGAGTTTTCAATTGCCGCCAGGTGGCATTGTCGGTGTCATCGGCGCGAACGGGGCGGGCAAGTCCACTTTGTTCAAAATGCTGACGGGCGTTGAGACCCCTGATAGTGGCTCCATACGCATTGGCGATACGGTCACACTCGGCTATGTCGATCAAAGCCGTGATACCCTTAATGCAGACAAGAATGTCTGGGAAGAAATTTCCGGCGGAACGGATGTTATCCAGCTTGGTAAGCAGACGATGCCGAGCCGGGCTTATGTTGGGTCATTCAATTTCAAAGGGGGTGACCAGCAGAAGAAAGTGGGCCTTCTGTCCGGTGGGGAACGCAACCGTGTTCACCTTGCCAAGATGTTGAAAGCTGGGGCCAACCTGCTATTGCTCGATGAGCCGACCAACGACCTTGATGTCGATACGCTGCGCGCTTTGGAAGATGCGCTGGTGAATTTTGCTGGATGCGCCGTCATTATCAGCCATGATCGCTGGTTTCTGGACCGGGTGGCGACACACATGCTGGCCTTTGAAGGGGACAGTCATGTGGAATGGTTTGAAGGCAATTATGCGGCCTATGAAGAAGACCGTAAGCGACGTCTTGGACCAGCAGCAGACATTCCCCACCGTTTGAAATACAAGCGGTTCTCAAGGAACTAGAATACGAAAAAGGCGGCCTGAGAGCCGCCTTTTGCATGTCCGGATCGGTTGTTGGGTTTGCTGAGTTCTACTCCCCAGCGGTTTCGGCATCCGTCAATTTAGAATTGATTTCCTCAGCCTTCTCCCCAATGCGTGCTTCAATGTGGGTCAGGAGAGCGCCGAAGTCGCCATTATGGTTGCGGATCACGGATATGAACGAAGAGCGCTGCTCCTGCGCCATCCAAATGCCAACGACTTTCACGTCAAAAACCTTGAAGCTGTCGCCGTCGCGCAAAAGCCACCATTCGACAGGGACAGGTGCGCGCCCTGTTGTGAATTCGATCTGGCTGGTGACGATAATTTCCTTGCCTCTGCTGCCTTTTGGCTGAGAGCTCAGGATGTTAAATACCTGGTTCGTATAATCGGACAATCTGGTCGCATAGACTTTGACGATAAATTCTTCAACGAGGCGCAGGTATTCGGTTTTCTGTTCCGGGGTAGGCATGCGCACATATTGGCCTAGAGCGAACGCGCCAATCCGCGGCACATCCATGTTTCCGACAAATAGCACCCGGAAGGAGGCTTCGCGATCCGCAGGGCTCAAATCTTCCCGGCCGAGGATTGCGATTGCTTCAGAGGCAAGGCGGTAGACGAAGCCTTCTGCTGCTTCGTCGCGCTGCGCATTTGCAGGGCCAGCAAGCACAAGTGCGCCCACCACAAGGCCCAGTGTTATGATCGCTGTGTTTTTGACAAAAGACAGTTGCCGCAAAAATTTCCAGATCATGTTTCAAGCATCCTTCTGTGGTTTGCTTCGTTGGCCTGACACATATATGAGCGAGCCGCGCGGTACGCTAGAAATCTGACGAAAGATTGATATTGGAGATGTCCGGTAGTGCATCCACATCAGTCACCCCGTTGCGAATTTCGTCGTTACGGCTCTGACGGTACAGCGACCGAATAGCCGCGTAATAATCAATGGATGTGCGCTCAATCTCATCAAGCGTTGTTAGATTGCGGGCGCGAAGATCTACGCCGTTGACCAAAAACCTTGTAACCG
>CAZFHW010000207.1:1260-4021 GCA_964518885.1 uncultured Parvibaculum sp. | reverse complement strand
CAGACACCTCCCACACGTAACGATCTTGAGGCCACCATTCGACGGGGGAATTGTGGCCAGACTGAGAGCTAACCTAGAGGGTTTGGGGGGAAAGTGCCAAACGCACGCACGAAAAAGGCGCCGGGCTGGTGCCAGACGCCTCTTACAAAACTTTAATGTCTAACCGTCGGAACTTTATTCCGCAGCAGGTGCCTCAACAACAGGAAGCGGCACATTGGAGCCCAGCGAATTCAAGTAAGCCAGAATGTTGGCCCGGTCACCGGGTTTGCGCAGGCCCGCAAAGGACATTGCCGTTCCAGATACATAAGCGCTTGGCTTTTCAAGGAATGCACTGAGCTGTTCAAAGCCCCAATTGCCACCGAGTGCCGACATCGGGCTGGAATAGTTGAAACCGGCAACCTGTGCTGTCGGGCGTCCAACGATACCGAACAGGTTGGGCCCGATTTTGTTCACGCCGCCATCATCAAACGTGTGGCAGGCCGCACATTTTTTGGCAACTTTTGCACCCTTGGCAATGTCGGCGCTCGCCAGCAACTGTGCCAGGGTCGGACCGGCCTCAACCGCCGCGTCGCCGCCACCAGATGCATCGGCATCACGGCTTGCCATTTCGATCGGATAGGAGAGGGGGTTTGCCTCTTCAGTGTCGTAAAGGACAGAAGCCAGGTTTTGCACGCCCAGAATGAGCAGCAGGGAGAACAGGAATGCGCCTGCAATCTTGTTAAATTCGAAACTATCCATGGATAAAGCGGCTCCGGTCCTAGGGTCTTTGATGGTCTGGTATTGATATACGGGAAAGGGTCCTGCGAAAGGCCCCCACCCGCTGGTTGGCGCGGAGATTACCCGCTTCCGCCAGCCCGCCGCAACCCGTATAAAAGTCGCACCACCTGTGGCGCTCTGTGGCCCTGTTTTGGGACCTCTTAGAGCTGTTTTGGGGGCTTTGTTTCTTGTTCTGCCTGGGTTTTGCCCGAGAATGGGCGAGAAATTGACGAATCGCTGTTGAAACCCTCTGACGACTGACCCATCCCATGGCCGTTTCACCCATTATTCTTATCCCCGCCCGTCTGGCGTCCACCCGGCTGCCGAACAAGCCATTGGCCGACATTGCCGGTGTGCCGATGATCGTCCAGGTCATGCGCCGGGCGCTGGAGGCAAAAATTGGCCGGGTCGTGGTGGCCGCTGCCGAGGCTGAAATTGTCGCCGCCGTGGAAAAAGCAGGCGGGGAGGCGGTTTTGACCGATCCGGACCTGCCGTCGGGATCTGACCGGATATTTCAGGCGCTCAAAGCGGTTGATCCGGGCGAGACCCATGATGTTGTGCTGAACGTCCAGGGTGATTTACCGACCCTCAATCCAGCTATCATTGCGATGGCGCTGGAGGTTCTGGAAAATCCTGCGACAGACATCTCAACACTGGTGACAGAGATTGATGATGAGACCGAACGTGCGAACCCGGACGTGCCGCGCGCTATTCTGGCATTGCAGCCGGGCGCGAAAATTGGGCGGGCTCTCTATTTTACACGTGGGGCGGCACCCTATGGCCAAGGACCGGACTATCACCACATTGGTCTTTATGGGTACCGCCGCGAGGCGCTGGCACGCTTTGTGGCACTGCCTCCATCGCCGCTGGAACTGCGCGAAAAGCTCGAACAATTACGCGCGCTGGAAGCGGGTATGCGCATTGACGCGGCGCTCGTTGACACTGTTCCGCTCGGTGTCGATACTCCCGCCGACTTGGAAAAGGCGCGTGCAGCGCTCGGTGCCGCATAGCTTTTTCCATCCGAAGGCGCGACCAAACAAAGCGCCTTCAGGAAAAGTGCCAAATCTGTCTTTGGGGTTTTCCGTCCGAAGGCGCGACCAAACAAAGGAAGGGCGGCCCCGCCGCTGATCTCATGGGTAGCGATACATCACCAGCCGCAGCTGAGAACACCATCGTCTTTCAAGGCGAACCTGGTGCGAATTCGCACATCGCCTGTCAGGAAGCCTTTCCCGACATGATGGAGCGTCCCTGCGACACCTTTGAGGAAGTGTTTGCCGCCGTCAAAGACGGTGAAGCCCGCCTTGCCATGATCCCGATTGAAAATTCTGTCGCGGGTCGGGTGGCGGACATCCATCATCTGCTTCCAGGCTCCGGGCTCTATATTATAGGGGAGCATTTCCTCCCCATTCGTTTTCAGCTCATGAGCGTGAAGGGCGCGACCCTTGGTGGCCTGAAGAGCGTGCAGTCTCATGTCATGGCGCTCGGCCAATGCCGCAAACTGATCGCCGAGATGAAATTGCGCGCCGTCGTGGGCGCCGACACGGCAGGCTCCGCCCGCCAGATTGCCGAAGCAGGCGACGTGACCCGCAGTGCGTTGGCACCGGCGCTGGCCGCCGATATTTATGGTCTGGAAATTCTGAAACGTGATGTGGAAGACGCGGCACACAACACAACCCGCTTCATCATCATGGCGGCCGAACCTGACGACGCCGAGCCTGAAGACGGTCCGGTCATTACCAGCTTCATCTTCAAGGTGCGCAATGTGCCCGCAGCGCTCTACAAGGCGATGGGCGGGTTTGCCACCAACGGCGTCAACATGACGAAGCTGGAAAGCTATCAGGTGGGCGGGTCTTTCAACGCGACCCAGTTCTACGCTGATGTTGAGGGCCACCCATCCTCGCGCAATGTGCGTCTGGCGCTGGAAGAGCTCGAGTTCTTCTGCTCAGAGCTGAAGATACTGGGCGTCTACAAATCCAGCCCCTTCCGCGCCAACATGCCGGTCACA
>CAZFHW010000207.1:0-1160 GCA_964518885.1 uncultured Parvibaculum sp. | reverse complement strand
GGCGGCACAAAGAAGCCATCGGCCTTGCCAGCCATCGCGGCGGCCAGTTCGTCGCGGCTAAACCAGCGGCCTTCTGACAGCTCAATCCCGTCAATGTGGAAATCTTCGCCAGCCGCTTCTGCAATGCAGCCAATCATCAGGCTGGAGGGGAAGGGCCAAGGCTGCGTTGAGTGATAGCGCACGGAATTGATGGAGAGACCGGCCTCTTCGTCCAGTTCGCGTGCGACGGCTTCTTCGATGCTCTCGCCGGGCTCGATGAAACCGGCAAGGGCGGAAAACATGCCCTTAGGGAACATTTTCTGACGCCCCAGAAAGGCTTTGTCCCCAAGGGTTGCCAGCATGATGACCACCGGGTCGGTGCGCGGAAAATGCTCGGCTTTGCACGACGGGCAGGCCCGCTTGTAGCCAGCTTCGGCCATCTCGGACACCGCCCCGCACACTGCGCAATGGCCGTGGCGGGCATGCCAGTCCAGCATCGCTTTCGCTTGAGCAAGGATGGCCAGTTCGCCGGGGGGCAGGTCGCCCATCATGCCAACCGCGCGCAAATCCTCAAATCCGCCAAGGCCTTTAAGGGGCCCGTCATTTTCCGGGTCCTTGAGGCTGGAAACATCATGGGCAAACAGGGCTTTGCCACGCTTGTTGATGCCCAAAAACACCTGTGTGCCTTTTGGGGCCGCAGACATGACCAGATCAACCGGCATCCAGCCCACATCCTTGCCAGCCCCTTTCTGGGCTTCAGGCAACACCAGCGGTTTCAACCGCCACAGCGGGACACACAGGCTTGTGCTGTCTGCCAGCCGTTCACCCAGCCAGGTGGGGTCGGTGCGGCGATGGCCTGCCCGGTCCAGCGGGTTATTGGCAAAAATGTTGGGATTGGCTTCCAGTGCCATGAGCCATGTCTCCAATGTCAATGTAGGGAAATTCGGGAATATTGATGGCGGCAAGGTGCCACAGTCGACGGGAAATGCAAAGAACGCCTCACAAAATCGGCGGCGAGGCCCGCAAGACCCCTTGCCATTTTGCGCCCAATCTCTGATATAGTGCGGTTGGGAGGTTGGCGGTGGACGAGTTTCTCGCCAACCCGGTCAGATCCGGAAGGAAGCAGCCGTAACGAGCCCGACTCGGGTCTCTGTTCCAGCCTCCCACCTCATTTCTCCGGC
>CAZFHW010000206.1:0-4043 GCA_964518885.1 uncultured Parvibaculum sp. | reverse complement strand
ATGTGTTAGGCCTGCCGCCAGCGTTCGTTCTGAGCCAGGATCAAACTCTCAAGTTGAGTTGATCCGACTGTATTCCCGGTGGAATCCGGGAACGACGCAATATCACAAATTCAATGTTTCACAGTCTTCCGAAGAAGCCTGCTTAACAGGGTATGTGTGAAACGTCTTCAGTCAGTATCTTGTGTGTCCGAGCCGCCCAATTAAGGGACCTCCGTGAAGAGGAAAGCTCGAACGCGCCAGGACACCGCCGTCCACGTTTCTCTTTCTCAAACTACAATGTCAAAGAGCCGAGTATGAAGAGTTCCTTACCACCGCACACTCAATCGTAGAGAATCCTCCGGAGCCTTCACATTGCTGTGCAGACCCGACAAAAACTCACCACCCCTTCTCCTGAAGAGGAGGCTAGTCATTTTTCCCAAACAGAGGATTACCTAACTAACCACAAATTCCGTTCCAAATCAAGCGGCTAACCGCTCTTTTTGTTAGGCCGTCACCGCTTGGTGTTGACCAGGTCTCTGTTGCCAGTGGCGGGGTTATAGGGAGATGCTCTGGGCCTGTAAAGCGCTTTCTTGAAGTTTTTTGAAAAAAGGTTTTTTGGCGGTTTTCTGCGGCTCCCCAAGCACGCTCGAGTCCCCATGTGGGACAGACCCTTCCCCCACCCCTGTCAGCTCAACGGGAAAAATGATTCCGCGGCAACAAAACCAGGACATAACCGCCAGGAACCAGCTGCATGGCAGGAAGCCCCCTCCATTTGTCCCGGAAATACGCCACTTTCTTGGGAGAATGCCCTCACACAGGCCTCTCCCCCTATTAGGGAAGCCCGGACCGGGAGTGGCACGCTCTATGCGACGTCAAAGCCAGCGGTGAGGCAGTTTTTCGTTAACACGGCCTTAGAGGGCTTTGGGCGATCATGCAGAACACGCCGTGTTTTAGGGAACGATGCCATGCAGAGCGCCATCACTTCGACCCAGGGTAAAACCGGCAAAGTGTGCATTTTCAAGGACTTCAGGATGATTTCTGATGTCACGCCGTTGACAAGGAATCACCCTCGCGGCATCGTGAGATCGTGGCTTGCGCAGGCTGCCGACCAATGGGGGGCGGCAAGGCAGGTTACATTTTTGTCAGTAGAGTGTTCGATTTGGGGACGATAGTGCATCAGGATCAGTTAGCGAAATCCCGTATTGGAGGGATTGGGGCGGTGATATCAGAAACCGGTTCAGCCTTGGTTGCGGCGACCGTCGAGTCGATTTCCGGGGTAGCCGGTCGCCTTTCATTGAATTTCGCGCCCAAAAGCCAGCGGCCACGGCTCTCGGCATTTGGAACGATGGGACACCGAAACCGTTGGAGGGCCACCTCTACGGCTGTTGCGGCGCTCTCCTTGGGCATGGCCGCTGTCGCCATCGGGTCACTCGTCCTTCCGCAAACCCAAACAGAAATACCCGTGGCAACGCAGCAGACGAATGTTCGCGTCATCGCCTCCTTACCAACGGTAAGCGCTCCTGCCCAGACCGCCCCTTTGGCCATCCCATCGGTCGTTGCCCCTCTTGAGGATCTCCAGGAAACGCAAAGCAGTTTCTTCGCCAATCCGTTTGCGGACGACGTGATTGTTGAGCCAACCGTGGGCGCTCCGTTCAACTTTAAAACCGCCTATGCGCTGGTGACACAGGAAATTCACCGCACAGTGAGCGAAATTGTCTCAGTCGGGCGCGGCGACACACTGATGGGTCTGCTGACAGACGCTGGCGCGCTGCGCTTGGATGCTTACAACGCAATCGCTGCCATGAAGCCACTTTATGACCCTCGCAAACTGCGCGCGGGCCAGGAACTGGTCCTGTCTTTTAATGAAACCATGCAGGACAATGACGAAGGCACATCGGAAGTCGTCCGCACACTGACCTCCATGACCATGAAGACCGACGTGGACCGCGAGATTTCCATTAGCCGCATTGAGGACGGTGCCTATAACGGGCTTGAGCTCATTGCAGAGCTTGAAACCGGCAATGTCCGCGCCCGTGGCACAATCAATTCAAGCCTCTTCCTGGCCGCCAATGATGCAGGCGTTCCAGCCGCGATCACCATCGAACTCATCCGCATGTATTCCTATGACATCGATTTTCAGCGGGAAATTCGCCAGGGCGATACGTTCGAAGTGCTGTTCAGCCGCGACTATGATGAAAACGGCACCCCGGTACGCGAGGGCAATGTGCTTTACGCCTCCATGAATGTTGGCGGCAAAGAGCGCAGATTGTGGCGCTACGAACCAACCGATGGCGGCAATTGGGATTACTTCGACGAGCAAGGACGCTCCATGCGGAAGTTCCTGATGAAGACCCCGATTGATGGCGCACGGATCTCCTCCAGCTTCGGCAATCGCCGTCACCCCATCCTGGGATACACCCGCCTGCACTCAGGCACTGACTTCGCAGCCCCAACCGGCACACCCATTTATGCCGCCGGCAATGGCACCATCCAGATGGCACAACGCAATGGAGGATACGGCAACTATGTCCGCATCCGCCACGCCAACGGCTACCAGACCGCTTACGCCCACATGCATCGCTTTGGCCGTGGCATTCGCAAAGGCGTGCGCGTGCGTCAGGGCCAGATCATTGGATATGTCGGCACGACAGGTCGCTCAACCGGGCCTCACCTGCACTACGAAGTCATTCACAATGGCACGAAGGTGAACCCACAGCGTATCCGCGTTCCCACAGGCCGCTCACTTGGTCAAAGCGAGCTCGCTTTATTTGAGGCTGCCCGCACGGACATAAATACTCTGATGGCAGAAGCACCTGCCCCCACACGCTTGGCAGAAGCAGAGATCACCAACTAAATATCTACCTCCCTCTTTGCTCGGCATCACGACCCTTCAAGGTGAGGGCCGTAGATGATGACGAGCGCGCCTATCAGTGCAATCGTTCCGCCAATCACGTCCCAGCGGTCGGGAACGATCCGTTCCACAATCAGCAACCAGAGCAGCGAGCCTGCGATGTAAACGCCGCCATAGGCCGCATAGGCGCGCCCTGCAAAGGCACTCTCTACCTGTGTCAGGACAAAGGCGAAGAACGCCAGCAGCGCAATACCCGGCACCAGCCAAAGCACGCTTTGGTCGTGGCGCGCCCACGCCCAGAAAGCGAAAGACCCCGCGATTTCTGCCAGAGCCGCCAGCATGTACAACCCGACCATTCATCTCTCCTTTGTGTATGACAGATCGCCGTCTGACGACCTGGAGCTCCTTTGTCTAAACCATAAATAGAGCGCAGCCCCGGTGAAAATCATAAAGACCGGAACAAGAACCAGGTCCAGCCAGGCTGGAATAAAGGCCACTGCCGCAGACCCCAGCACCAATATCAAAATAGGAGGGATAAGACAGGCAATGCCCACAATCACTGCCCCAGCCGCCGGCTTGCGCCATTGTTTGACTTTTTTCACGATACGTCCTCCTCAAAGGCTTGATTCATCTCCGGCATAAAACCGGCCACCAGAGCCCTCAGAGAAGCCGCGTCCGCCTCCAGTGTAAGAACCAGCTCCGCGCCCCTTTCCTCAAACGTCCACGCAACATGGGCGCAGCAAATACGCTCCAGTTTGACCAGTTCTTCGAGCTCCGACACGGTCTCCGCTGTTTTGGGAAAGCAAAACGTCGCGACTATCGCCATGATTTTGTAAGCCGTCACATGACCAAACAGCACCTGCCAGCGCGCAACCCGCTCCGGCATGGCGGAAGGGTCCAGCGCGCACGAGGTTGCCGCGAGCCGCTCTGCATCAGACCGCGTGTCCCCTCTACAGCAGGAACCATCAACCGCGCAGCACTCTCCGTCCGTCCTTTCTTCAACAATCTTGTCCATATCCACCATCCTTTTGTTGACTGGACACTGACCCTAACTGTTAAAGTCAACTTTAAGTCAAGCGGACAGCTGAATTCTTCTCGCGCGGCTGACAGGCCGCGCCTCCAGCAGGACAAATGACATGGGTGATTTGACGATCGGGAAAGTGGCAAGTGAAGCCGGGATCAAAACCTCGGCGATCCGATACTATGAGCAGAT
>CAZFHW010000205.1:0-4094 GCA_964518885.1 uncultured Parvibaculum sp. | reverse complement strand
CCAACGATCTCGTCGTCAGCGAAGAAATATTTGATTTCTTCGGCAGCGGTTTCTGGTGCGTCAGAACCGTGAACGGAATTTGCTTCGATGGATTCAGCGAAATCCTTGCGGATCGTGCCTGCGTCGGCATCGGCCGGGTTGGTCGCGCCCATGATTTCACGGTTCTTGGTGACGGCGTTTTCGCCTTCCAGAACCTGCACAACCACAGGGCCAGAAACCATGAAAGCCACGAGATCATTGAAAAAGGGACGTTCCTTGTGGACCGAGTAGAAGCCTTCGGCCTTTTCCTTGGTCAGCTGGATCCGCTTGGAGGCAATGACGCGCAGGCCATTTTTCTCAAAACGCGCAATGATCTCACCGGTGAGATTGCGCCGTGTTGCGTCGGGTTTGATGATCGAAAAGGTGCGCTCGGTGGCCATGTGCCGTTCCTTACTATGGGTGATGAAGCGGATAAAGCCCGTTTGGCTTGAATTTGCGCGGGTTATAGCCGGGCTATCTGGCATCGGCAACCGGCGCGTGATAGATAAGCGCCTCTTTGGTCAATTTGCCGCTTTTTCAGGAGCCCCGTCGGGCACGTACCCCATGTTGCATATTAACAACCTCACATACCGGATTGAGGGCCGGCCCCTGTTTGAGAGCGCCACGGCCGCCATTCCAAGCGGCCATAAAGTGGGGTTGGTCGGGCGAAACGGGTCAGGCAAATCCACCCTATTGCGCCTGATTACCGGCCAGATTGAGCCGGAAACCGGCAGCATCTCGCTCCCCAAGCGCTCCATCATCGGCTCGGTTGAGCAGGAGGCCCCCGCTGGACCCATCAGCCTCATCGACACCGTTCTGTCCGCCAACAAGGAACGCGCCAGCCTGCTGGCGGAAGCCGAGACCGCCACCGACCCGCACCGGATCGCCGAAATCCAGACCCGGCTGGCGGACATGAATGCCCACGCAGCCCCTGCCCGGGCCGCGACGATCCTGTCGGGCCTCGGGTTTGACGATGAGACGCAGGCCCTGCCCTGCTCTGATTTCTCCGGTGGCTGGCGTATGCGCGTGTCGCTGGCCGCGATGCTGTTTGCCGAGCCAGACCTGCTGCTGCTCGATGAGCCCACCAACTATCTCGATCTGGAAGGCGCCATCTGGCTCGAAAACTATCTGAAGACCTATCCGCACACGATCATCATCGTCAGCCATGACCGGGAGCTGCTGAACCGCTCGGTGACGGGCATCCTGCATCTCCATCAGAACAAGCTCACCTATTATCAGGGGGGCTATGACCGCTTCGAGCGCGTGCGCCGGGAGAAGCAGGCGCTGCAAATGGCGATGAAGAGCAAGCAGGAAGACGCCAAGCGGCACATGGAAGAATTTGTCGAGCGCTTTCGCTACAAGGCCAGCAAGGCGCGCCAGGCACAAAGCCGCCTGAAGGCACTGGCAAGGATGGAGCCAATCCCCGACCTTGTGTCCGAGCGGATGTTGCCGTTCCACTTCCCCAGTTCCGACAAGCCGCTGTCGTCCCCCATCATCCGGATGGACGAAGCCAGTGTCGGTTATGATGACGGACCGCCGGTGCTGCAACGTCTGGACCTGCGGATTGACCAGGACGACCGGATTGCACTGCTCGGTGCCAACGGCAATGGTAAGTCCACCTTCGCCAAACTTCTGTCGGACAAGTTGCGGGTCAGCGGCGGCACGTTGTTTAAGTCAAAGAAACTGCGGGTCGCCTATTTCGCCCAGCATCAGCTCGACGAGTTGCACGTGGACTGGTCCGCCTACGATCATTTTCGCGAGCTGATGCCTGAAGCCTCACAGGCCCAGGTGCGGGCCAAGGCCGGGTTCCACGGATTTAGTGCCGACAAGTCCGACACGCTGGCGGGCAAACTGTCGGGCGGGGAAAAAGCGCGGCTGTTGTTTGCGCTCGCCACCTTCCACAAGCCGCACCTGATGATCCTTGATGAACCGACCAACCATCTGGACATTGAAGCCCGCGAGGCACTTGTGCTGGCGCTCAACGAATTTGATGGGGCGGTCATACTCATCAGCCATGACCGGCATCTCATTGAAATGACGGCGGACCGGCTGTGGCTGGTTGGTGACGGCACCGTGACGCGGTGGGATGGTGATCTTGATGATTATCAAAAATGGCTGCTAAGCCCCGCGCGGCGCAACGGCCCGAGGGTGCATGTGGAAGAGACGGCAAGCAACGACGCCGCTCCGGAGACCACCAAGAAGCAGCAGCGCCAGACGGCGGCTCAAGCGCGCGTGCAAATCGCCCCGCTCAAACGCAAAATCGAATTGGCCACCGCAGACATCGAAAAGGCACGCACCTTTATCGAGAAAGTGGATGCTAGGCTTGGCAACGGGGCGATCTTCCACACCAACCCGGACCGCGCCGCCGAACTTGTGAAGGGCCGCGCCGCCGCCGCACGTTCCATGGCCAAGGCCGAAGACAAGTGGCTCGCCGCCTCCGAAGCTTTTGAAAAAGCACAGGCCGCGATCAGCGCGGAGTAGAAGGGCTTACCCTTATTACACCCGCGCCATCGCTCGTTGTTTGACCGCTGCGCGTCTCTCTACTGTAAGCGATTGCCAAGCAGACCGGCTGCGATCTGCGCGCGGTTCTAGGACCATCATGGCCGACGATGATGGCGAGGTCCGGGTTTGCCGTAGCAATGTCTTTCAGTTCCGCCACCTGCGCGTGGGTGCGGGCACGATCTTCACCGAGGAACATCCAGCTCACAAGGTTGGGGCGCGGGAGCACGCGCTCGATGCCTGCATAGTTCCAGGCCACATCCCCGACGAAGAGATATTCCTGTTCGTTCGCGAGGCGCACATAAATGATCTGGCTGCCCGGTGTGTGACCGGCTGCCTCGATCAGCACAACGCCGGGTGCGAGCGCGTGGGCGCGGTCATAGACAAGCGCTTCGTAGCCGTCCAATGCACCATCGGGATAGGCCATTCCGCCCCAGGCTTCCCGCTCCGCCAATTGTCGCTCGGTCAAACGCACCCTGTCCAAAAGACCCACCGCGTCGGCATGGGCGATCACCCCGCCGATATGATCCGGATGCTCGTGGGTGAAGACAATCTGGTCGGCGCTTGTCAGTGCCGCCTGCAGACGCGCCTGAACCTCATCATCGAATGGAATATCCTCGCCGCCCATGCCTCGCGCCTGTTCATGGCTCATGGCGGCATCAATCATCACATGGCCGTTCGGAAAAATGATTTGATAGACATAGATGACCATCGGATTGGCGTCCCAGCTGCCCCCCGTAATCACCGCCGCTTCCGGGAACTCCAGTGTGACCGGTGCTTCGGTGTTGATGGCGGTTGGCAGATCACCCTCCAGGCTTCCGGCCAGTGTGCGGGCTTCGTCCAGATCAATGCTGTAGAGCGAGCGATCCGGATCGCTCAACTGGAGAAACAGAATGTAATAGGCAGCGCCCGCGACAACGAGAAGTGCCAGAAGAACCGCTCCGAGTTTTTTCATGATCTTCATTCCCCTTTTGGTCCGGTCTTATGAACCGTTCTTGTGATCCCCACGATGGGTCAGGCCTTCTTTTCCCAACCACCGCCGTCGTTTTGTTGCCAGTAGGTGATGTCGTGATCTGTCTCGTCCAAGTCTTTCCAGTGCGCGCGGGCGGCCGTGAGCGCGTCGTCATTGCGTCCGTCAAACAGAAGCACGCAGCGCTGATAGTTTTCAATATCGCTCACCACGGCCCCGTCCACCAAAAACAGGACGTCAGCCTCGTTCGGGTTTTCCTCATCCGCAGTGAGCGCAATTGTCTGCGCACTCAACGGACCATCCTCCGATGTGCCATGCGGCAAAAAACTGTCGTCGCGGTAGGTCCACAGAGACGCGCATAGAGCTTCAATCCGTTCCGGATTGCCTACCCGTATAACCGCCTTCCAGCCCCGCTCAAGACTGCGCTCCAACAAGGAGGGCAGCACCTGTTCCAGCGGGGTCTGTTGCAAATGATAGAAGAGAACTTCACTCACTTTTCGTAATGGTCCGCGACCAGACGGTTGAGCAGGCGCACGCCATAGCCCGAGCCCCAACTTGTGTTGATGGCACTCTTGGGCGAGTTCATGGCGGTGCCCGCAATATCGAG
>CAZFHW010000204.1:0-4108 GCA_964518885.1 uncultured Parvibaculum sp. | reverse complement strand
AAATCGGAAGCCATGAGGAGCTGATAGCGCAAGGCGGGCTCTATGCAACGCTGTACGAATTGCAGGTTCAGGAGACCGACTGAGTTTTTGTCTTCTCGTCCTCTACCTGTTGCGTTTTGCCAGCCAAGGGACGCGCTAACAGGCGTTCATAAATACAGATCATTTCTTTGGCGCGATTTTCATTAGAGAATTCGCGCTCCGCATAGCGTCGTGCCAGAGTGCCCATCTCCCTGCGTAAATCTCCATCTTCGATCAGTTCCTGCAACGCATCAGCAAGAGGAGCAACTGTTCGTACTGGGACCAACCGACCTGTCACACCGTCGACGACAACATCTCGACACCCAGGCACGTCCGTTACCACACATGCTCTCCCAATAGCTGCTGCTTCCATTATTGTCCGAGGCGCACCTTCCCGGTAGGACGGCAAACAGACGAGGTTGGCTTGGCTGTAAACGACGCTCATATCCTTCCGCCACCCCCACCATTCGACATGCCCATCTTCAACCCACTGCTTGATGGAGGCCGTGTCCAGCGTTGAGGGGTTACCTGGATCGACATCACCAACAAGAGCGAAACGGGCGCGGACACCGCGCAGTTTGAGTGTTTTTGCGGCCTCTACAAATTCAACAATGCCTTTGTCTTTCAGGAGCCGCCCCACAACAATTACCAAAGGATTTTTGGTTTCCGGTTCCAACGCATGAACGTATTTGTCCAAATCAATCCCACCACCCACCAAGACAAATGTCTGCTCTAACCTCACAAATCCGCGACGCACAAATTCATCTCGATCGGCAGGGTTTTCAAAGATGGTCGCTGCCTTCTTTTGCCTCAGAGCAAAACGGTACACTATTGCACCCAAGCCTCGTAAGATGGTTGTACCCAAAGTTTTTCCGATGAAGAGATAACCAAGACCCGTTACCGATAGGACGATCGACGGTACCCCCAACAGTCGCCCAAACATGCCGCCGTAAAGCACAGGACGGGTGGTGGCAGCGTGTAGCAAGTCAGGTTTGACCTGTCTGATTACGCGTGGAATCTCTCGCAACATTGAGAAATCATAAAGCCAGGCTCGGCGATCTCGTGGCGCATTAAGTCGATGCAACGTGATGCCCGACAATTCCAAATCGTCGAGATCTGTCGCGTCAGGTACGGCGACATGCACCTCCGCCCCAGCAGCGGCAACCGCTTTAACGCGGTCCACCCAATGCAGGGTGAAATTTATCGCCAATGGAAATACGAAAAGGATTCTCGATGACACTTTTTCCCACACTTCCCATCTTCATGCGCGCTGGACTGTCTTCACGAAAAACGAGATCACGCGCTGAATTTCCTTGTCTGTCATCGCTGTCCCTGACGGCAGACATACCCCTGTTTCATACAACCTAACTGATACTCCCGAGGAGATGAAACATTCATTTTCAAAAACCGGCTGTTTGTGCATTGGCATCCAAACGGGTCGGCATTCGATGTTTTCTTCTTCGGCTGCTCCGCAGATTTCATTCGGTTTTGCCGATATCTCTGCCGGATTTAAAGTTAATACCGTTAGCCAGCGGTTGGACATTCCATAGTCTGCCTCCGGCATCATTGTCACGCCAGACAAGGATTTAAACGCATCGGCATAGATGTTGAAAATTTCGCGCCGTCGTTCAACCCGCTGGGGAAGCACTTCCAACTGCCCCACCCCCACTGCAGCGCACAGGCTGGGCATGCGGTAATTATAGCCCGTCTCCGTGTGCTCATAATGCGCGACCGGACGGCGGGCCTGCTGGGAGAGATAGCGTGCGCGGGCGATCAGTTCTTCGTCGTCGCTCGCCAGCATCCCTCCCCCTGAGGTCGTGATGATCTTGTTCCCGTTGAAGGAATAGATCGCCATCTTGGCACCCTTGCCAGCATGACGATCTTTGTACCGGGCGCCCATTGCCTCCGCTGAATCCACCACCACCGGGATGTCATAGCGATCACAAGCGCGAATGATCTCGTCGAGGTCACACGACTGCCCGTAGAGATCGACAGGGATGACAGCCTTGGGCAGACGCCCCTTTTTGTCTGCCTCTTCAAGGGCGTCCGTCAGCAACGCGACATCTAGCGTCCAGGTGTCGGGCGATACATCCAGAAAAACAGGCGTCGCCCCTCGGTAGATGATCGGCGATGCACCCCCAATGAAAGTGAGGTCGGCCACCCATACTTCATCCCCTGGCCCAACACCCAAAAGGCGCAAAGCAATGTCCATCGCACCGGTGCCACTCGACAATGCCGCTGCTGCACGGTGTCCTGTCAGTTCGCAAAATTCTTTTTCGAACCGGTCGATCATCGGGCCTGCGGGCGCGATGAAATTACTGTCGAAAACTTCGCCCACCAGCTCTCGTTCGCGGCCAGACATATGAGGCGGCGACAAAAAAATTCGTTCTTGTTTACCCATGACCCATTTCCCCTGCCGGAACTCCGGCGACAGTCTGTCCCGCCGCAACATCACGCAAAACCACCGAACCGGCCCCAACGGTCACATCCGCCCCCAGGGTAACGCCTGGAATAATGGTTGCGCCTGCGCCAACAAAACTTCGCCTGCCCACTGTAACGCCCCCTGCCAAAGTGGCGCCTGGGCCGATATGGGCGAAGTCATCAACCACACAATCATGGTCGATGGAGCAGGACGTATTGGCAATCACATGGCGTCCAATAGATACATCGGGTTGAATAACCACTCCAGCGCAAATGAGGCTGCCCTCGCCCACCGATACGCTCGTATGCACACTGGCGTTGGCGTGTTGCGCAACAACCCATTCAGCGGCAGTCGCTGAGATTTTTTCCCGAATTGCGTTGTCACCGATAGCAATAAATGCGCGCCGCTTCCCTTCTGCCCACCAACGCTCCCCCGGGGTCGGCGTAACAATGTCGGAACCAAGCAGAGATGCCCCATCTTTGCTTCTGTCGTCATCATAAACACCCGCGATCGTTTCCCCGACGGATTCCAGCGTCGCAATCACAACTTTGGCGTGACCTCCGCCGCCCAGAACCCAAACACCCCTGCTCATGTATCTTCCTCTCCCGGACCGTGTGTCGGCACACGCCCTCTCGACAGCCCGGCCCTGACGTGATCGTCGAACCGGGGCATCGTCTCATGGCCCTCGGCGCTGACGCCGTCACGTGCGAGCACGCGCCAGACTGTCAAAAACAAAATCCGAATATCTCCCCACAGGGTCAGAGTATCGACATATTTTACATCGAGTTCAAACCTCTCATCCCAGCTTTGTGCGTTACGCCCGTTGACCTGTGCTAAGCCTGTGAGCCCTGGACGAACCTCATGTCTGCGAGCCTGATCCTGCAAATAGAAAGGCAGATATTCCGGCAATAGCGGGCGCGGTCCTACCAGGCTCATATCTCCCCGGATGATGCTCCAGAGTTCTGGCAGTTCATCGAGGCTTGAAGCTCTCAAAAACCGCCCCACCCGTGTCAATCTATCCGCATCTGACAATAATTGTCCGCTCTGGCCTGTGGCGTCCCGCATGGTCCGAAACTTGATCAGCTCAAATGGTTTTGCATCAAGCCCCACGCGCATCTGCCGAAACAATACCGGGGCACCCATGGAATATCTAACGACACAGGCAATCAGGCCCATCGGAAGGATCAGAAGGAGCAACAGTCCGCTCGCGGCGACCAAGTCCAATATGCGTTTCCAGATTGGGATGGCAGACCTCCAACAGGTTTTGGATTTTAGAACTTCACTATACCCGATTTAACGCGGTCATAATCGGCCTGCACCATCATCGACGTCAGCTCTTCCAGGCCGACAGACGGCGCCCACCCAAGCTTGGCCTTCGCCTTTGAGGCGTCTCCCAAGACGACATCAACTTCTGTTGGCCGGAAAAACTTCGGATCAACGTCAACAATTGTCTTGCCCGACTTACGGTCTACAGCTGTCGTTTGCATGCCTTCTCCCTGCCATTCCAGTTGAATATCCAGAGCGGCGGCGGCGGCCGTGATGAAGTCTTGCACCTTGGTCTTGCGCCCCGTCGCGAGCACAAAATCATCCGCCTTGGGCTGTTGCAACATTCTCCACATGCCCTCGACATAATCGCCAGCGAACCCCCAATCACGCTCTGCCTCAACA
>CAZFHW010000203.1:1239-4263 GCA_964518885.1 uncultured Parvibaculum sp. | reverse complement strand
ATCACTTGCGTGCCAGCACCGGCTTCCAGGCCACGTCCACCCAGGTTCTGCAAAATATTATTGTCAATGTAGACATTTGTGGCCGCTCCCGCGACCGAAATTCCGTCCGTAGCAGGACCATTATTGCTTTCGATGGTGAGACCCGTCACATGCGTGTTGTTTGCCATCGTGAGAACATCGGCCTCAGCGATCAGACGCAGTGTCGCGGCTGCCCCCGGCGCAACATAGGTCTCCTGAACACCGGTGGTGCGGCCTCGCACTAGGATCCCTGCCGCGCCACCAACGACGCTCTGATCGGCCTCAAGAACGATTTGTCCAAAGTTCCCGTTATCGCCTTCGAACACCAGAAGCGTATCGGCACCCGCTGCCGTCACGGACGCTTGGGCGCTTGCGAGCGTGGTGAGAAAAACAACCTAATTTAGCTCAACGCTTGTCGCCGGATCATCTACCGGCTCAAGCGTGGTCGAGAGGTTGACGGACGTGACACTGGTCGTGGTGCCGCCTGCCGTCGAACTCGTGCGCGTCACAATGTCCGTATCGCGTTCAAGCGCCTCCATCATGCGGGCTGATTGCGCAGAAAGGGACCGCGAATAATTGTCCGGTGCGCCCAGGGGAATGCGGAGCCTTAGCCCGATCTCAAACTGGTCCTTGCGCACATCATCATACTGCGCCTCTGCCTCCAGCGTCAGCCGCGAACCGGGAAGAGCGTCGAGAAAATCGTTGATCCGCCACTCGGTGCGAAGCCTCGGACCCCAGATAGGCTCGGAGAAAAGCGAGTGCTCAAAATAGTAGGCCCCCAGAAATACGCGCACTTCGTGATCATAACGGTCCCCCGCCTCGTTGACAGGCTCTATCCAGTCCAGCCAGTCCTCAAGCGGGTAATAGCCGTTCACGCGAAAGTCCCAATTGGCGCTTAAAGCTTCAAGTCCGCCAGAAATCTGTTTGAAGCTGTTCCCGTTCTCGGAAGTGCGGATATCGAACCCGCCAATCCCACCACAAGGCCAATCGCCAGCGCCATTAGTTGGGCCAACCGTGTTAACACCTGTCCGTACCCCAAAAACTGTCTCAAAGTACCCTCGAACCACAAAACCCCAGGTTCTAAGTCAAAAATCATATCGGCAGATGCAGCACACACCGAGTCAATTTGGGTATTATGGTTAATACAGGCCAGGGCACCGGGCCGAGAGGGAGGAGGGTCTGGGAATCCATCTGCCCCGCTCCATCGAAGGCATCGTTGAACATGACAGCCCCAGACAAAGCGTTGCGTCTTTCGCCCCTGCCGGGTGAAAACAACACGTCCATCAGTCGTAACAATGCGGAAAAATTGGAGCGGGCGATGAGATTCGAACTCACGACCCCAACCTTGGCAAGGTTGTGCTCTACCCCTGAGCTACGCCCGCGCTCCAGACAAGACAGCCATGCCTCGTCGACGGGCGTATATCGCGCAAAGCAGCGCCTTTTGCAAGCCCTTTAGCATCTGATCTGGATGCAGGCTCATTCCAGATATATATAGAGGCCGAAATGACCCAATCCCTCAATTCCTATGCTCCCACCGAACCACCAAAACCGCCCATGCCACTTACAAAATCCGACCTCTTAACCCTTCTCACCGATCTCGGCCTGCAGACAAGCACCATCGAGCATCCCCCGCTTCACACCGTGGAGGAGGCCCAGAGCTGGCGCGGCACCCTACCCGGCGGATTTTGTAAGAACTTGTTTTTAAAGGATAAAAAGGGCGAATTGTGGCTGGTCGTAACGCTTGAGGATCGGAAAATCAGACTGAACCAGCTGCCCAAGGCACTGGGGTCCGCCAGACTTTCCTTTGCCAATGCCGATCTCATGTGGGAGGTGCTGGGAGTGCGACCAGGCTCCGTGACCCCTTTCGCGCTGGCAAATGACACGGGCCAGCGCTGCCACCTTGTGCTGGATGCCCCCATGCTCGATTTTTCGGCGCTCAACTATCACCCGTTGACCAATGAGGCGACGACAACCATTTCAACCCAAGACTTTTTGAAATTCGTCCACCATTGCGGCCACGAACCGCTTATCATCGACCTGGAAGCAGCTGCTGGCGTATAAGACGCCCAAAAGCCCCCGGACAATCAACCCAAGACGCAGAAAAGAAGGCACAACGAGACCCATGTCGGAAATGCTTGGCACCCCAGAAAACACACCCGCTCCAGCGGCTGACCTGATCAAAGACGCCACCACCGCCTCTTTCATGGCGGACGTTGTGGAAGCCTCCCAGGAGGTTCCAGTGATCGTCGACTTCTGGGCACCCTGGTGCGGCCCGTGCAAACAGCTCACCCCTGTGTTGGAGAAAGTTGTCACCGCAGCGCAAGGTGCGGTCAAGCTGGTCAAAATAAATATTGAAGATCACCCCGAGGTCGCCAGCCAGTTGCGCGTGCAATCGATCCCGGCGGTTTTCGCCTTCAAGAACGGCCAGCCCGTCGATGCTTTCCAGGGCGCCCTGCCTGAAAGTCAGGTGAAACAATTCATCGAAAAACTGGCGGGCGAAATCGGCCCCTCTCCCGCAGACCAGATGGTCGAGGCGGGCCGCGAGGCTTTCGCCCAAGGCCAGTTGCCACAAGCCGCACAAATGTTTGCTGACAGCCTGCAACAAGAGGCTGGCCACATTGGGGCCATATCAGGCCTCGCCCAATGTTATCTGCAAGGCGGCGACCCGGAACGGGCAGAACAGACCCTGGCGCTTGCCCCGCCTGACAAAGTAAATGACCCGGAGCTGGCTAGCGTCCGCGCAGCAATTGCCCTTCACGCAAAAGCAGAAGACGTCGGCGAGACCGGCGCCTTGCGGGCGCAGCTTGAAGAAAATCCGAAAGACCACAAAGCCCGCTTTGAACTGGCCATCGCGCTGAATGCGGGCGGAGATCACGAAGGCGCCGTGAGCGAGCTGTTGACCAGCATTGCCATGGACCGCAAGTGGAACGAGGAAGCCGCGCGCAAACAACTGCTCGAGTTTTTCGATTCCTATGGACCAACTGACGAGGTGACCAAAGAAGGCCG
>CAZFHW010000203.1:0-1139 GCA_964518885.1 uncultured Parvibaculum sp. | reverse complement strand
TGCTCGAGTTTTTCGATTCCTATGGACCAACTGACGAGGTGACCAAAGAAGGCCGCAAACGTCTGTCGTCCATTCTGTTTAGTTAAAGTGTTTCCAGGAAAAGGGGAGATCCGTTTTCCGTCCGGAAACATGAAAGAAAAATGAGTGTGTTTCCAGGAAAAGGGGAGACCCGTTTTCCGTCCGGAAACACGAATGAGTTAGCAAGCAACAAAGGTGATGTTCCAACGTGAGTGGCAAGTATCAAAAGGCAAGCGATCTTCCATCGCGCATTCCCGTCTTTCCCCTGGGCGGTGCATTGCTGCTGCCGCGCACGCAGCTGCCACTCAATATTTTTGAACCCCGTTATCTACAAATGATCGACGACGCGCTGGGCAATAACCGCATTATCGGCATGATCCAGCCGGATGGGCCCGCCGCCCTGAACATGGAAAAGGACGCGAACGCAAAGCCCTCTCTATGCAAAATTGGCTGTGCCGGGCGGATCACGTCGTTCCTGGAAGCCGACGATGGTCGCTACCTGATAACCCTGACCGGCGTCTGCCGTTTCCGTGTGCTCGAAGAACTCGACACCCTCACGCCCTATCGTCAATGCCAGATCGATACAGAAGAGTTCAGCTTCGACCTCAAGGCCGGTGCCGGTGAGGACGACGTGTCGCGGGAACGCTTGCTTGATATTTTGAAAGTGTATCTGGAGACCCGCGGCCTCGGGATTGATTGGGACGCCATCAAGAACGCGCCCAATGAAAATCTGGTCAACTCTCTCTCTGCAATTTCTCCCTATGGGCCAAGCGAGAAACAGGCCTTGCTGGAAGCAAAAACGCTCGAGGACCGAAATCAGATGCTCATTGCCCTGACCGAAATGGCCCTGGCCCGAGAAAGCGACGGCGGCACCCCCGTTCAATAACCCAACAGGAATGTTCTGCAACAATGTCAGATACTCAAAATACCCCTGCAGCAAATCTCTCCCCCGCCGTTGACCCAAAACTGTTGGAGATACTTGTCTGCCCGGTAACCAAAGAAACCCTGAAATATGATCGCGAGGCCCAGGAACTGATCTCCGAGGGCGCCGGTCTGGCCTACCCGATCCGGGACGGCATTCCGATCATGTTGCCCGACGAAGCACGTCAGCTTTCGTGAAA
>CAZFHW010000202.1:0-4307 GCA_964518885.1 uncultured Parvibaculum sp. | reverse complement strand
GGTGCCAGCGTACAATTCTCAAGCACCGTCATATGGGGAAACAGGTTGAACTGCTGAAAGACCATACCCACCTCGCGGCGAACCTCATCAATGCGTTTCAGGTCCTCGGTGAGTTCAATGCCGTTCACCACAATCCGGCCTTGGTTATGAGCTTCCAGATGATTGATACAACGAACCAGGGTTGACTTTCCCGAGCCCGAGGGCCCGACAACCACAATACGTTCCCCCTCCCGTACCGAGAGACAAATATCCTTCAGGACGTGAAAGTCCCCAAACCACTTATGTACATGATCGAGTTCAATCACAACTTTGCGTGTGTCGTCCATGACCATCCTTATCGTTGCGCATCGGTCTCAAGCCGCCGCTCCATATAAATGGAATAGCGAGACATGCTGAAGCAGAAAATCCAGAATACAAAGGCAGCAAAAACATAACCGGTTGTTGACGTCTGAGGCGATATCCAGGCCGGGTCAGTGAAATTGGATTGCACAATCCCCAACAAATCAAACAACCCAATAACAAGAACCAGCGTCGTGTCCTTAAACAAACCAATAAAGTTATTGACGATACCGGGAATAACAGTCGTCAGTGCTTGCGGCAGAACAATGCGGCTCATCATCTGCGGATAGGTAAGACCCAGCGCTTTGGCCGCCTCGTATTGCCCCACCGGCACAGAGGCCAAACCGCCCCGAACCACTTCAGCCATATAGGCAGAAGAAAACAGGGCGACGCCAATCAGCGCGCGCAACAATTTGTCAAACGACATACCTTCCGGCAGAAAGAGCGGCAGCATTACGCTTGCCATAAAGAGCACGGTGATAAGGGGAACACCCCGCCAAAGCTCAATGAACATGATCGACAGAACGCGGATCACCGGCATCTTGGAGCGCCTTCCCAGAGCCAGCAACACCCCCAGTGGCAATGAGGCGGCAATGCCCGTCACCGCAACGACGAGGGTCACCATCAGGCCACCCCAATCGCTGGTTTCCACCACAACAAGGCCTGCCGTCCCCCCGTGCAGAAGCACAAAAGCCAAGAATGGGAAAACCAACAGCAAAAACCCAACGAACCACTTTTTGGGAAGCCGGTTAGGAACTAGAAGCGGTGCCAGCCCCGCAATGCCCAACAGCGCGGTTACGTCCACCCGCCACTGCTCTGCAGCAGGATAACGCCCATAAACAAATTGATTGAACTTGGCATCAATAAATGCCCAACACGCGCCCACACCGTCTGCCCTGCATGCAGATCCATCCTGCGCGGAAAACACCGCACTCAAAAAGGCCCAATTGAAGATGGATGGAAAGGCCAGGATCAGAAGATAAAGGCCAGCCACTGTGAACAGGCCATTGGCCCAGGACGAGAACAGGTTCTCGCGCATCCACTGCAACACGCCAAGGCTGCTCGATGGCGGCGGGAGCGTCGGGGAACTTTCCGTTCGTACAAAATGATCACTCATGCTCTAGCGCTCCACCAGTGCCATATGGCGGTTGTACCAGTTCATAAACAGAGAGATGAGCAGGCTCATGCTCAGATAGATTGTCATCGTGATTGCAATGACCTCCACAGCCTGGCCTGTCTGGTTGAGCACGGTCCCAGAGAACACAGACACTAGGTCCGGGTAGGCGATAGCCACAGCAAGGGAGGAGTTTTTCGTCAGGTTCAAATACTGACTGGTCAGCGGCGGAATAACCACCCGCAACGCTTGCGGGATGACAACAAGACGCAAAACACGGCCTGGTGGCAAGCCAAGAGCCTGCGCCGCTTCACTCTGCCCCTTTGAAACGGAAAGGATACCGGAGCGCACATTCTCAGCGATGAAAGCAGCGGTATAAATGGAGAGAGAAAGTACCAGTGCCACAAGTTCAGGAATAAAGGACCAGCCTCCCCTGAAACCAAATCCGCGCAGAACCGGCACCTCAACCTGAAACCCCATGCCTGCGACGAAGAAAACAAGCAGCGGCAGAAGGAAAACCAGAGCAGGGGCAAGCCGACCGGCCAAAACCAATTGGCCTGACGGCAGCTCCTGCGACTTTATGAAATATCGCAGCCCGGTAGCGATAACGGCCCCAAGCAATGCAACACCGACAAGAAGCAGAGACGATCCCTCGATATGCACAGCCGGCACATACATGCCACGATTGTTCACGAAAAACATATCGAGCAGAGAATGGCTCTCACTGGGGAGAGGCAAAGTGCGCAGAACGGCAAAGTACCAAAAGAACAATTGCAACAGCAACGGCACATTGCGCACAGTTTCGATGTACACGGTCGCCAGTTTGGCAATCAACCAATTGGACGACAACCGCGCAATTCCCAGGGTAAAGCCGAGAACGGTCGCAATCACAATACCGATAACAGCCACCAGCAAAGTGTTGAGGAACCCAACCAGCAGCGCGCGCCCATAGCTTGATTGTTCAGAATACGCGACCAGTGTCTGCACAATGCCAAACCCGGCCGTGTTGTCCAAAAAGCCAAAGCCCGAAGCAATGTTCAGCCGCTGCAGATTGGTGACCGTGTTGTCGAACAGTGTCCAGCCTGCCACGCCCACAAGTGTCAGCACTGCAAGCTGAAACACAAACGCGCGAACCTTCGGATTGTTCAGAGGATTGGGAGCGAGGGGTTTCCCCGCTTGAATATTGTCTTTCATCGAGCTGGGAAATCGAGCCTATCGGACGGGTGGTGAATATTGCAGACCGCCATCTTTCCAGAGTTGGTTCAAGCCCCGCGGAATACCCAATGGTGTATTGACCCCAACCCCGCGTTCAAATGACTGGCCGTAATTGCCAACCTGGGTAACGATATCGTAAGCCCAGCTATTAGGGATGCCGAGGTTCTGGCCAAACGCTCCTTCAACACCCAAGAGCCGACGAATGGCGGGGTTTGTCGAATCCCGCATGTCAGCCGCATTGTCCGATGTCACACCCAGCTCTTCCGCCTCAATCATCGCGAAAAGCGACCACCGAACAATATCTGCCCATTGGTCATCTCCCTGGCGAACAACCGGACCGAGAGGTTCTTTGGAAATAATTTCAGGCAGCACCATGTGGTCGTTCATGTCTGCCAGTTTCAGGCGCTCGGAATAGAGCCCGGACATATCCGTCGTGAACGCATCGCACCGTCCCGCATCATAGGCGGCAACAACTTCATCGGATTTTTCGAACGCAACAATGGAATAGGTAAGGCCGTGGGAGCGAAAGAAATCAGCGACATTGAGCTCGGTTGTTGTCCCGGTATTCGTACAGATCACAGCACCGTCCAGATCCATAACACTTTTGATGCCCAGTTCTTTGCGCACCATAAAGCCCTGGCCGTCATAATAATTGATGCCTGCAAAATCGAGCCCCAGTGCCGTGTCTCGCGTCAGCGACCAGGTGGTGTTGCGCGTCAAAACATCAATCTCACCAGATTGAAGCGCGGTAAATCTTTCCTTGGCAGACAGAGGCGTGAATTTAGCTTTGCTCGCATCGCCGAAAATCGCTGCCGCGACAGCCCGACAGACATCAACGTCGATACCGCTCCAATCGCCTGAGTCGTTAGGGTTTGAAAAACCGGGCAGACCTTGGCTCACACCACACCGCACAAAACCTTTTTCCCGGACATGATCGAGTGTCGAACGATCCTCAACGACGGGTTGGACAGGTAATGCGGGCTCATTCTCAATCGAAATTGCCCCCTCAGCCGATCTATCTGTTGTCCCGTCAGCGGATGTGTAGAAAAGTGGATATAGAAAAAATCCAACAACCAGGCCAACTAACAACGCCAGCGAAATTGGCAAAAATCGACTGTTCATTAAATTTATCCCCTCCAAGGCGGTCAAAATACCGATCTTCCCGCCTCTAGCACTTCCAGACACAGGCATCTCCCCGCTATTCTTACAACGAAGTCAGCGTGGTGCCTAGACAAGGTCTTGGCTCAGAAAAGACACATAGCGCAAAATACCCGGAAAGCACCGGATAGGAGATTGATGACCAAAAAAATGAATGTTGACACCATAATTGTCACAACCGGCAGAGACCCCCACAACAATCATGGGATTATCAACCCACCTGTATATCACGCGTCTACGGTGCTTTTTCCGACAGTAGAAGCACTCCAGAGCCGCACCGCCGACGTGCTTTATGGCAGGCGAGGCACGCCCACAACATTTGCGTTTCAAGACGCCGTCGCTGAGCTGGAAGGGGGCTATCGCTGCCTCGTCACCCCGTCCGGGCTATCGGCCTGTTCCATCGCCCTTCTGGCCCACCTGAAAGCAGGTGATCATCTGCTGATTACAGATACGGTGTATGCCCCTACCCGCGTGTTCTGTG
>CAZFHW010000201.1:0-4355 GCA_964518885.1 uncultured Parvibaculum sp. | reverse complement strand
TCAGATATTGGCTCTACGGGAGGCGCGCATTCCTTTTTGTGTCGCCTCTTCGGGGCAGATCGAAAAAATGCACGCGACCCTTGGGTCCGCCAAGCTGTTGCCGCTGCTCAAAGATCTCCTATTCAGTGCTGACATGGTCACCCATGGTAAACCAGCGCCAGATCTCTTCCTTCATGCGGCACGGGAAATGGGGCACTTGCCGGAGGTCTGTGTTGTGATTGAAGACAGTCTGCCTGGGGTGCAGGCTGGTGTTGCCGCTGGCATGAAAGTGTTTGGTTACGCTGGCGACCCGATGACGGACCGCGAGGCTCTGGCGGCAGCGGGTGCGAAAGTGTTTGATGACATGAGGGAGCTGCCCGGACTTATCGGGATTTAGCGCTACTCTGCTGCTTGAGCGGTCGTTTCTTTGGCGGCGAGATATTTTTCCGCTTCAAGAGCGGCCATGCAGCCCATGCCTGCGGCGGTGACGGCCTGGCGATATATGTCATCCGTGACATCGCCTGCTGCGAAGACACCGGGAATGGAGGTCGCCGTGGAATCCGGTGCGGTGATGAGGTAGCCACCTTGCTTGGTGTCCAACTGGTCGACGAACAGTTCAGTTGACGGTGCGTGGCCGATGGCGATGAAGACACCGTCGGCGCTGATGGTGCGTTCTTCGCCGGTCTTGATGTTTTTCACCCGCGCGCCTGTGACCCCAAGTGGGTCTTTGTCTCCCACGATTTCTTCGATCACGGTGTCCCAAACGGTTTCAATTTTTTCGTTCTTAGACAGGCGGTCGGCGAGGATTTTCTCGCAGCGGAACTCATCACGACGATGAATGATGGTCACTTTGCTGGCAAATTTTGTGAGGAAGAGGGCTTCTTCCACCGCCGTGTTGCCACCACCCACCACGATGACTTCCTTGCCGCGATAGAAAAATCCATCGCACGTGGCGCAAGCAGATACACCAAATCCCTGAAACTTGTCCTCTGATGGGAGACCCAGCCATTTGGCCTGGGCGCCCGTGGAAATGATAACAGCATCGGCGGTATAGATGTCGCCGCCGTCGCCCACCATGCGGATGGGTGATGCTTTCAGGTCCACTTCCATGATGGTGTCGGACACAATGTTAGTGCCCACGTGGCGCGCCTGGCCTTCCATCTGCTCCATCAACCAGGGGCCTTGGATTTCTTCTGCGAACCCTGGATAGTTTTCAACATCTGTGGTGATGGTGAGCTGGCCACCGGGCTGGATGCCTTGAATGAGCGTTGGTTCCAACATTGCGCGGGCGGCGTAGATTGCCGCGGTATATCCAGCGGGGCCGGAGCCGATGATGATGACTTTGGAATGATGGGTGGTCGTCATGTTTTCACTCAATTCGCTGGGTTTTACTCAATCGGCGGGGCCATTTTGGCGGCAGGTGCCAATGCTTGTGAGGGTCGTACTTTCGGGGAATCGGCTCAGTGGGCCCAGGCAGGGGTTCAATATAGGGTCTCCCGCCCGGGGTAAAAAGGGGTCTTGGGGTGTGATGGGGTGTGACTAAAGAGCTTCTGCGTGCTCACCCAGATATTTGGCAACACCGGCAGCATCGGCCACCATGCCATCGTCACCCTTGTTCCAGCCCGCTGGGCAGACTTCGCCATGTTCCTCATGGAACTGGAGGGCATCGACCAGGCGGAGTGTCTCGTCCACGTCACGGCCTAGTGGCAAGTCATTGACCAATTGGTGGCGGATAACGCCTTCCTTGTCGATCAGGAAGGTGCCGCGCAGAGCCACGCCGTCGCTGGGGATCAGCACGTCATAGTCAGTGGCGATCTGCTTGGTGATGTCGGCCACCATGGGGAATTTAACAGGGCCAAGGCCACCCTCATTTGGGCTGGTGTTGCGCCATGCCGCATGGGTGAACTGGCTGTCGACGGAGACCGCGATCACCTTGGTGTTGCGTTCTTCGAAGGCCGGGACGCGGTTTGAAAAGGCCAGAATTTCGGAAGGGCAGACGAAGGTAAAGTCGAGTGGATAGAAGAACACCACGCCGTAATGCCCTTTCAGATGGGCTTTGAGATTGAAGTCTTCGACAATCTCGCCATCAGCAAGGACGGCGGCGGCTGTGAAGTCGGGGGCTGGTTTTCCTACCAAAACACTCATGATTCTCTCCAAATTGGAATAGTTCTAACTCTTACGCGCTAATTAGAACTATTCCAATTGTATTTCAAGAGGGCAAAGAACAAATATCGCTCTTTTTTTTTGAGGTCTGGTGCTGCCCTGGGGGCACAACGACAAAGAGTATTGAGCCTGGGGTGTACTTATCGTCCCCGTCTGGGCTTCTTCACGGCACCGAAATTCGGTTCGCGTTAGAAACCAAACATGTGATCGAGGCAGAAGCTCGTTGTGCCATTGATGAGGCCGTGGAAGCCAAACAGGCGGCAGGTGGTGTCGCGGACGATGACGTAGCCAACATCCTTGCCATCCACACTCACACGGCCGCGTTCTTCCTGCGAGAACATTTCGTGGTAGCGCCAGAAATGGGAGCCACCGCAGTTAATCTTGATGCGATGTTCAGCTACGGGTTCGCCATTTGCGTTGTGCAAAATCAGATGTGTGTCTGACGTCTCGTGCCACGGCGTCGATGCGGGGTAGACCAAGTGACACAGCGTGTCTTTGTCGCCATCACCTAAGCGCAGAAAAAGACGGGTGGTGAGACCTGGTGGCTTGCCGATGTAGGATTGTGGTTCATCTTTGTAGATGTTGGCCGTGTTGTAGATGTGGGCGCCAAAAATTGTTTCAGCGCGATGGCCAGATGATTTTTGTTCGTACCGGCCAAGCGCATGCAACCAGCCATTGGCGTCGCCGCCCTCTCTAAAGTCATAGAGGAATTCTACGTGGCCATGGCCCGACGGCAGTTTGGTGCTCTCTTCTGCAAGCCAGGCGTCAATGTCGATGGCGATGTGATCGCGCCGCGGGATGCGTCCGAGATATTTTGAGGCGACCATTGATCCGTCTGCGTCCATCAGTTCGATGCGCAACGGCATTTCCTGCTCCCCGCGTGCCATGGGTGTTGGCAGAACGGTGGAATTGAACAGGTCTGTTGGCAGCACGGGCAGGGGCATGATGTAGCCCTTGCCCATCGTTGCTGCGAGCTTGGCGATTTCAGGGTTGGGTTCCAGGTCCGTGCGCTCGACATTGCCATGGGCCATGCGGCGCTGGCCTGTCTTAGTGCGGATAACCTCATACCGGGGACGGACGAAATACCGACCCGCGACCGTTTCGATCTGGTCGGGGAATGATGCCTGAGGAAGCATTTCTGAGACGTTCAATATTTTTGTGCCGAAGGGAGGGATCTCCTCTTCATGCCAGGCAATGTCCTGCGCCCCCACAATGTTGAAACCGACGGACTTTGGCGGGATCGGCATGGGGTGGGAGTTTTGCACAATGAGGGTGAGTACTTCTCCGTCATCGGCAGCCGGCATGCCTGCGTAATAGTCTGCTGGCCAGGCGTTGGCGTCGTGGGTGCAGGTGAGGCTCTTCCCATTGTCGCCGTAAACGTCCATGGCATATTTCACCACGTCGTGACCCGCGATGCGGATGGCGTGAATGAAGAGCGAGCCCTGGTAGTCATCCAGATTGAATTTTTCGCGTACGGTCTGGCTGTCGATTGCATAAGGGCAATTGGCGCCGGGCAGGTCTTGTTCCCACGTTGCGAGGGTCTCGCCGGCTTCATCAAACAGACACAGCCACAGCTTTGGATCCTGAGCGCCGCGGGCGGACCAGTAATTGGCGCTTGCCACACGTGTATGCAAGCCATCCGACCCGTTGGTTCCCTTGTGGTCACGCAAGAAGGCGAAGTTGGTCGCAAAATTCATAGGGTCGAGATAGTTACTTTTGTTGGTGAGCATCTCGTCGGGCAAACGCATATCATCCAAAGTGATGATGGTTGCACCCTTTGGGAACATGTGGGTGAGAGGGGCGAGTATTTTTTCAGAATCAAAAAGAAGGACGAGAACGGCGTCTGCAGACCCCTGCGCGCATTCAGAAATGGAGCGCGCATCCTGGCCCAGAAAAGACTGACCCAGGTCCTCTATCCGTTGCACGTAGTATCCCTCTAAGGGAAGGTCAGAGAGGTCGTAGTAGGCATGAAAATTCCCAATCGTGCCGGTCGGGTCATACACGGCGACTGATCCGAACCCTTTCAGGGTTTCAATGATGGCGCGGCCCATGGGGGCGGCTAAGGGGTGGCCCAACGCCTTAAAAAGCGACGTGCCGCCCGCATTGTTGCCGGGCCGCCAGCCCTGGGACAGGTCTGCATTCTTGAAGGTTTCGATGTTTAGCGACATTGAACTCTCTTGTACCTGTCGAATTTGTTCAGACTCTTGTTTAGC
>CAZFHW010000200.1:0-4382 GCA_964518885.1 uncultured Parvibaculum sp. | reverse complement strand
TATGTTTGAAACCCTCACAGAACGGCTTGGGTCCGTCTTTGATAACCTCCGCGGCAAGGGTGCGCTGGGGCCAAAAGACGTGGACGACGCCATGCGCGAGGTCCGTCGCGCCCTGCTTGAGGCCGACGTCGCACTGCCTGTCGCTAAGGCTTTTATCGAGAAAGTGCGGGAACGCGCTCTCGGTCAGGACGTTCTGCGCTCGGTGACGCCGGGCCAGCAGGTCGTCAAAATAGTTCACGATGTGATGGTGGAAACGCTGGGCGCCGAGGCTGTGCCGATCTCGCTCGCTGCCGCCGCCCCTGTGGTCATCATGATGGTGGGTCTGCAAGGCTCAGGTAAAACCACCTCGACCGCCAAGATTGCCAAACGCCTCACGGCACGTGAGAAGAAAAAGATTTTGATGGCGTCGCTCGACGTGCGTCGCCCTGCCGCCCAGGAACAGTTGAAAGTTCTGGGCGAGCAAATTGACGTTGCAACCCTTCCCGTCGTTGAAGGTCAGCAGCCGGTTGATATTGCCAAGCGGGCCATGCAGGCCGCGCGGCTCGGCGGCTTTGATGTTGTGATGCTCGATACAGCGGGTCGGCTGCATGTAGATGAAGCCCTGATGGCTGAAATGGCCGACGTGCGCGCCGTCGCTGATCCTCACGAAACGCTGTTGGTGGCGGACAGTCTGACCGGTCAGGACGCGGTCAACGTGGCGACCCAGTTCCATGAACGCATTGGACTGACGGGCATTATGTTGACCCGGACCGATGGCGATGGACGCGGTGGTGCGGCCCTGTCTATGCGGGCTGTTACCGGTGTGCCGATCAAATTGCTCGGTACGGGTGAGAAGCTCGACGAGCTGGAAGATTTTGCACCGGACCGCGTGGCCGGTCGTATTCTTGGCATGGGCGACGTGGTCAGTCTGGTTGAGAAAGCCGCTGAAACCATCGACGCGGAAAAAGCCAATGCGATGGCTGCGAAGATGAAGAAGGGTCAGTTTGACCTGGATGATCTTGCTGAGCAGCTGAAGCAGATGGGGCGTATGGGCGGCATGAAAGGCGTGCTTGGCATGCTGCCGGGCATGGGCAAGATGCGCAAGCAGATGGATGCTTCCGCTCTTGATGACAATGTGATTAAGCGTCAGGGCGCGATCATTTCGTCGATGACCAAAGCCGAGCGGCGCACCCCCAAACTTCTTAATGCCAGTCGGAAAAAACGGGTAGCGGCGGGGTCGGGAACGTCTGTTCCTGAGATCAATCGACTGCTCAAGATGCATCGCCAGATGGCCGACATGATGAAGAAGATGGCGAAGGGTGGCATGAAGGGTCTGGGCGGACTTTTCGGTGGTGGCGGTATGCCAGATATGCCTGCTGGTCTGCCCGCAGATATGCCAAGTGACCCTGCTGAAATTGAGCGCCTGCTGGGGGAGGCTGGCGGCATGGGTGGATTGCCTGGCGGTTCGATTGCCGGAGGGGGGCTTCCGGGTCTGGCTGGTCTGGGCGGACCTGTTGGCGGGCTTCCAGGGCTGCCGATGGGGCGCGGCGGGAAGAAGGGCAAGAAGAAAAGATGAGCGATCAGGATGACAGCGCACGCGCAGCCGAGGTGCTGAGCAGTCTGCGGAGCAGCATCGACAATATTGATGCAGCCTTGGTTCACATGCTGGCGGAGCGTTTCAAATGCACGCAAGCCGTGGGGGAGCTGAAAGCCGCTCATAACCTGCCACCCGCTGATCCTGCTCGCGAAGAAATGCAAATCGCGCGTCTGCGCCAGCTGGCGACAGACGCAAAACTTGATCCGGTATTTGCAGAGAAGTTTCTGAATTTCCTCATTGAGGAAGTCATTCGTAATCATAAGGCAATTCGAGGCTAACCAGCCTCAACTTTTGCACTGTCGCATTTTCGAACCGCAACCCGAAACGGGTTTGCTGAAAATGCTTTAAACTAAGGAGATACTCATCATGGGTTTGAAAATCAGACTGGCCCGGGGCGGCACGAAAAAGCGTCCTTACTACCGGATCGTTGTGGCGGACGTGCGTTCCCCCCGCGATGGACGCTTCCTTGAAAAGGTTGGCACACACAATCCTTTGTTGCCGAAGGATCATGCTGATCGCGTGAAGCTGAATGAAGAGCGCATTCTGTACTGGATCTCGAAAGGCGCCAAGCCTACCGACCGTGTCCTGCGTTTCTTGGATGCTGCTGGTATTGCCAAGCGTCCTGCGCGCAACAACCCTAACAAGGGCAAGCCTGGTCAAAAGGCAGTGGAACGTCTTGAAGCTGCGCGTCAGGCGGAAGAAGAAGCCAAGGCTGCTGCTGAAGCACCAGCTGAAGCTCCTGCAGAAGAAGCGGCTGCCGAAGGCTAAGGCCTTCGCACCGGTCCGCTTATGACAGATGAGCTTGAAAGCCCGGTTGTTCTGGGTGTCATCACTGGTTCCCACGGTGTGAGTGGACGGGTTCGTGTGAAACCGTTTACGCAAACGCCTGAGGCTATCGCTGACTATGGCCTGGTGCGCATTGGGGATGGATCTCACAAGATCAAAATCACCGGCGTCTCCAAAGGTCAGGTGATCGTGGCGCTTGACGGGGTTCGGGACCGTGACGCGGCAGATGCCCTTCGGGGCATGGAGCTCATTGTTCTGCGGGCGGCCCTTGATGTCGGGGGCACAGGCGTCGACGATACTGAGGAAGACGGGCCGGGCTGGTTTCAGGCCGATCTGGTTGGACTTGGGGTGGAAACGGCGGCGGGTGAGAAACTCGGATCGGTCGTCGGTGTTTTTGATTTTGGGGCGGGCGACCTCCTTGAAATCGCGCCCGCTGCTGGTGGCGAGACAGTGATGATGGCGTTTACCCACGCCAATGTGCCCGAGGTCGATGTCGACGGTGGGCGGCTGGTGGTGGATCCGCCGCTGGGCACGTTTGAGGTGGAAAGCGACAAGCCTGCGCCGCGCAAGCGACGCCGCAGCCCGAAAGCCAGAGCGCGGGCTCTGGCGGAGAAAGAGGCTGAGGCGAGCGCTGACGAGGTGGCGCCTCAGGGGTCGGGGGGCTCTGTGGGCTTGGAGGACGGGGGCGATGCCTGACGCTGGAGGCTGGCAGGCCAGTGTGCTGACCCTGTTTCCGGAGATGTTTCCGGGAACACTGGGCTTCTCGCTGGCTGGCAAGGCACTGGCAGAGGGGACCTGGTCGCTGGAGGCCACGAACATAAGAGACTTTGGGCGTGGCAAGCACGCCCAGGTGGATGACACGCCCGCAGGTGGGGGCGCTGGCATGGTCCTGAAGGCGGATGTGCTGGCTGATGCGGTGGACGCGGTGAGTGGGTCACAGGATGCCCGCCCGCGGCTCTATCTGAGCCCCAGGGGCGCGCCGCTGACCCAGGCGCGGGTACGCTCACTCGCAGAGGGCCCAGGCGTGGTGCTGCTGTGTGGTCGTTTTGAGGGGGTTGATGAGCGGGTGATTGAAGGCCGGGGCTTTGAGGAAGTAAGCCTTGGCGATTTCATCCTGTCGGGTGGTGAGCCAGCGGCGCTGGCGCTGCTTGATGCGGTTGTCCGGCTGTTGCCTGGTGTTATGGGCGCCCAGGCGTCGGGTGAAGACGAGAGTTTTGAGGCGGGTCTGCTTGAGTATCCGCACTATACGAGGCCGCAGGTCTGGGAAGGGCGGGAGATCCCCGCTGTCCTTACCTCTGGCGATCACGGCAAGGTTGCTGCCTGGCGCCGTGACCAGGCAAATGCGTTAACGAAGGAACGGCGCCCTGATTTGTGGAAGAAAATTCACAAAGAAGGTCGCATGAACGATTGATATGTGGTACCGAAGCGCGCTTTCGGGAATCCGTCCCCAAAAAAGAGCACCGTTGATTGAGTTAAAAACTCGGGCCCGGCTAAGAAGGTATAATGTGATGAACATCATCGAAGAGATCGAAAAAGAGCAAGTCGAAGCCCTGAACAAAGAAATTCCGGTTTTCGATCCGGGTGACACGGTGCAGGTTAACGTCAAAGTTGTGGAAGGCACCCGCGAACGCGTTCAGGCGTTTGAAGGGGTCTGCATTGCTCGCAGTGGCCAGGGCATCAACCAGAGCTTTACCGTTCGCAAGATTTCCTATGGCGAAGGCGTTGAGCGTGTATTTCCGCTCTATGGGCCAATGATTGCGTCAATTGTGGTTATTCGCCGTGGTCGTGTCCGTCGCGCCAAGCTATACTATCTGCGTAGCCGTCGCGGTAAGTCTGCGCGTATTGCAGAACGTAAGGATAACCGGAGCAAGAAGTCCGCCGCTGCAAAATAGGAAAACGTGCGACCAGCCTTTAGGTTGATCCAGTCTTTAGGTTAATCAAGCCTGCGGGTTGATATCGCAACGTGAACAAGAGCGGGCAGGGCCGAACGGCCTTATGCCCGCTTTTTGTATGGGGAGTG
>CAZFHW010000199.1:0-4385 GCA_964518885.1 uncultured Parvibaculum sp. | reverse complement strand
GCTTGAAACGTGAGGGTTCCTAGGGCATACACGGCGGTGGAGAGGTGGCCGAGTGGCTGAAGGCGCGCCCCTGCTAAGGGTGTATACGTTCATAGCGTATCGAGGGTTCGAATCCCTTCCTCTCTGCCATTTTCCCAACTTGCCTATGTCGCCTCGAAACTCCGCGGTGAAGACGCTTTATTCCGCGGCGGCCTTCACTTCCGAGATTGAGATATGCTCGAGCGGGGCCCGGGCGTCATTTCCCAAACGGATCGCCATGTTGCCTGCCGCAAGGTCCATGGTGAGGGTGCACACCGTGCCCATCTGTCCGAGGGGTTCGCGTTGACGATAAGTCTGACAGATCGCATTGCCGGGGTTTTCGGTGTCCGACAGCATCACCTCCATGGTCCTGCGGTCGCGTGAGGCATGTTCGCTGGCAAGCGCGCGGGCGCGTTTGAAGCGGGTTGTTGAGTTGGCATAAGACGCTGGTACCTTATACATATCGCGGTCCAGATAATGATTGGTGTGTATCAGCACGTCGCCCTTGTCGGCGATCTCAAACTGCTCATCCGCCGCGAACTCCATGTCGAAGCGAGAACCCGTTTTGTCCGCCACCATGATATTGGCGGAACGACCATTGCCGGCGCGCTTGATGACGGTTCTTGCTTCGGTGAGAGAAGACGTATCGAGGAGGGCGCGCAGGAGAATGTGGATTGGCACCCCACGGGTTGGTTTGTTGATATGGAGAAAATTGAAACAAACGCCAATCCCGGCACTATTGAGGCCGATTTTACCGATGATCCCAGGCTCCGTCATCATTAAAACAGACGGGGCGTCGTCGCGCTCAATACGAATAAGGGAAATAAGAGGTTCTAGCCGTTCTTCCCAGTCCCAGTTCTGGCCGAGAAGCGGAGTGCCGTCAAAATGGAGCACGGTGCATTCGGTGGCTGGAACGTAGGAGAGAAATTCACTCCGCGCGTTTAATGCATAAACCCAAAGAGGGTCAATGTCAGCAGCGTCGGCAATGGCCTCAATTTCGACGGCATAGTCCTCATTGAAATCGGCGATTATGGGTTTGAAGTGTCTGGCGACTTCAAAAATTTCCTTCGTCGAGCGCCCGAAAAATGTGCCGTAGACTTCCGTCATGCGATGAATGCGCTCTTTGAGCGCGGCACCGTGCTGCTCTCCCCTGCTTTTTGCATCTCCGGTCAAAGTAATAAGCGGCAGTCCGGCAGGTCTATTCATCGTATTTCCTCCAAATGACCTGAGAAAGGTAGTGGATACTCCGTAGGGGCACCAGCCTATTAAGTTTCGGATTTTGGCTAGATACTCCCCAGTGTGGTTAGATCGGCCCTGATGATAATGTCGTTTCTTTGTTTTGTGCAGGGATAGGCGTTGGTCTATCAGGCCGCCGGGGGGGCTGAATGAATAAGTGGAATGTGGGTGACATAACAATCACCCGGGTGGTGGAGATCGAAGTGGCAGGGGGAACCAAATTTCTGCTGCCTGATGCAACGCCCGAAGCTGTGCGCGAATTTAAATGGATGGCACCTCATTTTATGACACCTGATGGGCATCTCATCATGAGTGTTCATGCGCTTATTATCGACACTGGAGAGCGGAAAATTATTGTCGATACATGCATCGGCAATGACAAAGAACGGCAGATACCCACCTGGAACAAATTGCAATTGCCGTTCCTGGACGACTTGACGAAGGCGGGATACTCGCGGGAAACAATCGACACCGTGATGTGTACACATTTGCATGTTGATCACGTCGGCTGGAACACCATGATGGTGGACGGCGATTGGGTGCCGACGTTTCCGAACGCTCGCTACCTCATGGCTGAGAAAGAATTTTCGTATTGGCAGACGCAGGAAACCGATGAGGGTCAGAAGGCTGTTTTCTCTGACTCCGTCAAACCTGTATTCGATGCCGGTCTGGTAGATCTCGTGGCGCTTGATCACAAAATTTGCGAGGGCGTCTGGCTTGAGCCAACAGTAGGGCACACGCCGGGTCATGTGAGCGTCAGAATTAGCTCCCGGGGAGAAGAGGCGATTATCACCGGTGACTTTATCCACCATCCCTGTCAGCTGGTCCGTCCGGATTGGTGCGCCACGGTGGACTATGATCCAACCCAGAGCGAGGCGACGCGGCGCGACGTGTTCGACCGGCTGGCAGACACGCCTACCTTGGTGATCGGCACGCATTTCGCTACACCGACAGCGGGGTACATCAAACGGGATGGCGACGGGTATCGTCTTGATGTCTAGTCGAATGAATCTTTAGGCTGGCGGTGGACGAGGGGGGATCGATGAAAATCATTAGGATTACACTGATTGGTGCTGGCGTACTGCTTGCTGGAGCGGTTGCGTTGGTTGCTGTGCTGCTTGTTCTGCATGAAGACCTGTCTCCCTTTGACAAGTATTTTGTGGGTTCTGAGCCCGCAGGCGAAAACACACTCAGTGTTCGCTATATGGGAAATACCAACTTGCTGGTCACCGATGGGACGACCTCACTTATGGTCGATGGGTGGTTTACGAGGCCCTCGACCCTCTCGCTGCTGATTGGGAAAATTGAGCCCGACATGGATGCGATCAGCAATGGATTAGCGCGCGGTGAGGTTGGAAGTCTTGACGCCGTTATTCCAGTCCATTCTCATTTTGATCACGCTATGGATGCGCCTGAGGTTGCGCGACGCACAGGTGCCCTTTTGGTTGGGTCTGAGTCCACGGCCAATATTGGACGCGGGTGGGGGCTTTTGGAGGATCAAATTAGGACAGTGGTTTCTGGTGAGCCACTACAATTTGGCGCCTTTACCGTTACGCTCATCAAGTCCCGACACTTTGAATTCCCGAACCCTGCGATGCGCGCTGCCGCTTTGGATGACCCGGTTATCGCTGAGCCATTGGTGCCGCCTGTTGCCGCCATGGACTACAAGATGGGTGGAGCGTATTCGATCCACATCGAACACCCATTGGGATCGATCCTTGTTCAGGGCAGTGCCGGCTATGTTACAGGCGCGCTGGACGGTCTTCGTGCGGACGTTGTTTTTCTGGGTGTCGGGGGATTGGCCGCACAGACAGAGGCTTATCAGCGGGAATATTGGGAGCAGATCGTTCGTGTGGTGCACCCGACGCGCGTATTCCCCGTGCACTGGGATAGTTTGACTGACCCGCTCGCTGATGAGCCCGTCATGCCAAGCCTGTTATGGTCACGGGTGCTTGATTTTCAAGCGAGGGCTGGCATCGCCTATGCGATTGATCACGCGAACGAAGACGGCCTTGATGCAGCGCTTCTTCCCATGTGGCAAAACGTGGTGTTGTTTCGCGAACCGCGCTAATGCGTTTCAAGCCCGGACAAAAATTTGTCGATAGCGGTGAGGACTTCCGGTTCATCCAGGAATGGTGCATGACCACGATCCTTGGCTGTCACAAAGTCCATGGTGGGATGCGCGTCTTGCATTTTCTCCACGGTCCTTTTGGACAATAGGTCTGAGTTTTCCCCTCGGACCAGCATGAGTGGTATGTGGGTGAGTGTGTTGAACTCCTTCCACATTGTTGGAATCTTTCCACGCAGGAGTTTTGCCGCGCGGCGCAAACCGACCGCAATTGCTGGATCATAGTCCATGGCCGGGCAACCCTCTTCGTCTTTGAAGGTCATGTGGGCAAAGGCGTGCCATTTCTCGCCGGGCATATTCGGAAAATATCGGTCGTTCATTTGGCGCAATGCTGTAGCGGCTTCGTCCCAACTGGGAGGCGCTTCCATTTTTCCTGCATACCCCATGATGCGGGTGATGCCGGCCATGTCGACTTCTGGGCCAACATCATTCATGACAACCGCTTTGATCGCTGTCGGGCGATGCGCCCCCATGGTCATCGCGACAATGCCGCCGCGTGAGGTGCCGATGAGAATGGCGTGTTCAATGCCAGCAGCTGCCATGAGGTCGAACGTGTCGCGCATTTCGGCGATGGCGGTGTAGTCGGTCCAGCCAGGTGCATAGTCTGATTTTCCACGGCCTCTAAAATCAGGGCACAGCACACGACGATCTACCGACAAGTGCTCTGCCAGGAGGGCAAAGTCTTTGGAGTTTCGGGTCAGGCCGGGCAGGCAGAGGATGGGGGTCTTACTGGAAGCTCGTGAGCCGTAATCGCGCGCATATAGACGCAGGCCTTCTTGTGACGTGAAGTAGAAGTCGTGAAAACTCATGGCCGCCCCCCAGACATTCTTTGCCGTTAGCTAGATAGTCTGGTGTGTGAGGCATTTTCGCAAGGTGTTTGCCAGCAATTTTGCGCGCTGTCAGCCTTCGTCGAAAATTGGAAGCATTGTGCCGGGTTCAGGTGTCACAGCTGGGAGGTCAGGAGAGGTGTCCGAATAGGCAGCAGGAGCCCGCGGCCGATCCA
>CAZFHW010000198.1:0-4505 GCA_964518885.1 uncultured Parvibaculum sp. | reverse complement strand
TTGTTGGCCCTTAACGCCACGATCGAGGCAGCTCGGGCTGGTGATGCCGGAAAAGGGTTCGCAGTCGTCGCCGCCGAAGTCAAGGACCTTGCCAATCAAACAGCAAAAGCGACTGACGAAATCTCACAGAACGTATCGCGCGTCCAAGAAGAGACACGCGGCGCAGCGGTGGCGATGACGGAAATTGCGGAAAAAATTGGCGAAATCAATAGCGTTACTGAAGAAGTCTCAGGTGCTATGGAACAACAGAGCGCGGCAACAATTGAAATTTCGCGTTCTGCAGAAGAGACCGTCAAAATGAACCGTGACGTCTCTAACAGCATTGGCGCCGTGAAGACTTCGGCCCAACAAACAGGCACGGCCGCCCAGCAGGTGCTGAGTTCTGCAGAGAAACTTTCGCAGACTGCTGAAAATCTCCGCTCGCAAGTGAGCACTTTCGTTCAAAATATCCGCGCCGCCTAAATAGGTGCACAAACATACGTCTGAGTGGGAGCACGTGCTCCCGCTCAGACAGGTTTGAGCTATGGCTTACAGAACACGCACAGCATGTTTTAGACCCAGCGCTTTTGCAAGCGCCGCCAAACGCTTCTCCACTATCTCGCCGACAAAATTGCGGTGGGTTTGCGACACCTCCAGAAGTAACCTGTCGTTTGTGACGACGAGACATGTGTGAGGCAGCACACCCATGCTGGCGGCGCACAAGGTAAAGGCAAGCCGCAAGGCCAGCCCCATAACACGGGCGCGCAGCTGTCCGTCTTCTTTCAAGATGCCCTGAAGGCCACCCAGTGTGGCTGGTTCACCGGCACCCTCATGACGGTGATAACCGACACGCGCAAGATACAAGCGCTCTGAATGTGTTACCCCGGATAAAGGTGCCAGCAGAATTTGTTCCAGCGCATGAGCCGCCCGGTAGTCCGGGTGGATATACCACCCAATGTCTGCCAGGGCGCAGGCAACAATCCGCAAGCGCTTCTGAGCGGGTGTTTCTCCCAACCCATCTGCAGAAAATAGGGGGGCGGTCCATCCCATCAGTTCCTGCCGGTGTTCGGGAAACCGAACAAGCCGACGTGCAAGATCTTCAGCTCCCGCAATAAGAGGGTCACGCAGCTTTTCGTCTTCATCCAATTTGTCGAACAGGAGCCCCTCGCGCAGACCATAGGCGGAAACGACGACCTCCTTCACCTGCGTTACGGCAATCAATTGACTGAGCACACAGGCCCCCATGGGCAGAGCGCCCAACCGACGTGAAGAAACATCTGGTATTTTGGCGAGAGATTTTTCTCCCAAACCTTCCATTAATGTCGCAAGATCCACCACCTCGGACGCGGGCATTACGTAATTTTGAAGCACACGCACCCGGTAGTTATGTTGCGCCATATGAATACGAGCAAGGTTCCGCCAAACGCCCCCAACCGCATAGAGCGTGCGCCCCTTGCCCCGGCTGAGCCAATTCACGCTAGCGAAGGCCCGATCAATCTCCGCCCGGATTTGCGTTGGGTTTTGGTCACTGTTTCCCAACAAACGAAGGGGTCCCAGCGGCAACGTGGTCCGCTCCCCGAGCACCCCGCCCGCCACCTCCACAAGTTCGAGACTGCCGCCGCCGAGATCGCCGACGATGCCATCTGCTTGTGGGATGCCTGACAGGACACCGAGGGCAGCGTAAGTTGCTTCTTCCTCTCCCGCGAGAAGACGAACCGGGCGGCCAATCGTCTTTTCAACCGTCTCCTTGAATTCCGCTCCGTCTTCAGCATCCCTAACAGCGGCGGTCGCGACGACCTCAACCTGTTCGACTTTCATTTGAGTAAGCAGTGCTGCAAACCGCTTCAGCGCGACAAGTGCCCTCTCCCGACCCTTTGGATCAAGCTTCCCCGTTTCGTTCAACTGACTTCCAAGGCCTGCCAGAATTTTTTCATTGAAGATGGGAACAGGGTTACGTTTCGCACCTTCGTAAATCACCAGACGGACGGAATTTGATCCGATGTCGATGATGCCAACGGAACCTGTGGACGGCTCGGTTGCACGGCCAACTATTTCCAGAGGTGCACCCTCATTTTGTACAAGACCGTTCATGTTCGTGCGAAAGGAAAATCAACGGTAGGAGGCTCGTTTTTCTCCAGTGACTTTCCCCGACCCGACAGGCTTGCATTGTTCATGAAATAGGTGTGGGCACTGAAAGACTCAGTCCCCTCTTCTCGTTCAATCCGCTTATAAGTGCCGTCTGGCAGCAAGCTCCAACTCTGCTCATTGTCACGTAAGTTGGCGAGCATAATCTGGTCGAGAATTTGATCGTGAACCGTTGGATTGTTGACGGGCACCAGAACTTCCACCCGCCGGTCCAGATTGCGCGGCATCCAGTCAGCCGACGAAAAATACACTTTGGCATCATCAGACGGGAGGCCCTTTCCATCCCCGAAGCAGAATATCCGGGAGTGCTCGAGAAACCGCCCTACAATGCTTTTCACTCTGATATTTTCAGACAGGCCCGGCACGCCCGCTCGAAGACAGCAAATTCCCCGAACAATGAGATCTATCTGCACCCCGGCCTGACTGGCCGCATACAGTTCGTCAATAATGATCGGATCGACAAGAGAATTGACCTTTACCCATATAGCAGCTGGCTTTCCTGCCTGGGCGAATTCGACCTCAGCCTGAATATGACCCAACAACCGCGCACGCAGGTTTTTGGGAGACATAGACAATTGCTCAAGCCGCTCTGGCTCCGCATACCCGGTCAGGTAGTTGAATATCTGCGCAACATCGCGACCTATTTCCGGATCATCGGTGAACATGGAGAGGTCGGTGTAAATTTTGGCAGTAATGGGGTGATAATTCCCTGTTCCCAAATGCACATAAGAACGTAGATGCCCGCTTTCACGCCGGACAACCAGGCTCATCTTGGCGTGGGTTTTCAGCTCGATAAATCCGAAGACAACCTGCACGCCGGCCCGCTCCAGGTTCCTTGCCCACTGTATATTTGCCGCTTCGTCAAAACGCGCTTTCAATTCAACCAGAGCCGTTACCGACTTGCCAGCTTCGGCCGCCTCTATCAGCGCTTGTAAAATGGGCGAGTCTTTTGAGGTGCGGTAAAGCGTTTGCTTGATAGCCACAACATCTGGGTCCGCCGCTGCCTGCCTGATAAATTGCACAACAACATCAAAGCTTTCATAGGGGTGGTGGACAACAAAATCCTTTGCCCGAATGGCCGCAAAACAGTCGCCGCCGAAATCCCGAACGCGTTCGGGAAAGCGTGCATTGTAGGGTGGAAATTTCAAGTCCGGAAATCCCCTGATAATGAGCTGGCTTGTTTGGGCAAGTCCGATCAGCCCGTCCACGAGGACAATTTCGTGATCCTCAACTTCGAGAGCATCGATCACCACCTTGCGCAACCGTTCGGGTGTCGAGGTTTCCATTTTCAGACGGATCACGCTGCCCCGCCGTCGTCGTTTCAACGCGGACTCATAGTATCGAACGAGATCTTCTGCTTCTTCTTCAATTTCAAGATCACTGTCACGCAGAACTCTAAACGCACCTTCACCGATAACCTGATAGCCCGGAAAGAGCCTGTCGAGAAATAGTCGGATCATGTTTTCAAGGCTTAAAAACCGAACACCTTCTTCTTTCTCTTGGTCACTGGGCAGTAGCACGAAACGGTCGATCTGCTGTGGTATTGGCAGCAGAGCATTCATAACCCTGCCGTCGCTCACCCGACTGAGCTGCAAAGCCAGACAGAAACCCTGATTGGGAATAAACGGAAACGGGTGCGCCGGGTCAATCGCAAGCGGCGTTAGAACAGGGAAAACCTGTTCCAGAAAACGTGTCTCCAACCAGGAGAATTCCTCAGCAGACACTTCATCAACATCAATCACCGATATTTTGTTCGCTCGCAATTCTGCGCGCAAAATGTCCCATTGGTGTTGCTGTTCCACCATCAGCTCGCCAGCGGCTGCATTCAGTTTTTCCAACTGTTGGCTGGCCGTCAGACCGTCCTGACTGTGCGTCTGAACGCCTGCTCGTACCTGCCCCCGCAGACCCGCCACGCGCACCATGTAAAACTCATCAAGATTGCTTGCCGAAATAGAAAGGAACCGCAGACGCTCAAGCAGTGGATGCTTAACATTGTCGGCTTCTTCCAAGACGCGCTTGTTGAACGCGAGCCAGGACAATTCCCGATTGATGAACCGTTTCGGTGACGCCGCATCGATAACCACGGCGCTGGCGTCAGCACCCTCCGAAAGAGATTTTGAAATATGCGGCATGCTCATGAAGTCGGATCTCAATTTAACTTAGGAAGTTCGGGTCTAGCGGCACCTCTTGGTTCCGTCTATCGAAAGTACGTCAAATTTGTAACCGAGTCATGACACTGACGAGAGCTGTTTGAGAACATCGGCCACCAAAGGGACCGTAATGCGCCGTTTTCCCGCAAGGGCTGCTTTATCAATCTCTCCAACCAACGTCCGGGCCGCAGCAATTGAGCGGTCCATATGCAAAGTCAGATAGCGAATGGT
>CAZFHW010000197.1:0-4553 GCA_964518885.1 uncultured Parvibaculum sp. | reverse complement strand
TTGGTCAGCTCCCCCGCCTTTGCCATTAGATATATCTGATTGATCAGGATCACCAGATTGAAGTCCAGGGTTGTGAGGGTCATGACCAGGACCCGACGCAGATACCCGCGAACCCCCGGGTCGACGGTTTTCATAACATCAAACGCGACGGCTTTGTGTTCGCTTTCTTCCATCGCATGCCAGCGCCAGAGATTGGCAAATTGGGGGTGTGCTCCCTCCATCGCACGCGGGTCCGCCAAAATAACTTCGGCGAAGAGGGCAGTATAATGTTCGAGCGCACAGGTGATGGCGAGCTGAGACTTCAGAGGCAGTTTGCGGGCGATCTTGAGGCCGAAGGTTACGAGGCGTTCTATTTTTTCCGGTTCCAGCCCCGCAACCGCCAGATAGTTGTTGTAGGCGACATGCTCACGAGAATGAATGGCTTCCTGACCGGCAAAGCCACGGACGTCAGTTTTGAGCTTTGGGTCGTCGATCTGGTCTGCAAAGGCACGGACACTGTCCACAAAAAATCGCTCTCCCTCCGGGAAGGTAAGAGAGAGCCCGTTGTAGAAATGGGAAATGGCGGGGTCGCCCGAATGCCAGCTTGTCGGCAGGTCATCGGCAAAGGTGAAGCCGGGATCACGCAGGGTGATGGTGGCGGTCTCTGTCATTTGGCACTCCCAAGGGGAACAAATGAGGGGGAAGTTAAGTGGAGGCTTCTGTTGCCAGGTGCCTCCGAACCCCGCCTGAAAGTGCTAACCCTCAGGACTAAGTTTGAAACCGTCGCACTGCTTACGCAGCGAGACGAGCCTCAGCGTAGTTGTCATTTGCAACTATCATATGGCCCGATAACGGCGGAACCATGCCGAGCAAAAGAAGATCCTTTACACCCTCGTCGATCCTATTTCGCCCCCATCAAAAACTCAGGCTGGAATGACCTGATGTGCGCTCGTTGTGGCCTGGCTTTCGGCCTGAGCTTTTGGTGGAGGCGCCGGGTACCGCCCCCGGGTCCGAATGGTTTATTACGAAATCAGTTTATCGCCATAGCCGGTTGCCCGGCAGAACCAATATAGGCACTTAAAGCTCTGAATTAAAGGTTAGCGTGTACTTTCCAATCAGGTGCGCCTGAGCGGCATCGGCTGCAGCTGCGGCTTGATCGGTTACAGGCCTCTCGCAGTCGGAATGGCTAGAGTTTGAGAGGTTTTGGGCAATGCCCTTCAATCAGGTCTTTGGCGTCATCCAGTGTGTCGTAAAGATGATCGAGCAGGGCGCGGACGCGGGGGGTCTTGCGCAAGTCTGAATGCACGAGCATCCACAGATCCAGATCAGGCATGAGTTCTGTTTCCGGCACACGGTAAAGGCCCGGGAAGCTGTCGCCCTGATAACAGGGCAGGGTTCCCATGCCGACACCATCTGCGATCAGCTGTGCGGTGGCGTGAGCACTATCAACGGTCACAACCGTCCGCGCGGGGATGGGGGGTGTTTCAGAGGGGCCATAGGTCAGCTTGATCCAACGATCCAGCTTGGGCCGGTTTTTGAGATAAGCCTTAGAGGCAAAGCAGGCGAGGGGGCTGGTGGCGATTTTGCGCCCCACTGCGCTTTCAGGTGGGGTTTTCGTCGCCCGTACCACGAGGTCCGCTTCTCGTTGGGCGAGATTGGCCAGACGCCCTGTTGCGTTGATCTCCAGCTCGATCATGGGAAATTTTTTCTGAAAATCCCGCAGACTCGTATGGAGGATTGAGTGGAACAGGATGTCATGGATTGAAAGCCGCACGATCCCGGCCATGCGCGTGTCTTGCGCAAAGAGTTGTCGATCAATGGTCGCCATCTCGCGCTCAATCGTGAGAGCTGTCTCCATAATGGAATGACCCGCAGCGGATAAAGCATGACCATCAACCGTGCGTTCGAACAGCTTGGCGCCGAGCTTTTCCTCCAGACCCCGCAGGCGGCGCGAGACCGTTGCGTGGGTGATGGCTAAATCCCGTGCTGCACCACGGATCGTGCCGGCGCGGGTGGCGGCAAGAAAAACCCGAATGTCGTCCCAATTAAACATGGATCAATAATAATCCATTTTGGTGCAAAATTGGTGAATTTTCTCTCCATCAGACACCGGGCAGTCTCCAGCGCTCTGTAACAGCGAAGGAGAAAGCTGATGGACTACGAAGTCACTCTGATTGAGGCGGAAATTGAAGGTCCGATGAAGGGCAAAATGGCTCTTGGGCTCGCGCGTGACGGAGGAGAGACCGCGCGGGTTGAATATTCCTGGACGGACAAGGAGTTTGTCGCCCGCTTTGTGGGAAATGCCGCGGCCCTTCCTGTGCCGGCTCATCCGACAACATTTATTTCGGCACCGATCGCAGCCATTCAGGCGTTGAAGGCTCAACCGACAGACCTGCCGACCAGTGTTTTTCAAAACCACAAAGTATTCATCAACGTTGCGTGATCCCTCACGCGCGAAAAGGAGACCTGCAATGGAACTTTCTTACCGATATTTTGTCTTTGCGCTGTGCGCCCTGACATTTTCATTTGTTCTTTTCACATCGTCGGCTTTTGCCAGCTCGCAGAGCGGTGTGATTGCCCTCTATGACGTGGTGGATGAAGGGGCTTTTGAGGACGCCCTCAAAGGCTTTGAAGCTTCGCTCAGGGAACAAGGGTGTGTTGTCGCCCGAGAGGGGCATGTGGGCGGCGGTCAGGGCAATATCGGGATTGAAATGCCTAACCGGATGCTGCATCTGACGTGTGAGGGGCCGGTCCTGGATACGCCGGAAGGACGCGCTGTCTTCAATCGTTTGAGCGGCTCGGGCACAATGCTCGCCCTTCTTGAAGGGCGGTATCTGGGAGCTGTTTCGCAAGATCAGGACCCTGCCGATGGCCGGGCTTATTTGTTGAAACTCAGCCGCTATTCCAATTCTGATCCTGACGCGCGGGATCGTGATTTGGCTGCGCTGGGGGCCCGGGTATCGACCCTTGCGGATGCATATCGCAATGAAGCGGTCATGGAAATCCACCGCGCTGTGGGAATGCCGACGCCGGATGAAGCTGTGCTGCTTTATTATGCGACACCGGAGGCGGGTGACCGGTTTCGTGACAATAATCAGGATTTGCTGGAGCAGGTTGGGCAATTCAACCGCGCGCATCTGGCTGAGTTTGCCTACTACTTCATTGCCCCCATCAGGTGATGGGTAATTGGAAGAGGGTGGTAGCAGCCCCTCTTTAGGGCTGCGACTGCCGTAATCTGGGGATAAAGCTTCGAGGGGGTGAGGATACGTGCAATCTGGTGGCGCGAATCGTCCATGACGCTAGAATGGAGGAAACCATTCAGGAACTTCCTTCTAATGCAGCAATATCTCGATCTCATGCGCCTTATCCGTGACGAAGGTGTGGAAAAGACCGACCGGACCGGAACCGGCACGCGGTCCGTTTTTGGCCATCAGATGCGCTTTGATCTGGCCAAGGGGTTTCCCATGGTCACAACCAAGAAGCTGCATTTGAAGTCGATTGTTCATGAGCTGCTGTGGTTTATCGCGGGCGATACCAACACAGCCTATCTCAAGGCAAATGGGGTCAGCATCTGGGATGATTGGGCGGATGAGAAGGGGGACCTGGGCCCCGTTTACGGGCATCAGTGGCGCAGTTGGCCGACACCGTCGGGTGGCAGCATTGATCAGATCAAAAACCTGCTGCAGCAGATTAAGGCGAGCCCGGATTCCAGGCGGTTGATTGTCTCGGCGTGGAACGTGGCGGACGTGGACAATATGGCTTTGCCGCCGTGTCACTGTCTGTTCCAGTTCTATGTGGCGGACGGCAAGCTGTCCTGCCAGCTCTATCAACGCTCCGCAGATGTGTTTTTGGGGGTGCCGTTCAACATCGCGTCCTATGCGCTACTCACCATGATGGTGGCGCAGGTGACGGGATTGGAACTGGGCGACTTTGTCCACACGTTTGGCGATGCCCATCTCTACACCAATCATCTGGAACAGACCGACCTGCAGCTCTCTCGCACGCCGCGCGCCCTGCCGACGATGAGAATCAACCCGGAAGTGACCAGCCTGTTTGATTTCACCTACGATGATTTCGAACTGGTGGGTTACGATCCGCATCCGCATATCTCTGCGCCTGTGGCGGTTTGACGAAGAAGAATTTGAATGGAAACGCCAGATTTTGAACGACGCAAGGATGGTCGGGAGCAGCGTCTTCTCTTCCTTGATGAATGGCGCCTCAACGTGCTGCCACAGCAAGAGCTCTACGCTAAGTGGACAGCACTTGCAGCGGAATTTGGGCAGACCTTTCTGAAGACAGGATTTTTGTTGAACGGCGGCGCCTTAATAGCGCTGCCCCCGTTGATGCAATGGTTGGATGCGGCGCAACGTGAACACATCTTTGCTATCTCGGCGCTGTTTGTGATCGGAATTGTTTGTGCCACTGTCGCGACTGCAAGTGCATACTTCAATTTTACATTCCTCGCGGAAATCGCGGATTTGAGAGCGAATTTGCGAGCTCTTGACGTAAATAACTACTACTCAGCGGAACCAAAGAAACTATCTGAGGATGCGACGTACAAGGCCGATTGTGAC
>CAZFHW010000196.1:2053-4612 GCA_964518885.1 uncultured Parvibaculum sp. | reverse complement strand
CACCCAATAGTCCAGATCCAGCACCACGCCTTCATCATAGCCCTTCTCCAGGGCGCCCGGGTAATCGGCACACGGGCGGTCTTTGGTGGCGATGGTGCGAAGCCGTAGCGCCCCAATGTCGGAGCGACCGTCTAGCTCGGCCACCTCCAGAACTTCCGACCAGGCAAAAATCGTATCTCCCCCGAAACACGGTGCCACATGTCGTCCGCCATTGATCGCCGCAATCAGAAACGCATTGCCCAATCCGTTGAATGTCAACGCCCGCGCCATGGAGATCACATGGCCGCCATACATGAGCCGTCGGCCAAACCGCCCCTGGCCTTCTGCAAACTGATTGAAATGAACCTTGGAGGTGTTTTGATAAAGCCGCGTCGCCATCATGTGCTCGGCTTCTTCGATCGTCACACCATCGACATGGTTGATCTTCTCGCCCACCGCATAATCGCCCCACAGATGAGGAGAGCCTGAAAGCGCACAATCCAGTCCGGAAAAATTCGTGCCTGCCGGCAGAGCAAAACTTTTCGGGTCAACACAGGTCGGAAGAGAGGGCACATCTGGCTCCGGTGCCGGTGTACTTTCATCCCCCTTGCGCACCATCACCCAGCGCACATAGTCGAGCACATGGGTGCCAGCCTGGTTAGAGCCGGTCGAGCGCACATAGACAACGCCCGTCTTGCCATTTGAGTTTTCTTTGAGCCCGATCACCTTGGACACTGTCGAAATCGTGTCGCCGGGGAAAACCGGCGCGAGGAACCGACAATCCGCATACCCCAGATTGGCCACCGCATTGAGCGAGATGTCTGGAACCGTTTTGCCAAACACAAAATGAAAGGCCAGCATGTCATCAATCGGCGCGCGCTCATATCCCACACCACGTGCTATTTCGTCGGAGGACTGCAACACAAACCGCATGGGGAAGAGGGAATTGTAAACCGCGACATCACCGCTTGTGATGGTCCGCGGCGTCGCATGAGGCAAAACCTGCCCGACATTGAAATCTTCAAAAAAATTGCCCGGGTTGGTTTTCTCACTCATCGCCTGTGTCCTCACGTGCTGCGGAACGCCAGCCTATAGCAGCCCGCTACCAGGCTGTACACTCGCACACCAAATGCCCAGCAAAGAACGACAGCCCAATCCCTAGCCTTTGGGTTCAACAAAATCATCTGGCTTGAATTGCAACGCAGCATCTTCATCGATGTAACGCATTGTGCCTTCCGCCCAGACACCGATCTTCTTGAGCGTCGGAAAGTAGGTCATATCGGTGGGCGTTCTCTCCCCACCCATGAGATAGACCAGGTCAACGTCGCCCGTGTTGTAAAGCTGGTGCACGGCCCCATCGATGGGAAAGCCAACATAGTCGCCCTTCCCAACCGGCACGCGCTCCCCGTCAATTTCCATGACACCCTCGCCTTCCATAATGAAGACGAATTCTTCCTGCGCCGTGTGCGAATGGGGAATAAAACTCTCTCGTCCCGGCACAATCCGCCCCAAACCAAGTTGAGCACGCTGCATACCCACGTAGTCGGAGAGCGGCACAAAGGCAATTTCTGAATTGGGATTGAGAGGGTGCGTGAAGGACAACACCTCTTTTGCTTCAAGAGATGCGGTCCGGACTACATATTTTTCCGCTTTAAGGTCGGTCTTTGTCACCATGTCTGTCTCCTTCGCTGGTCGCGCATCAACAAGAGAACATACCATGAACCTTAACAGTCAGCCAGCCGCTTCCAGCTTGGCAATAGCGTCCGCAATGGTGACTGTCCGTTCGGCGATCTCCGCATGCAGAAGTTCCACCATGCGGCCTTCCACCTTGAGCACACCTTTTCCAGCATTTTCCGGGGCCTTGAAGGCGTCAATAACCTGCCGGGCAAAAGCCACTTCCGCAGGCTCCGGCGAGAAAATACGATTGCACGGCGCCAATTGGCTCGGGTGGATCAGTGTCTTGCCATCAAATCCAAGATCACGCCCCTGCGCGCAAATGGCCGCAAAACCCTCTTCGTCCTTAATGTCATTATAGACGCCATCCAGAATGGTGAGCCCGTAGGCCCGCGCCGCCAACAGGCAAAGCCCCAGCGATGTCATCATCGGTTGGCGCTCCGGCGTATGCGCACAGCGCAGCTCCTTGGCGATATCATTGGTTCCCATAACCCAGGTGGTCATCCGCGTCTGGGATGCCCGTGCCGCAATCTCCTGCGCCTGTAGCATCGCCAAAGGCGTTTCCATCATCGCCCACAACTGCATACCAGCCCCCGCACCGGCTTTGTCCAACAGGGACGAGGCCCGGTCAACTTCTGCCGCCGTCTCGATTTTAGGAACCAGGATGGCATCCGGCCCGGCTGCCACAGCCGCTTCAATGTCCGCTTCGCCCCACTCGGTGGCCAGACCGTTCACCCGGATAATGACCTCACGGGCGCCATAACCGCCCTCTTTGACCGCCGCCACAACCTGAGCGCGCGCGTCTGCTTTCGCATCTGGTGCCACCGCATCCTCCAGATCGAGAATGAGGCTGTCCGCCCCCAAAGTGCGGGCTTTTTCGAGCGCACGCGCATTGGACCCCGGCAT
>CAZFHW010000196.1:0-1953 GCA_964518885.1 uncultured Parvibaculum sp. | reverse complement strand
GCGTCACTGACTGACGGTGTCATCACCATCAATAAGATGGGCACAATTCTCTCAACCAACCCTGCCGTGCGCGACATCTTCGGCTATAGCCCGCAAGAACTGATCGGACACAATGTGTCCATGCTGATGCCTCCAGCACAAGCAGACGCCCACAATGCCCTCGTCGAAAGATCAACGGTGACCAAGACGGGGCGAACACTTGCGCCGGACAGAATGCTCAAGGGAATCAGAAAAGATGGCAGCACCATCCCCGTATCCATCAGGGTTTTCGGTTTTCAGGACGAAGATAATCAGGAGGTCTATCTCGGCCTCATCAATGACCAGTCCCATGAGAAGGCTCTGGAAAAAGAGAAAGACAAAAACCGGCTGCTCTACCGGAATATTGATCTACTGGAGGGCATCGGTATGTGGCGTATCGACATCGCAGCCAATGCCATTGAATGGACAGATCAAGTATATGCAATACAAGGCCTGACGAGAGGAACCTTCAAACTCAACATCTCCAACGCAATCGCCTGCTACCACGCCGACGATCAGAAAATGGTGACAAGATGCGTGGAAGCAGCGGTTGCCACCGGTGAAAAATTCGAATACCGAGCAAAAATCCTCCGGCCCGACAATTCCCTCCGTCATGTGAAGGCGATGGGATGCACCGTGCACGACCCTTCCGGCAAACCCATTTCCATTTTTGGGACCCTCATCGACAGGACCGATGAACATATGCACGAGGTCAATCTGGCGCGTTTCAGCTCTCAACAAACGATCCTAAAAGACATTCTCTATCAATATTCTCAACTCGAGGATGTGGAAGAATTTTGCAACCACACATTGAAAATCCTGTGTGGGTTTCCGTGGGCAAACACGACCGGAAACAGCGCATTACTGCTCCCTAACCAATGGCAAGACGGCTACCACTGCATCGCTGCGATAGGGGTTTCGCCCGAGGACGTCATCAGCCTCGTCGCAACATGCGATCATGATGATACGCCCGATGCTTCAAGCCGGTTCCGCCTCATCCCCATCAAACGCCAGAACCTCACTCTCGCCCATTTGGCGATTGAGCAAGCCGACCAAGCATCACTGGATTATCAGGAGCAAGATTTTCTGTCCGCCGCCACAGATGTGCTGGCCATCTGTTTCGCCGACGTTCGCAAGAAAACCACCATCACAGAGCAGAATTCAGAGTTAAGAACCCGGATCGAAAAAGTACAGCAACTAAGCACCCAATTTGAAAACCAGGCCCGTGCAATGACAGCTCTCTCAGGCGAACTAGAGCACGAGAAAAACCGCGCTGAGGCTGCCAACATCTCCAAATCCGCATTTCTCGCCAATATGAGCCATGAGGTTCGCACCCCTCTCAATGGCGTCCTGGGCATGTTGTCCATGTTGGAATTCTCTTCCTTAAGCGATGAGGATCACGAATGCGTCCAAATGGCCAAACGCGCTGCCTACGCAGCACTCCAGCTTATCAATGACATTCTTGATCTCTCCCATCTTGAGGCGGGTAAGCTCTCCATAGCGCCTCACGAGTTCCGCCTCGACGAATTCCTGAACGGACTGCAAACACTACTGGCCCCGAAAGCACAGCAAAAAGCACTCGCGTTCAGCATCCAAAATGAAATCGGGGATTGCCTGATCACCGGCGACGACATGCGCATCCAACAGATTGTGACTAACCTCGTCGACAATGCGATCAAATTCACCCAAGCGGGCTACGTGCGTATGCGCATCACCCAGGACACGGCCAGCGGACAGGTTTGCTTTGTGGTCGAAGACAGTGGTGATGGCATGCCACCGGAAAAGCTCTCCACAATCTTTGACCGCTTTGAACAAGTTGATCCTTCAAGTACCCGGCAACATGGTGGTGTGGGGCTTGGTCTGTCGATCTGTCAAAACCTTGTCGAGCTCATGAACGGCACCCTTGAAGTGGCCTCAGAGCTTGGAAAAGGCACG
>CAZFHW010000195.1:260-4735 GCA_964518885.1 uncultured Parvibaculum sp. | reverse complement strand
TCAAAGATTTAGCCCCCAGCAGGATACAGGTTTTACCGGTGAAAGGCCTGTGCCCTTGCCAGGCTGACTGCCAAATAAGTGGCACCGGCTGAAGATAGATGTCTTAACCTCTCAATCCGCCGTAGCAAAAACACCGGCCTCGTGAGTTCGTTGCCACTCAACAATTCTTGCCTTCGAAAAGACTTTGTAGAGCGTAGGGAGAATGAAAAGAGTCAGTGCGGTTGATGATACAAGTCCGCCGACAACGACAGTTGCCAGCGGTCTTTGCACCTCAGAACCCACGCCATCTGAAAGCAACATCGGTATCAGCCCAAGTGCTGCAATTGATGCCGTCATGAGCACAGGGCGTAATCTGGAAACCGCTCCGAAGAAAACCGCATCATCGACCTGTTGCCCGCCCAGCACATTTTGATTGATTGCGCTCACCATCACAACACCGTTCAACACGGCAACCCCGAACAAGGCAATAAACCCGATCGAACCGGGTACAGAAAGATACTGCCCCGTCAAAAACAACGACAATATCCCGCCAATCAGCGCCAGCGGTACATTCACCATGATGAGGGTCGCTTGCCCCACTGAGCTAAAAGCAAAGTAAAGAAGGAGGAAGATCAACCCCAAAGAAAGAGGAACAACAATCATCAACCGCGCTTGCGCCCGGGCCTGATTCTCAAACTGGCCTCCGAACACGACAGTATATCCCGTTGGCAGGTCAATCTCCGATGCGATGCGGTCTTTCAGCTCCGCCACCAGGCCGCCCATATCGCGCCCTTCAACATTCGTCTGGACGACAATCCGCCGCTGCACATCATCCCGCCGGATCTGTGGCGGCCCGGCCTCAATTTTCACACTTGCGACGTCGCCGAGCCGGACCCAGGCTCCACGGGGAGATTGCAAGATCAAATTGCGAATAGCCTCTGGACTTGCGCGGAACCGGTCTGCAAGGCGAACATAGATGCCATAGCGTTCATTTCCTTGAATGACCTGTCCTGCTTCTTTTCCGCCAATGGCATCCGAGACGAGTGCCATCACCGCTTCGATGGACAGTCCGTAACGCGCCAACTGATCCCGGTTGGGGCGCACCACCAGTTGCGCCTCGCCAGCTATTTGTTCCATGGCAACATTCCGGGTCCCCTGCGTATTGCGCACTAGGGTTTCAATCGCCCTGCCTTTCTCTGCAAGAACCGCCAAATCAGGCCCAAACAATTTGACCGCAAGCTGCGCTTTCACACCAGATAGAAGCTCATCAACACGCGTTGCAATCGGTTGAGAGAATGAGAAAAGAAGCCCCGGATGCACAGATAGTTTTTCCTCCATCACTCGTTGCAGATCAAAACGGTTACTCGCCGATACCCACTCGGAGACCGGCTTCAGACCGACATATATTTCCACGTTAGACACAGGCTCAGGGTCACCACCAAGTTCCGGTCGTCCGACCCGGCTTGAAGCATAGAGGACTTCGGGAAACTCCAGCAGCTTGCGTTCAAGTTTCTGAGCAACCTCCAAAGAGGTTTCAAGGCTTGAGGAGGGCGCAAGCGTCACGCGAAGGTTTATCGTCCCCTCTTCAAGTTCCGGCACAAACTCGGTTCCCAAAAAGGGAACGACAGCAAGAGAAAGAGCAAGAAGACCGGTTGCTCCAGCGACGACGCGCCGCCGGTTTTCCAAAGCCCAAGTCAGACCTAATTTGTACCATCTATCAATTGGGCGCAGCACAGGGCTTTCGCGGTGCTTTACCCCGGTGCGAAACATGTAAGTCGCCAGGGCCGGTACGACAATCAGAGCCACAAACAGTGACGCAAGCATTGCAAGCACAATGCTGACTGCCATTGGCTGGAACAGTTTCCCTTCCACGCCCTCCAGCGAGAAAAGAGGTGCAAAGACAACCACGATGATGAGGACCGCATAAAAGACGGGCCGTCCCATTTCGCGCGCCGCTTCTTGTATCCGCAATTGAAGGCCGTGCGGGCGATCCCCCACGACTGCCACTGTTTCGTTCCCATGCACATCGTCACCCGGCTCGGTCAGATGGCGAAAAATATTATCCATCATCACAACGGAGCCATCCACCATCATGCCGATGGCGATGGCCAGTCCCCCAAGCGACATGAGGTTGGCGGAAATGCCCCAAAGGGACATTGCCATAAGCGCCAGGCCAATGGAGATAGGAACTGAAATGAGCACCAGCACTGTCGCCCGGAAATTCATCAAAAACAGCGCCAGAACCACGGCGATCAGAAAAAAGGCTTCGATAAGCGCGCGGCTGACCGTATCCACCGCCTGATCCACAAGCTCGGCCTGGTCGTATATGGGTTCAAGGATCACGCCATCGGGCAACGCACGAGCTACCGTCTCCAGCCGATCCTTAACACTGTCGATCGTCACCTTGGTATTTGCCCCCAATCGCTTCAGAACAATACCAAGAACGACCTCACCAAATTGTTGGACTTGTCCATCCGCGTCACGGATTGACAGCGTGGTCGCTCCCTGGCGAATTTCTCCCCCCAGCTCGACCTCCGCAACTTCCGCGACACGCACAACAAAGCCGTCTTCTTCTTTGAGAGGAACATTTGCAATGTCCCGCAGCCCTTCAGAACCGCTTCTCACCCACCCAACACCTCGAATGACGAGTTGCTCCGCGCCCCTGTTAAGGTACCACCCACCCGAGTTCCGATTGCTCGCTTCAATCGCCGTACGCACATCCTCCACAGAAAGCCCGTACGAAAGCAGCTTTGTTGGATCGATATTGACCTGATACTGGAGGACATCTCCTCCAAATGACAGAACGTCCGTGACGCCGTCCACCGGCAAAAGCAGTAGTTTCACCACCCAATCGTTGAGACTTCGCAGGGTTCTAATGTCATATCGACCAGGCTCCTCGGACCTCAGAACATACTGGAATATCTGCCCCAGCCCGGAAGAATTTGGCCCCATTTCCGGCGTCCCGACACCGTCGGGTATCTGACCCATCGCCGCCTGCAAGCGTTCAAACACAAGCTGGCGGGCAAAATAGATATCTGTTCCCTCCTGGAAAACCACAGTGATGACAGAAAGCCCGGTTTTGGAAATGGAACGCACTTCCGCGACGTCTGGCAGCGCATACATCACCGCCTCAATCGGATAGGTAATGAGTTGTTCAACTTCCTCAGCCGCCAAACCGCGTGCTTCCGTATTGATGGACACTTGAACGTTCGTGACATCGGGAAACGCATCCAGTTTAAGCTTAGGCAGCACCAAAATCGCGCCAACCAGTGTAGCGGCAAGACCCAAAACCACCAGAAGCCGGCCGCGGATACCAATATCAATAATCGTATTCAGCATGATCGACCTCTAATGGTTGTGAATGTCGAAGCCGCCCTTGGCGAGTTCCGATTGCAGAAAAAAGGCTCCCGACACAGCAACCCGGGTTCCGACGGGAATGCCCCCGATAATGGTGTGGTTCCCCGATACCTTGATCCTCTCAATTTCAACAGATCTCAAACCGCCATCATCATCCTGCACAAACAAGACCCAGTCCCCGTCGCTACTTCGAACGAGCGCATCATTTGGCACCGCCAGAACCGCCGCCTGCTCTCCAACCTCGATTTCGGCTTGGACAAAAAGACCGGGGCGCAATGTCCGGTCGGCATTCGCCGCGACCAACCTGACATTTATCGTTCTGGTTTCTTCATCAACCGTAGAATTGACCTGCTCGACGATGGCCTCACGCTTGCCGCCTATGAGGTGAACCCACGCCGCCCCGCCAGGCTGAATTTCAGCGGCATCGCTTGCATCCACCCGCGCTTCGACCCACACCGTCTCCAGGTCAACAATTTCAAAGAGCATTTGACCTGGCTCTATAAGCTCACCATCCCGAAAATTGTCGGAGATAAGCGTTCCCGACCGATCCGCCATGAGGGTGAATTCGCCGGGGGAGTGGTCGGCGTTTCTACGTACCGCAACCACTGCATCAATTGCTGTTCGGCCCAATCCATACGAAAGAAGCACCGCCTCGGCCTGAGCACGCGCAACCTGAGCCTCAAGATAACGTCTTTCTGAAACGACCTCCCGCCCGAGGTTCCGCACCCGGTGCCATTCCCGGTCAGCGACCAGAAATTCACCCTCTGCGCTCGCAACATCCCGGCTAAACAACGTGACAAGCGGGGTTCCCATTTCAACCACATCACTAAGCCGTGCATGGCGCTCGACCACAATCGCCGGTATGCGCGGTGTTATGACGCTGGATTGGTATCCGTTGGGCCTGATCTCTGCGGGAACAAATATAGTGCTGTTCAGCACAACTGGTTCCAACACCTCAATTCGAATACCAGCTTCAGTGAGGCTCTCCGCGCTGAGTTTAAGCTCTGGACCATCGCCATCTTCTCCATCACGACTTTCAGCCCCCACACTTTCGTCATCATGATCTCCATGTTGATCGGTCTCAGTCTCAGTCTCAGTCTCAGTCTCAGTCTCAGTCTCAGTCTCAGTCTCAGTCTCAG
>CAZFHW010000195.1:0-160 GCA_964518885.1 uncultured Parvibaculum sp. | reverse complement strand
TCACTCCTTCATATCCACTGTCTCCCCAAACATAAATGCCCAGCGAAACCAACACGATGAAAGCGAATCCAGTGACAGATGCGGCCATGCGGTTCATTTCTCAACTCCAATCCATTTTTCAATAACCCCTGCGGCCTCCAAAAATTGAAACCAGGACACC
>CAZFHW010000194.1:0-4763 GCA_964518885.1 uncultured Parvibaculum sp. | reverse complement strand
AGCGGCTTTGGGGCAGTTGAACGCGATGGGGTGCCCAATGAAGCAGTCGTCCTTGGTGTCCTTTCTGCGGTCAAGGCGTTTCATCTCCTGGCTGAAGCAGAATTCACGGCAACCCGTGCTGTGGAGGTTGGCATTAGTCCCAGCGAACTGAGAATACTGATAGCAATTAAGTCGGGTCTTCGGTCGCGGCAGGTGGCTAATGAATTCGGCCTATCTGAGGGTTACGTCAATAACGTTATGTCCGACCTACGCGCCCGGTTCGGGAAGGGGAACACGTTTGCTCTCCTGACTTACCTCGAACGTGCCGGGGTCATTCGAACCTGAGAAACCTCATCTATCTAAGGATGTAAAATTCATAGCTCAATGAGTCTCCAAAAAAGGAGGCAATAAGCCATGCAATATCATCAATTCTCAACCGCTGTTCGACCATCAGACAAGTCACTTCTCGCAGCCCATTTTCAGCTAAGAGAAGAGCTATTTGGCGGTTGGAGTGCGCCAAACCATTGCGCAGGGCTTGAGGCAGACGTATTTGACACGCCTCTGTTTGATCCAATTTGGAGCGTCGTCGTGGATGACGGCGAGTGTCCAATGGCGGTTGGCCGAATGGTGCCTGCCGACGCTGGCGGCACTATGATTGAGCATGTGTGGCCCGAGGCAATCGGCAAACGCCTTCCGCCGAAGGATATGTGTTTCGAGGTGCATCGCATTGGCGTCTCACAGTCACTTCCGATTCCGGAGCAAATGGCTTCTGCGTTGAGCTTGCGTATTGGACTGGAACAGCATGCTTTAGATACAGGCAGACCATGGCTAACCCTCATGACCGCAGAAAAAATTTGGCAAGCGACACTACAACACATGGCCCCAATCGGCCCGGTTATTGATGTGGATGGTGTTCCTTCCATCGCGCTGATGGTTGAGATAGATCAGGCGGAAATCGATCTCAAACGAGGGCAGCTAGCATTGATTGAGCGGAAAATTGGGGTCGGACGGAAGGTGGCATGATGGACCAGTCGTTCGACACGTTTATTTCCGAATTTCATATTTTATTATCAGCATTCAGAGAAAGTGAAGATCAAAAGGTGGTTGAGGCGATTGATTTGTTGCGGCCCGTGATCGGTCTATTGTTGGACGGTGATGGAAACACACCTCCCCATCGTCGCACGCACCTTCGTATTGTCGAAGATCAATAGAAGGGTTGATACCGCCCAAGTACTACGGCTTGGATGGTAACGTCGCAATCGCCATCGATAATAGGACCATCTCCAATGGATATTGGGACCCGATATCTCTCGTCATCCGATCTTGACAACAGATTTACGTTTCCGTCTCGGTCGATGTCTACCTGTTTGAGTGTTGTTTCCGTCAGTCCTTGCCTGCTACGTCGGACGACTACGATCATATCTTGTTCCGGTCGACGGTGCGCTGCTGCCCAATCCACACAATGCGCATAGTCACCGTGTGGAATGAGAAGGTTCATAGATCTACCTTGTGTCTTGAGAGCATATTGATGTCGTTCTGGGTAGCGCGAGTCAGGTACCGCTGGAATGGTCTCGAAATTTTCAGGTTCACCATCTTCCATCCACATACCTGCCTGCAACAAGCCGACGACGGGTAGCTGGCAGGGCTCCACCGGTTGTGTCCCGATATCGTCGAAAAGTTTGTCAACCGTGATACTGAGTGCCCGTGCGATGACTTCTTGATGCGGATCGCTCATTGAATCGATGTTGCCGGAACGAAACGCATTGAGCACAGACGCCGAAACACCGGTGCGCTGAGCCAAATCTAAAAGATTGACTCCTCGTTCCTTAAGTATACGAAAAAAGGTGGCGCGACGCCGCTCAAATTCATTTGTGTTGGTCATCCTGAACGCTACCGTTGCTGTTTTCTAGTGGCTTCAACCCTATCAAAATTTGGGTTTTTCTGTCACTATTTTAATAGATATGGAAACTCCCGGGTAACGCCGTTGATCTGCGCTCACAGCAAATGTCGCAGGCCGATCAGTCCGCCACAAACACCAAACCCGTTTGCAGGTCCGTGAACCGGGCCTCTTCGCTGACAGTGAAGTTGAGTGTCACTGTGCCGGACGCGCCGGAAAACGATCCTGTGCCACTGTCAATACGGCATATCAGTGTGCCTTGTTGAAGGGTGGGGTCTGGCGTTTCCTCCATCGTCCCAGAACCCAGGCTGGAGAGAGCGAGTGTGCCCCCGGCCAGCGTGACCTCACCTTGCAGCGTGAAGCTCCCGTCAGCTTCGTTGGTCACCAGCGCATTGAACTGAACCTTGGCGCCAGGCGCGCCGATGGCAGGATCGGAGCCCAGGCCAAGTGCGGCCGTGGCTTCAATCCCCATATTCTCCCCCATCTCGTCCTGCGGGCTGACTTTGCCTTCAAAGAGGAGATTGTAACGATAGGTGCTCATGCGCTCAGCGAAGGCCTTCTTTTTGGACCCAGGCTTCAGTGTCATCGAGACCCTTCTCAAACCGGTCGAACATCTCGTTGATCTGAGCATCATTGATGATAAGCGGTGGGCAGAAGGCAACAATATCACCACCCATGGCGCGCACGATCAGGCCATGGTTTTGGGCGTTGTTCATGGCCGCAGCACCAACACCCTGAGAGGCTTCGAAGGCCCGTTTGGTGGCTTTGTCGGCAACCAGCTCCACGGCCCCGATCAGCCCTTTGGCGCGGGAATTGCCAACAAGGGGATGGTCGGCGAGGGCTGCAACACGCTTTTCAAATGTTGGTGCGATGGTGCGCACATGGCCCACAATGTCGCGCTTCTCATAAATCTCAAGCGTTTTGCAGGCAACGGCGGCAGCAACCGGGTGTGCGGTGTAGGTGAAGCCGTGGCCAAAGGTGCCGATCTTGCGGCTCTGCTCCAGCATCGCTTCGTACATGTCACCACCGATCGTAACGGCCCCGATGGGGATGTAGGCAGATGACAGGGCCTTGGCGACAGAAACCGTGTCAGGCTTGATGCCGAAGGTTTCTGAGCCAAACATATTGCCGGTACGGCCAAATCCGCAGATCACTTCATCGGCGATGAAGTAAATGTCGTATTTGCCCAGCACCGCCTGGATTTTGGGGAAGTAACTTTCGGGTGGAATAACCACGCCGCCCGCACCCATGATGGGCTCGGCAATAAACGCTGCAATCGTTTCCGGGTCTTCCCGCTGGATCATTTCGTCCAGATTGTTGGCGAGCCGGGTTGTGAACTCGTCTTCGCTTTCACCGTCCTGCGCATAACGATAATAGTGCGGGCAGTCCGCATGAAGGAAACCTGGCAGTGGCAGGTCAAACTCGGCATGGTTGGCGGGCAGACCGGTCAGGCTTGCGGTGACAATTGTCACGCCGTGATAACCCCGGATGCGCGAAATGATTTTCTTCTTGTTCGGTTTGCCCCGAGCATTGTTGTAGTACCAGACCAGCTTGATCTGCTGGTCATTGGCTTCCGATCCAGATCCGCAGAAAAGAACTTTGGACGCGTCATGGGGCACAATGGCTTTCAGGCGCTCGGCAAGTTCCGCTGCTTTTTCATGGCTCTTGCCGCCAAAGACATGGGTGAAGGGAAGTTGCTCCATTTGGCTCGTGGCCGCATCGATCAGTTCCTGCTCTGAGTAGCCCAGCGCCGTGCACCAAAGGCCAGCCATGCCTTCGATATAATCTTTCCCGTCTGTGTCCCAGACAGTAATGCCTTCGCCCCGGTCGAGTATGAGCGGACCCGTGGTGCGGAAAGCATCCAGGTTCGTATAGGGGTGGATCATGGTCTCGATGTCGCGCGTGGCCGCATTACTTAGAGTGGACATAGGCTCGGTCCTGTTGTTCGAAAGGGACGGGGTGGTGGATCAGAGTGGTTTATCTCAAAAACCAGGTGGCGTCCGAAAGCCGCCAACAAGGTCTTCTATCATGCCTGCCACCGAGATGGAGGTGTAGTCTTCAAGGTAGGGGGCAATAATCTGGACGCCAACCGGCAGCCCTTCCTGGGTGAGGCCCACAGGAGCGACGGAGGCGGGCAGGTAGCTCAGCACCGCCGGTCCCGCCCAGATCAGCACATCCATATAATGGCGCTGCTTGTCATTGACGGTGAGCTCGCGTTTGCTCCAGTTGGGGGTCTGGTCGTGGGGGAAAGCGGGGCGCATGAGCGTGGGGGCCAGCACCACATCGTAGCTCTGAAAGAACAGTGCCCATTTGGCGTTGATCTGCTCGCGCACCTCATGCCATTTCAGCCAATCAGCATGGGTGAGCAGCCCGCCGCGCGCCTGCAATATTTCATGAGACTTGTCGGTAGGATCCGCCTGCGCCAGTTGGGTACGCCATTTTTCCCGGACCTTTTCCGGCATCCCCGTTGTCACCACCGAGTGCAGCAAAATGAGATAAGCCTCGGTGATTTCTGCCAGTGTGAAGTCGGGCCGTGCCGCAAAGTCAACGCTGGCACCTGCATCGCTCAACGCATTGGCCGCGTTGGTGATGAGGGCTGCCGACTGGGCGTCGATATCGCAATAGGGATCATCCAACCAGACCGCCACACGCAGGTCTTTGGGGGAGGTAGCGCGAGGCTTCGGCAGGGCAAGCTGCCAGCCGGTTGCCCTGGCCGGGTTGGGTCCAGCAACCACACCCAGCAGAAGCGATAAATCCTTGGCTGAGAGACCAAGCGGCCCCACAACCGAGAGGTCGCTCTCTGATAATGATCCAGGAGGGCCAGGCAAGTGGCCGCGCTTGGAGACAATGCCGTAAGTCGGCTTGTGCCCAAAGACGCCACAGAGAT
>CAZFHW010000193.1:0-4797 GCA_964518885.1 uncultured Parvibaculum sp. | reverse complement strand
CCGGTGGCAGAGGCGATTGCAAAAGAGGCAACGCTGCTTTGTTTTGATGAGTTTCAGGTGCATGACATTGCCGATGCCTCGATCCTCGGGCGCTTGTTCACCCGGTTGTTTGAACTAGGTGTTGTCGTGGTGGTGACGTCCAACCGGGCGCCGTCGGGCCTCTATGAGGGGGGGCTTAACCGGCATCGTTTTCTGCCCTTCATCGAGACGGTGGAAAATGCGATGGCTGTTGTGGCTCTTGATGCGGAGAAGGATTACCGGCTCAATCGCATGCAAGGTATGGCGGTTTATCACACGCCTCTGGACGGGCAGGCTGAAGAGAGGATGGACGCCAGTTTTGAGGTGTTGACCGACGGTCTTGCGCCCAAGCCGAGGACGCTTGCGGTGAAAGGGCGGGCAATTGAGGTTCCCCTGGCCGTGCATGATGTTGCCCGATTTGATTTTGCGGATCTGTGTGCCAAGCCGTTGGGGGCAAGTGACTATCTCAAGATTGCGGCGTGTTTCCACACCGTGTTTATTGATCGCATTCCTCAATTGAGTCAGGCGAACCGCAATGAGGCGAAACGGTTTGTGACGCTGGTCGATGCTCTCTACGAGGCCCGTGTTCGGCTTGTGGTCTCAGCAGCCGTTGCCCCACAGCAGCTCTATGGGGAAGGCGACGGTGCGTTTGAATTCCAGCGCACGGTCTCCCGTCTTATGGAAATGCAGAGTGCTGACTATCTGGATGCCCACAGCGCAGTCGTTTGAAGTGCTTCACTGTCTGTGGCAGGGAAAAGGCGGCAGAAGCCGCCTCTCGTCTGTCCCACACTGTTGTTTAGCGGGTGACTGCTTGGGGAACAATGACGGCGCCATCCGATCTGGTGGCCGACAGAGCCCTTGGCGCTGCGCTTGCCACCTGCTCTGTCGCGCTCGGGGCTCTTGCCTCGCGGGTCGGTGTGCGATGGGCGGTCAGTTCATAGGACCATGACTGGCCGTAGGAGGCTTGCAACATGCCGAACGAGATACGGTGGCCGGTGCGCGCTGCGGTCTGCGTGTGGACGATGTCCAACGAGAAATTTTCTACAGCGAATTGGCGGTCAATTGGAATGAAGCCGAGGGCCGCAAGATTTGTTGCCCGGCGTACTTCAATATCAGCTTGTGCCAATGTTGTATTGTTCCCGCCTTCAAGGAGGGCCATGACGCCGCCGAAATCACCAGAGGTTGCCGCTGATCCGTAATTTTCACAAAAATTCCGCTCTGGTCTCAGAATGCTTTCCAGTATCCGACAGTCCTTACCGGTGGCGGCCGATAGGGCGTGCTCTGTCAGGTCACGGCCCGACATGAACGACGATACAAGGCCGGCGATGGTGCCTATCTCGGCGATGGTAAAGGCTCCGATGATGGGTGAGGCGCACCCTGACAGCAAAAGGCCAACAGCAAGCGTTGCTGCAATGCCAGCTTTGCGCGGGCGCCGATTTGTCAGATGAGGTAGGCCAGATTTATTCGACTCGCCAGAAATACCAAATTTATTCGACTCGCCAGAAATAGATGTGTAACCCGCTGCAACAAACCCCTTTGGCATAACTGCCCCCCACTCAAATACATCGTGACCAGACTTAACAGGGGAATGCCTCTTACACTTCCCCGACAAGGGCCTTTCGATAGGGGCGCCTTGCATCATCTCGCCGCGAAATCCGCATCCTGTTAATGCGGAAACTCAACACGTTGCCAGGATCAAGGTGTCGCCAGCCCTTGCGCCAAAAGCGTGGCCGGTTCTATCCCCCATGCGTTCCAAGCCTTTGAAGATTGCGCTCAACATGGCGGGGAGTCAAACAGATGGATAACGCATAGTTAATGGGGAAATTGGTGTTATCGGGGCAGGGAGGACACCAGATAGAGTGTTTATTTCAAGGTTTGGGAAACGTTTCTGAGGGGCTGAGCGCGTTCTTCGCATTGCACCGGCGCCTATTTCACGCTACTAGGCACGTTCACTATCGAATTGGTTAACTTTTAATGGCCGGTGTGCTGCAAGCGTGCCGATCAGTTTACGCGACACTCCGGAGGCAATTGACATGGCGCGCAACAAAATCGCTCTCATCGGCGGCGGACAAATTGGTGGGACTTTGGCACATCTTGCCGGGATGAAAGAGCTCGGCGACATTGTCATTTTTGACATTGTGGATGGCATTCCCCAGGGCAAGGCACTGGATATTGCTGAGAGCTCACCTGTTGATGGGTTTGATGCTTCTCTCAAAGGCACCAGCTCCTACAAAGATATCAAAGGTGCTGATGTGGTGATCGTCACCGCGGGTGTGCCACGCAAGCCTGGCATGAGCCGTGATGATCTGCTGGGCATTAACCTGAAAGTGATGCAACAGGTAGGTGAAGGCATTGGCAAGCACGCGCCAAAAGCTTTTGTTATCTGCATCACCAATCCGCTTGACGCGATGGTCTGGGCGCTTCGCCAGTTTTCGGGTCTGCCGGCTAATATGGTTGTGGGCATGGCGGGTGTGCTTGATTCAGCACGCTTCCAGCATTTCCTTGCCGACGAGTTCAACGTGTCGGTTAAGGACGTGAATGCGTTTGTGCTCGGCGGGCACGGCGACACGATGGTGCCGCTGCCGCGTTACTCCACTGTTTCCGGCATTCCGCTTCCTGACCTTGTGAAGATGGGTTGGACGACGAAAGAGAGGCTCGACAAGATTATTCAGCGGACCCGTGATGGTGGCGCTGAGATTGTTGGGCTGTTGAAAACCGGGTCGGCTTTCTACGCACCAGCAGCGTCTGCCATTGCGATGGCTGAAAGCTATCTGAAAGACCAGAAGCGGGTTCTGCCCTGCGCGGCTCACCTGAACGGCGAGTTCGGTGTGAAAGACATGTATGTCGGTGTGCCGACAGTGATCGGTGCCGGGGGGATTGAGCGTATTGTCGAGATCAACCTGAACGCGACTGAGCGTCGGCAGTTCGATAAATCCATGAAGGCTGTCAAAGGCCTCGTGGATGCTTGCAAGAAAATCAATCCTGCGGTTGCAAAGACAGCCCCTGCCAAAGCCAAGGCTGCGCGCAAGAAGAAATAGGCTCAACCATATTGAGTTTGGAAAGCGGGGCCATGGAGCCCCGCTTTTTTTTGAGCTCTTGCGGTGCGTTTCAGCTATCTCTTGAGTATTGGCATGCTGAATGTCATATTTGTGATGCTTGGATCTTGGATTGTTGAAACGTGGGGGGAATATGCGCAAAGTCCTATTAAGCCTTGTTGGGGTCGTACTTGTATTGGGAGTGGTCGCGTTCTTCGCTCTGCGTATGCCCTGGGTTCAAGATCAGGTTTTTCAACGGGCCGTTGAGAGCCGTGTGGGCCTGGTGTGGGACGGGGCGGGAGACCCCGATCAGCTTCAGCTGGTGTTCTGTGGAACGGGTTCGCCCATGCCTGACCCGGGCCGTGGTCAGGCCTGCGTCGGGGTGTTTGCCGGAGAGCACTTTTTCCTGATCGATAGTGGTGCGGGGGCAGCGGCGACTCTTGCTGGGCTTCGTATCCCGATGGGGGGACTTGATGGCATCCTCTATACGCATTTTCATTCCGATCACATTTCAGGCCTGCCGGACATTGTGCTGCAAAGCTGGGTCGCGGGTCGGCATCAGCCGCTGGACCTGTATGGCCCTGAGGGCATTGAGCGTGTCACCGCAGGATTTTCCGAGGCCTATGTGCTGGATGGCATATATCGCACGGCGCATCATGGGGCCGAGGCAATGCCGCCCGCTGGCAGCAAGCTCGTCGGTCATACGGTGCCCGTGGCGAGCGATCTGGACAGCGCGGTGGTGTTTGACGCGGATGGTCTGAAAATCACAGCTTTTCGCGTGGGACACGCGCCTATCGACCCGGCCTATGGCTACCGCATCGATTACAAAGGCCGTTCGGTTGTTTTCTCCGGCGATACAGTCAAGCACGCCAACATGGTGCGATTTGGCGCGGACGTGGATGTGATGGTGCATGAAGCTTTGGCGCGCCACATGGTGTCTGTTATCTCCGATGCGCTTTCGACAGGTGCCCCAGGTCGTCCCTCAGCGCTTGGGAAAATCCTTGCAGACACGCTGGACTATCACACCAGTCCGGTGGAGGCGGCTGAAGTTGCCAATGAAGCGGGGGCGTCTCTGCTGGTTTACAGCCATATTGTGCCCCCTCTCCCTAACGCGGTGGTCGCGGACATATTCCTGCGCGGGGTGGATGACATCCGGCCTGAGGGGGTGCTGCTGGGATATGACGGGATGCTGGTGCGTCTTCCTGTGGGCTCCTCTGCAATCCTTGTCGAAGATATTCGATAGTTGAACAGAGGTTGACCGCTGACTGGGCTGCTTTGCTGATTCGAGATGTATCGGTTGCCGCTGCGGCGGCGGGGGCATGGCGCTTCCCTGCCCAAAAAAAGAGGGCAGAACTGCGCACTTTTTCCTAGATTCTTTGCTGCTAGCCGGTTGATATGAAGAACTGTGGTGCTATAAACGCCGCGAGCTTTTTCCCACCCAACGGTCGCGGTCCCGCGCCCGCCCAGCCGGTCGATTGCTATGAACATTCATGAATACCAAGCTAAGGCAGTGCTCGCGAAATATGGCGTGCCTGTTCCCAAAGGAAAACCTGCGTTTAGCGTTGATGAGGCGGTCAAGGCGGCGGAAGAACTGGGTGGCCCTGTCTGGGTCGTGAAGGCTCAGATCCATGCCGGTGGACGCGGCAAGGGGGGTGGCGTCAAGGTCGTCAAATCAATCGATGAGGTGCGGACAGAAGCTGAGCGGATATTGGGCATGACATTGGTCACCCATCAGACCGGCCCC
>CAZFHW010000192.1:1484-4829 GCA_964518885.1 uncultured Parvibaculum sp. | reverse complement strand
ACTGGATGCCCTGTTTTTCTGACAGGAAAGACCCGTGGGAGAAGCGCTTTGTTGAGCGGTCTACCATCATCTCTAGGGCCGTCTCTGCCTGGCCGATCCAGCGCATGCAGTGGGCAAGCCGGGCCGGGCCCAGTCTGGACTGGCCAAGCCGGTGCCCATCTCCTCGACCGCCTAGTCGCCTGTTGTCGGGGATTTTCAAATTTTCGATAATGATTTCGGAATGGCCTGATGACCCATGCATGGTATCGATCTCACGCACGTCGTTCCAACCTTCTGAAGGCAGATCAACAATGAAAGCTGTGTTGGCGGCCTGGGGGATGTGAGGATTGTCTTCAGTACGCGCAATCAGGATGGCAAAGTCAGCCCGCCTGGCGCCGGAAATAAACCATTTGTGACCATTGATCGTCCACATGTCGCCGTCTAGTTTGGCGGTGGTTTGGATCAGGGTCGGGTCGGACCCGGCCACGTCCGGCTCGGTCATTGCAAAACAGGAGAATTTGCGCCCCTCGCACATGGGGCGCAGATAAGTGTCCTTTTGCTCGTCGGTTCCCCACTTCATAAGCGTGTGCATGTTGCCTTCGTCCGGTGCCTGGCAATTGATGGCAAAGGGTCCATAGCGGGACCTGGCAGCTTCTGCGGACACCATGGCGAGCTCGACATGGCCCAACCCCATGCCACCCCATTCTTCGGGCATGTGAGGCAACCAGAGACCTCGTTCATAAGCTTGCGTGCGCATCTTGATGACGCCGTCACGCACGGACTGCCGGTCATTCTCGTCCATCTCTTCCTCAATGGGCTTCACCACTTCTTTGATGAAATTTCTCACTGAGGTGCGGATTACTTCGACTTCCTCCGGGAAGCTAAAATCAATCGCCATAGTGTCTCCTCCACAAAATTGATGTTGGGAGGCTAGCAGGGCGCTGCGGGTGTTTAAACGCTCAATCCGTATGAGGCTGGGGCTGTACGAAATTGTGTTCTGGAAAAGCTGATTTGATCAGGCGAGTGATTGACTTATGGGCGCTGGCACCCAAATCTCACGGCATTGGATTTCAAGCAAGACGCACTGAATTTACAACAAGGGTCGGCCACCATGATTATCGTTCACCATCTCAATAATTCCCGCTCGCAGCGTATTCTCTGGATGCTGGAGGAGTTGGGGCTGAATTATGAAATCACTCATTACCAGCGCGATAAGGAGACCAGTCTGGCGCCTGATACGCTGAAGGAAATTCACCCGTTGGGCAAATCGCCGGTGCTTGTGGACGGCGACGTGACACTCGCGGAATCGGGTGCGATTATCGAGTATTTGGCGGACACCTATGGAGCGGACAAGTGGAAGCCGAAGGCTGGAACGCCAGAGGCGCTGCGGTATCTTGAGTGGATGCATTATTCGGAAGGCTCGGCCATGATGCCCTTGTTGTTGGGCCTGTATGTGGGGCGGTTGGGAGATGCTGGCGCGCCCCTGCTGCCACGTATTATGGGTGAAATGACAAATCATTTCTCGTACATGAATGGCGGGCTTGCTGAGCAGGATTGGTTTGCAGGGGATGCAATAACTGCCTGTGATGTGCAAATGAGCTTTCCACTAGAGGCTGGGCAGGGGACGGGATTGCTTGCTGATTATCCCAATCTATCGGGGTTTCTGGAGCGTGTTCAGGCGCGGCCTGCCTACAAAAAAGCGCTTGAACGGGGCGGCCCCTACAAGCTCGGTGGTTAACCACGAATTTCTGACAACTTGACGCTTTGGGAAGGCAATCGCTAGCCTTGGCTGATTCGTAGCGACGCGGGTGGTGCGTCAGGTGGCTGGTATTGGGGGTTTGAATGGCAATGGCTTCAGTAGCTGAGGATGATCTCGTTGGTGGAACTTCTCCTCGAGAGCGCCCTCAGTGGCGTTGGCTCTATCTTGAACCGAGCCGGACAATGGCGGATATCGCTCTCCTGCCGCTCATGCAGCAGGTCCTGAGGCAGGCTCCTAAGGGTGATGGACATCCTGTTATGGTTCTGCCTGGCTTTATGGCGGGTGACAGCAGCACGGGCGCAATACGCCGTTTCCTGACCTCTCGGGGTTATGAAACAAATCGGTGGGAGCTGGGCCGCAATCTCGGACTTGGCACGATCGGTGAGGAGGGTGCGCATCTCGCGCAGCGCCTTGAAGACATCTACCATGACCATGGTCAGCAGAAGGTCAGCCTCGTCGGGTGGAGCCTCGGTGGGGTGATGGCGCGAGAAGTGGCCAAGAGCCACGGGCATATGGTTCGTCAGGTAATTTCGTTGGGAAGTCCGTTTGCCGGTGCTCCTGATGCAAGCCATGCGTGGCCGCTGTACCGTTTTCTCGCTGGCGATGAAATCAAATCTGAAGAATTTCAGGACGTGCTTGAGCGCATGGCCGAGGCGCCTGATGTGCCGACAACTTCGATCTATACGAAGACAGACGGGGTGGTGCATTGGAAGAGTTCGATCGAGAAAGAAGCTCATCATACGGATAATATTGAAGTGCGGTCTGCTCACTGCGGGCTCGGCTTTAATGCGCCGACGTTCTATGCGGTTGCCGACCGGCTTGCACAACCAGAAAGCGGCTGGCGACGGTTCCATCGGGAAGGGTGGCGCAGTCTTGTCTATCCCTCAAGTGGGCATTGAGTGATTGATTGGCATTAGAAAAAAGCGGGCAATGTGCCCGCTTTTCTTTTGTCTGTATTCTTTGGGCTGAGTTTTCTCAGCTTGCTTTTTCCTGTAGGGGGAGCTCTTGGGCTGCCGGCTTACTTTTTGTCTCCAGTTTTGCAGCTGCTGCCTTTGGGGGTGAGCGTTTTTTAGGCGGCGCTTTTTTGGCAGCTATTTTCTTGCGCGCAGGAGCCTTTTTGGGACTGGCTTTTTTTGTTTTTGTTTTTGTTTTTGTTTTTGTTTTTGTTTTTGTTTTTGTTTTTGTCTTTTTCGCCTTCGGTGCTTTTTGAACCGAGCCGAGAATGGCGCGTTCCAGCTCTTCATAGCTTTCGCGCAAGCAGGTCGCATAAAACTCAGGATCCGGCATCATGTTGCGATCAGCGGTGATGGTGATGGTCACCTCTTTGCTGTAGCTCATCACCACGTGACCCAGACCAAGACCATCAAACAGACATAGAAGGCCGAAATATTTGACCATCTCCGCACCCGCCGAATAGATCGGGACGGGGGGCCCTGGCACATTTGTCACGACTGTATTGAAGAAGGGTTTGGCTGAATTAGCCAAACCGAACTGCGTGTAAAGTCTGGCGGCAATGCCTGTGAAGAGGGCGGGGGCTGTTTTGCTCAGCTCAGACATTTGCTGAGCGCCGAGGGCCTTGGTGAGTGCTTTTTGTTCTCGCGTATGGG
>CAZFHW010000192.1:0-1384 GCA_964518885.1 uncultured Parvibaculum sp. | reverse complement strand
GACATTTGCTGAGCGCCGAGGGCCTTGGTGAGTGCTTTTTGTTCTCGCGTATGGGCTGCAATTGCCAAAATGCGTTCTTCGGGGTCGGCAATATGGGTTCCCAGCTGCACGAGCATGGCGGACACTTGGTTGCCCAAGTCTCCGTCGCCACTGTTGGAGCGAACGGAGATGGGCGCCATCGCAACCAGCGGGGTTTCAGGGAGTTCGCCCTTCGATTCCAGGTAACGCCGCAGCGCCCCCCCGACGATGGTCAACATGACATCGTTGACTTTGGCGCCCTCGACAGCGGATTTGATCGCTTTGATCCGCGCAAGGTCCAAGGCGATACCTTCCACGACCCTGTTGGAGGATATCTTTGCATTGAAGCGTGTGCGAGGAGCGCTCAATGCCTGGCTCAAGGAAAATTCCTTGGTCAACAGACCCTTGATGGTGCGCGCAAGGCCTGGCAGACTTTTCCCGGCAACTTCAATCCAGCGGAAAGGTTGCTTGACGTTTCCCACATACCCGCGAATTGCCATTTCCACGGCTGATGGTTTCTTTTCGGGCTTCCAGTTGTCTTCGATTGCGGGGGGCGGATCGTTCGGGTTCAGCGTGTGGATCGCATTCATGATCTCAACACCGGCCATGCCGTCGATGGCAGAATGATGGATCTTGGAGACAATGGCGTAGGATCCTTTCGGGACGCCGTCGACGTTGTCCAGGCCTTCGACTACCGTGAATTCCCACAATGGTTTTGTGAGATCGAGGGGGCGTGCCATGATACGTGCGGATTGAATGCATAGTTGGCGCCAATCACCGGGCTTTGGCAGGGCGACGTGGCGCACGTGGTATTCGAGATTGAAGTCTTCCATCTCGATCCAGTAAGGGTGATCGATGCCGAAAGGGACATTCGCCAAGCCTTGCCGGAAGGTGGTGGCCAGCGGCAGGCGAGCCTCAATGAAGTCGAGTATGTCTTTGTACCGCACAAATTTTCCGGGCGCGGTTGAGGGATCATAAATTGCGATGCTGCCGATGTGCATCGGTGAATTTTTTTGATCCAGATACAAAAAAGCGGCGTCAAGACCTGATAGCTGTTTCATGATGAACGACCCTCCCGATATCGTTGTTTTGACCGTAGCAAGCAGGGTTGCGGGTGGCTATGAGAATTGCTGACTGTGCCGCAGGACTGCCGATGTTGGCGTTTGGTAGCGGTGGCGGTCTAGGTGGGGCAACCTAATTTTTGGGAGTCGGGCTGCACCTCTTGAATTTCTTTGATGTCAGTCATAACTGATGGTATCATCAGTTATTGAGATGTACCGATACATCGTTTGGGGCGGTGCCCCGTTGAGGCAAAAAGGAGAGGCTGGATGAGGCTTGTGACGTTTACAGAAGGGGGCAGCACCCG
>CAZFHW010000191.1:0-4831 GCA_964518885.1 uncultured Parvibaculum sp. | reverse complement strand
GGTCCGTCGCCGGACAGATCGGCCCCACCCAGTCTCAGGATCGTGGACAACTGATCTGAGGTGAGAGGATGGGACATATTCAGAAGAGCAATCGGCAATCCCGGCACCCCTAGGGCGGCACGAAGAAGAGCCGGACGGGGAAGCGTTGTTGGGTCAACAGTCGCCCCCCCTCCATTCTCTTGCTCCGACTTCTGGCGCAGCAGGTCAGGCCACTCTCCCGCCGGAAGTTTGTCACCTTCAAGCGTCCATGGTAGCGGCTCAAGCAGCCGGGGAAGGGTGCGCCGGAAGGACGGTTCAAGGATCATCGCATCATCACCCCATATGCCCTTCATCAGAAGCGGCAAGCCATCAGGACCGCCAGACAGGCCGCGAGGCAGCCGATCCATAACAGCGTCCGGCAAGACCCACGCATGCCCTGCAATGTGCCGCGCACTATCGCCGGGCGTGGACACGTATCCTTCGATAATCAACTCGTGCATCCGCCCGCCAAACGGTTCCGCGGCAGCCTTGCTCAAATCCTTGAGCATAAATCCGTCGCCCCCCACTAGCCCACGCACCAGCACTTCATCCCCCGCAAGCAGGGCGGCTTCAGAGGTGCGCGCCACCGGAAGACGCAATCTGCCCAGTACCAAAGCCCCCCCGCCATCGGCTCTTACCACACCGCGAACCAAAGCCCGGTCACTGGATAAGGTGCTGTCGATCCGCGTGGCGACAACGCCCCCGTCAGCGTCCCGGAGCCCGCTGACCTTGACCCACTCCCCCGCATCCGGCAGCCGGTCACTGGACTGCACCCTTACCGTCTGGCCAAGCACGATGAAGGTTCGGGCAACCTCGTCAACGTCGCTAACAGGACCAACAACCGCATGTTGGATCTCGATCAGGCGTGCCTGATAGCGTGCTCCAAAAACGCCCGGCGTTGGGTCTGCTTCCACCGATACAAGTTGCCCGATGGCGAAGTCCGATGGTGTTCCGTGATCTCCATCAATCGAAACAGGGGTCTCTGGCGCGTAATCAATATGAACACCGTTAACAACGATGCTGCCAAAGGCCGAGATGATCCCGAAAATACCAGTCCCACCGACACCTTCGTCTCCTCCCACACCCTCACTGGCGCCCCTGTTTTGCGTGACACCAAAAGAGATGCCGGTCCCGCCGACACCTTCGTCCATGTCACCGGACATATCGGAAAACCCTGTGCCTCCAACACCACTCTCGACACCACCCTCAATGGAAGCTGAACTATAGGTACCCGCCGGAACCAGCCCAAAGCCACTACATCCCCCCAAAAGAAGGATCGCACACAGCATACTCACGACACGGATCATGACTTGCCTCCGCTCGGCGGCACATCAATGTCTCCTGGTTCGGCATAGAAATAGACGCCAAAGGTCATCCGATGATAACCATCCCCACGAACCCGGTCTTCCGAAGAAAGTTTCAAACCTTCTCTGTTCACTTTGCGGACAACTTCCGCTCCAAGCTCACTTGCCATCGTCCGCAGTCTTTCCATGGAAGCGTCATTCAGACCCCAGTAGAAAACAGCCCGGTCGATAAAGGCAGGCTCCTCACCTTCGAGATTGTGCAGACCGGCTGCAACGTGATCGCGCAAATTGCGAGCAAAGAAGTGAAGCGCCTCCGCCTCGCCTTCCGGGCTGACAAAGGCATCTGTGTTGAGTTCGATAAATCCGTCCTCGCGACGCACCGCCACGTTCAACCGCAACCAATCATCCAGCACCGCGCGCGATCGCACATCCTGACTGACCTCGCCCACCAGCTCTTCAAAACTGGGGGACCCATCCGACCGGCGCTCGCGGAGCGCCAAAGGCCGCCCGGCCTCATCGGCATACGGGGTACGTCCCATCCAGATACCGGCAAGCTTGGCGCCCAGTGATGCAGGCGCCGGCGTGGGAGACGCGCCGTCTCTCTGTTCCATCAACCGTTTCACATCTTTTCGGTGCACCCCGGTCATGATGCTGACCGCGCTCTGGGTGACACGTCCCTGGCGCTCGGCTTCTTCAATGGCAAGTTCGACAAAGAGCGCCTTCAATTCATCCACCAGCTGAGGAAGTTGCACGCCGCGGCGGATCAGCCCCCCCACGAGCGGTCGAAGCACTGTCCGCGCCGCCTTCATAAACGCCCCTGAAGGCCCATCATTTCCGCTTGTTTCCGCCATATCGAGACTATATCGGAGAAAAAGTGGGAAAACTACCCACATTTTTATTGACGTGGGATATTTTCCCACATATCTTCCAATTGTCACTGGCGCTGCTGGTGACGCCTGATGAACACGTAAGACGTCTGTCGGCACAGTTTCCTTCTGGTCGGTCAGCACCCTCACCCCTTGCGTCTATGTTCAAATGGTTGGGTCGGAGGGGTCGCAAGCGCCTCCGGCCCTTTTTCTTGTGTCGGCCGGGGATTTTTATATAATCTCCATTATGCCAAAAATTGTCGATCACACGGAGCGACGCAAAGCGCTCACTTACGCCGCAATGGATGTCATCGCCCAACAGGGGCTGGACAATGTACGGCTCGTTGACATCGCCCGGGCGGCGGGCGTGACAACCGGCGCTCTCACCCACTATTTCGACGACAAAGATCAGCTGATTGCTGCCGCATTGGATGAGGTGATCTCACTTGCCAATAACCAGGCGGAACAGAGCGGTGGCAGCCTGCTCGACATGCTCTCTGCCTTTCTGCCCCTTGATGCCGACGGATTGTGTGCCGCCCGCGTCTGGCTGGCCTTTTTCGGACGCGCCATCGGCAGCAAGACCCTGGCGGACATTCACCGCCAGTATTACGAAGAGTTTCAGACCCAGCTCATGGGGCGATTGGCAAGCCAAACCACCATTCCAAAGGGCGACCACGCGGCACTGGCGGACGCAATGATTGCCGTCGTGGATGGCATTCTTGTGCGTGCCACCCTCGATCCCGCAGGCTGGTCTGCAGCAAAACAGCTAGACCATCTCGAAATGATCCTGAGCCCACTGCTTGGCTCCGCATTGAAGCAACGTGAGGAGGAAACACCATGACCCATCCAACAGTGGAAACCCTGCCAGCCAACGCCAGCAAGAAAAAAATCACGGGCATCATCAATCGCGATGGTGCAGTGATCTTGAAAGATCTGCTGAACCCGCAAGAAATTGCGCAGTTAAGGTCCGAAATTGACCCTTATGTGCAGGCCACCCCGGAAGGCCGGGATGATTTCACCGGGCGGCACACAACCCGCACCGGCGCGCTGGTCGCCCGCTCACCCATGTGCCGCGACCTCATCATGAACCCGCAGGTACGCGCCGCAGCAGACGATCTCTTGCTCCCCAACTGCCAGCGCTACCAGCTCCATCTAACCCAGGTCATCCGCATCAAACCCGGGCAGAAGGAACAGCCCATTCACCGCGACCGCTGGGCCTGGGGCAAATACCTGCAAGGTGTGGAGCCCCAACTTAATGCGATTTGGGCAGTGACCGACTTCACTCAGGAAAATGGCGCCACCCAGGTCGTGCCCGGCTCCACAAAATGGCCAGACAACCAAACCGCCAAGAAAAGGGAGATCGGCTACGCGGAAATGTCGGCGGGTTCCGTCCTGATTTACACAGGTTCCGTCTTTCATGGCGGCGGTGCCAATAGAAGCAAGGCCGACCGCGCCGGGATCAACATCACCTATACGCTGGGATGGCTGCGCCAGGAGGAGAATCAGTATCTTTCCTGCCCGCCAGAGATCGCGCGGACCCTAGATCCAGAGCTTCAGGCCCTGATCGGGTACGCCATGGGCTCCTATGCTCTGGGTTATTTCACCCCGCCATTGCCGCCCGGAGAAGGACCAGAGGTCGTCCCACCAGAATTCGCGCTGGGCGCACCGGACACAGGATCTGTCTTCGGTTCCGCGGAAATGCTGGAGGCCGTCAGCACCAGCACGCCTCTGCCAAATCAGGAAGACCCTTAACCCGCTACAAGAGGCAAAAATTGGGGCGAAGCACCCCCAAAAGCCGTCCTCCCCGGTTGACAGCAAGTGGTGCAGGCCTATAGTGCGCGCCACTCATCGGTGGTCCAATTTATATCTGGGGGCCGCCGGGATTTGTTTTGCATGGAAATTCAAGATGTTCGCAGTTATCCGCACTGGCGGTAAACAATATCGGGTCGCCAAAGACGACGTGATCAAGGTTGAAAAGCTGACCGGCGAGGCAGGCGACAAGATCGACCTGACCGACGTATTGATGGTTGGCGGCGAAGGTGCCACAACCAAGGTTGGCGCACCCCTCGTCGAAGGGGCTTCTGTTAAGGCAGAAATCGTCGAACAGGGCCGCTCGCGCAAGATCATTATCTTCAAGAAAAAGCGCCGCAAGAACTACCGGCGCACAGCGGGTCATCGTCAGTATGAAACGTTTTTGAAGATCACGGACATCGCCGCGGGTTAACAGGCGTTTTCGGCAAAAGGGCTTTTGGCGTTTTTGCGGTTCGAAAATGCAGGGTTGAAGATAGAGACCAGGTGCCTTGGCGCTCTGGAATTCGGAGTTAAGAACAGATGGCTCATAAAAAAGCAGGCGGTTCGTCCCGCAACGGTCGCGACAGTGAAGGCCGCCGCCTTGGCGTCAAAAAATCTGGTGGCCAGCGCGTGATCTCTGGCAACATCATCATCCGCCAGCGTGGCACCAAATGGCACCCCGGCACCAATGTCGGCATGGGCAAAGATCACACGATCTTCGCAGTTGTCGAAGGCACGGTGGCATTTCGCACCCGCGCCGGTGGCAAGACCTACGTGTCGGTACTTCCGGCAGACATGCCAGTGGCAGCCGCCGCGGACTAAATAGCAGGTGACGCCGCCGCCTGTAGGGTG
>CAZFHW010000190.1:3010-4843 GCA_964518885.1 uncultured Parvibaculum sp. | reverse complement strand
AAAATCCAGCCATTGCAATGGAACATGGGCACTGTCCACAGGTAGACACTGCTCTTGGTCATTTCAGCTGTGACAATGTTCCCGGCGGCAAGAAGATAAGCGCCGCGGTGATGATAGACCACGCCTTTGGGGTTGCCGGTTGTGCCTGATGTGTAGTTGAGAGCGATGGCATCCCACTCGTCGGTGGGAAGCTGCCATGCAAATTCCGGATCGCCGGACGCGAGGAATTCTTCATACTCGTGGGTGCCAAAGCGTTCGCCCGGTCCGTCATATTCCGGATCATCAATGTCGATGATGAGGGGGTTCCCCTTGGCCAGGGCGACGGCTTCTCTCCCCAGCTTGGCAAACTCCCGATCAACGAACAGTACTTTCGCCTCACCATGATCCAGAATGAAGGCAATACCGGCCGCGTCCAACCGCATGTTGATGGTGTTGAGGACGGCGCCCAGCATGGGCACTCCATAATGAAGCTCAAGCATGGCTGGCACGTTGGGGGCAAGCACGGCGACGGTGTCGCCTTTTGCGATGCCCTGGGCGGACAGGGCACTGGCAAGCTGCCGACACCGTGCGTAATAGTCGGCATATGACCGGCGAAGGTCGCCATGAATGACAGCGGTCTTTTTTGGATAGACGTGGGCGGCGCGCTTCAAAAATGAAAGCGGTGTCAGGGAGAGATGGTTTGCACCGTTCTTGCCCAAATCGTCATCGAAAATGTGGCCCATGCTCTGATTGTCCCCTTCATGTACCGCCGCGTTGTTATGAACGACGCGGGTGTCCGTTAACCTTTAGTGCCTTTTACCATGCTAACTGCCAGAAACAGGACCAAAAAAGGCGGTCTGTCTTTGCCACGCTCTTTCAGAGCTTTTTAACCGGAAAGACCGACAATCCGGGTGTGTAGAAACCGAAAGGATGTCGTCGATGACCCATTTCCTAGTGTCGGCAGAAAATGAAGATGGCTACCGTCTGGAAGATATCCTCACGGCGGTTCGTGGTGAAATTGTGAAACGGTGCGGGAATATCGTGGATGATCACCGCGATGAGGCCCATCAGGTGCTGGAAAACAACATTCGTGTGCTGGTTCTTTTGAGTGATGCCATCAAACTGGCGGAAAACTCCACCTACGTTCTGGACCGGTCTTTTGGGCCGAGTGAGACTGCCGAGGGTGGCGAGCCGCGCATCGGTCGAAAGTAGGATTGAGCGTCAGGCAAGAATTCCCTGAGCGCCATCCCACAGGAGTTTTGCTCCCACGAGAAACAGCGCCGCATAGGCGAAGCGGTAAAACGGGCCTTCAGGAATGAGATGAAGGGCCCTGATGCCCATCCACATGCCCAGCGGAGCGAGCGGCATCAGCACCAGTGACGTTGACAGGTTCGCAATTTCAAACTGACCCAGCAATGCGTAGGGCGGGACCTTGATGAGGTTCACGGCAGTGAAAAACATTACGCTTGTGCCCACATAAAGCCGCTTGTCGAGCTTTTGTGGCAGCATGTAAATCTGGAATGGCGGGCCGCCTGCATGGGCGACAAAACTTGTGAAGCCCCCAATAGCGCCCCAGGTTGATCCCTTCAGGCGGCTCACCGATTTGGGGTCAGCGCTTGCCCGGCGACCGATCCAGTGATCCAGCGCGAAGGCGACGGCGATGGTGCCGATGAGCAGGCGCACGAAACTGTCGGTGACATAACTGGCAGTGAGGGCCGCGACCAGAATGCCAAAGGCGGCAGCCGGGATCATGATGGCAAGGTTTTTCAGATGGAAGCTTTTGCGATAGGCCCACACGCCGACCATGTCCATGACGATCAAAATGGGGAGTAAAATCCCTGCCGCCTGAAGAGG
>CAZFHW010000190.1:0-2910 GCA_964518885.1 uncultured Parvibaculum sp. | reverse complement strand
GCTGGAAAGCAGACCCGGAAGCATTCTGGGCGCAAGCCGCACAGGACATAGACTGGGACCGCCCGTGGGATCAGGTCATAAAGACAACAGACGGGGGCGGAGCGGAATGGTTTGTCGGGGCGACCTGCAACACCTGTTACAATTGCCTCGATCGACATGTTGCTAACGGGCGGGCAGACCAAGCGGCGCTGATTTACGATTCTCCGATTACGGGGAAACAGAAAACCTTCACCTATGCCGAATTGCTGGACAAGGTGGCGACCTTTGCCGGCGTGCTTCGCGCAAACGGCGTGGGGCAAGGGGACCGGGTCATCATCTACATGCCGATGGTGCCGCAGGCAGCCGTTGCAATGCTTGCGTGCGCGCGCATCGGGGCAATTCACTCGGTTGTATTTGGGGGATTTGCGTCCAACGAGTTGGCGACACGTATTGACGATGCAAAACCCAAGCTCATTGTTTCGGCGTCCTGTGGGATCGAACCCGGTCGGGTGATTGCCTACAAGGCTCTGCTCGACGGGGCTATCGACCTTGCAACACACAAAGTGGATCACTGCATTATTTTTCAGCGCGAGCAGGAACGCGCAACGCTTATCCCCGGTCGTGATCTGGACTGGAAAGAGGAGATGGACAAGGCCGCGGCTGCGGGCAACAAGCCGGACTGCGTGAGCGTTGCGGCCACTGACCCGCTTTATGTCCTCTACACGTCTGGCACGACCGGCCAGCCCAAAGGCGTGGTGCGGGACAATGGCGGCCATATGGTGGCGCTCAAATGGTCGATGAAAAATATCTACGGTATGGATCCCGGTGATGTCTGGTGGGCAGCATCAGATGTGGGCTGGGTGGTGGGTCATTCTTACATTGTATATGGACCCTTGCTGCATGGCTGCACGACGATCCTGTTTGAAGGCAAGCCGGTGGGTACCCCGGATGCTGGAACCTTCTGGCGGGTAATTGCAGAGCACAAAGTGCGGGCTTTCTTCACCGCACCCACAGCCTTTCGGGCGATCAAGAAAGAAGATCCGAAAGCCACGCTTGTGGCGCAATATGATCTGTCAGGCTTTGAAACCCTGTTTCTCGCGGGCGAGCGTGCGGACCCCGACACCATTCAATGGGCCGAGCGCACCTTGGGGGTGCCGGTGATCGACCATTGGTGGCAGACGGAAACCGGGTGGCCGATTGCGGCAAACCCGGTCGGTCTTGGGACTTTGCCTGTGAAATACGGCTCTCCCACGGTGGCGATGCCTGGTTACGATGTGCAGGTGCTGGATGAAAATGCGCAGCCCGTTGCAACGGGAGAGAGCGGGGCTGTTGTGCTCAAGCTGCCGCTGCCGCCGGGGTGCCTGCCGACGCTCTGGGAAAATGAGGAAGGGTTCCGCAGTTCCTACATGGCGGACTATCCGGGCTTCTATAAGACCGCTGATGCCGGGTTTGTGGATGAGGACGGATACATCTACATCATGAGCCGCACGGATGACATCATCAACGTGGCGGGGCACAGGCTCTCAACCGGTGGGATGGAAGAAGTCCTCGCCGGGCACCCAGATGTTGCCGAATGTGCGGTCATGGGTATTGCGGATAGTTTGAAAGGGCAGGTGCCGGTGGGTCTGCTGGTCCTCAACGCCGGTGTTGAGCGCCCGACAGAAGAAATTCAGCGAGAAGCGGTGCAATTGGTGCGCGACAAAATCGGGCCGGTGGCTGCCTTCAAAATTGCGCTGGTGGTGCAGCGTCTGCCCAAAACGCGATCTGGCAAAATATTGCGCGCGACCATGCGCAAGATCGCTGATGGTGAAAGCTGGAAGATGCCAGCGACCATTGATGATCCCGCCATTCTCGATGAGATCACTGTGGTTCTGAGCAATGCCGGCTTGGTGACGGAGAAGTAGGGCCTATGCCAGTTCAGTGCCACTCATAACAAACTCCCCAAACAAAAGAGGGGCAACCCTACAAAAGGTGCCCCTCGTTCATGTCGACTAAAACCAGTGCGCTCAGGCTTCTTTGTCGCCGCCCTTTTTAAGGTCTTTCAACTTGGCAAAGACACTGTCTGCATCGATGGCTGGTTCGGCTTTCTTTGGTGCGGGCGCGGCCGTAAATGCACTCGACACATCGCTCACACTGAAGGTGTCTTTGTCCGCTTTCGGTGTTTCATCCGGACGGATGATGTTCACCTGATCGGCGGGGACTTCGTGGGCTGCGGGTGCTGCCAGACCAAACGGATCGGCGGTTGCCGCTCCTGTTGTCTCTGCGGCTGGAAGAAGCGTGCCAGCTTTGCGGGCAGCTTTTTCTTCTTTCAGGCGTATTTTTTCGAGTTTGTCAGCGGCCTTTTGCACGGCGGCGTCCAGGTCCATCTGGCTGCACAGGCCAAGTGTCACAGGGTCCACTGGCTTGATGTTGCTGGAGTTCCAGTGGGTACGGTCTCTGATTGACTGGATGGTGGGTTTTGTCGTGCCAACCAGACGGCCTATGTGCGCATCGGGAAGCTCAGGATGGTTGCGTAGCAACCAGGTAACGGCATCCGGGCGGTCCTGGCGTCGGGAGACAGGCGTATAACGAGGGCCCTTCTGGGGCTTTGCCTCAGGGATCTCATATTTACGCTCAGCTGCCTGCAGGCGCTCCTCGGCGCTTGTCTGGCAGCGCTCAATTTCCGCGCGGGTCAGCTCGCCTGAGGCAACCGGGTCCATGCCCTTAATGCCCTGGGCCACGTCGCCATCGGCGATGCCTTTCACTTCCAGCGGATGCAGGCCGCAATAGTCGGCAATCTGGTCGAAAGTGAGGGCGGTATTGTCAACGAGCCAAACGGCAGTTGCCTTAGGCATAAGCGGCTTCGACATGTCTTCTCCTCTGACCCAGGAGCGTCCCGGATCGGCAAATGCCACTGAAATAAACGGATTAGCGCCCTGTATAAGCCGTTCT
>CAZFHW010000189.1:0-4888 GCA_964518885.1 uncultured Parvibaculum sp. | reverse complement strand
ATTTCTCCGGCGCGCCTGCGTAATGTGCGATACGATGCACGTGTCACCATCTGCGGCAAGCCGGTGGAGAAATGAAGCATGCCCAGAAGGGTCGAGCACCACAAGGGCCTACCAATAAGCCTCAAAGGGGAGCGGCGAGCGCGGATATGGATGACAGTGCCGACAACGCAGCAGAAACGGCTCCCGAGCTAACACCTGATCCTCACTCGGAACCCGGTTTCTCCCTTATGGGGGGCGACACGGACACCCCCGGCAGCAGTGCCACGGGCACCGGCTACCGGGTTCTGGCGCGAAAATATCGCCCGACGACATTTGAAGACCTGGTGGGTCAGGAAGCCATGGTGCGCACGCTCTCCAACGCCTTCAAAAGCGGTCGCATCGCCCATGCCTTTATGCTCACCGGGGTGCGCGGCGTCGGCAAGACCACCACCGCACGTATTCTGGCCCGCGCCCTCAACTACACAAATGCCGAGAACGACAAGCCGACCATCGAAATGCATGATTTTGGTGAGCATTGCGAGGCCATCATGGCATCGCACCATCAAGATGTGCTGGAGATGGACGCGGCGTCCCGCACCGGCATCGATGACATTCGCGAGATTATCGAGAGCGTGCGCTACATGCCGGTGACGGCGCGTTACAAAGTCTACATCATCGATGAAGTGCACATGCTTTCCAAAGCGGCCTTCAACGGGCTGCTGAAAACACTGGAAGAGCCGCCGGAACATGTGAAGTTCATCTTCGCCACGACGGAAATTCGCAAAGTGCCGGTGACGGTGCTGTCGCGCTGTCAGCGCTTTGACCTGCGGCGCCTTGGCTCAGTGGAACTGTCTGGCCTTCTGAAAAAAGTATCCGACAAAGAAGGGGTGACCATTGATGACGCTGCGCTGGCAATGCTGGCGCGTGCGGCTGAAGGGTCAGCGCGCGATGGTCTGTCGCTGCTGGATCAGGCCATTGCCCACGGTGCTGGCACGATTGGCGAAGTCGATGTGCGTGACATGCTGGGCCTTGCCGACCGGGCGCGGGTGTTCGACCTGTTTGACCTAGTGATGAAGGGCGACATTGCAGGTGCGATGGCGGAGCTGCGTGACCAGTATAGTTCAGGCGCAGACCCGGCTGTTGTGCTGGGCGATCTGGCCGAGCTGACCCACTGGCTGACCCGGTTGAAACTGGCCGCCAGTGCCGCCGACGATCTGACCGCCACGGAGACCGAGCGGGTGCGGGGGCAGGAAATGGCAAAGCTCCTGCCAGTGCGCGTGCTCTCGCGGACCTGGCAGATGCTGCTCAAAGGTATTTTGGAAGTTCAAGCCGCCGCGAAGCCCATTGCGGCAGCAGAGATGGTGCTGGTCCGGCTGGCCTATGTGGCTGACCAGCCCTCGCCCGAAGAGCTGGTGGCGAAACTGAAAGATGCTCCAACCTCCGGCACGTCGAGTTCCGGCACGTCGGGGGCACCAAGTGGCGCACGTTCGGGCGGGGTGCCGTCAGGTGGCAGTCCCACAGCAGGCATGAGGGTTGCCCAGACGGCGGGTGGTGGCGGTGTGCAAGCGGTCAGTTCCGCCGACATGGCACCTCAGGAAATCGGGGCACCTCAGGAAATCGGGGCACCTCAGGAAATACAAGAGGCTCGCAGCGCGCCGGTTTTTCACAGCTATCAAGATGTGATTGCCCACGCCAAATCGGTCCGCGACATCAAGTTGGCTCACATGATGGAGACAGGCCTGCGGCTTGTTCACTTTGAAAAAGGCCGCATCGAGGTCAATATTGTTAACGGGGATAACGCAGTCGCGGCAACCCTGGCGGAACGGCTGAGGCAGTGGACGGGCGAGCGTTGGCTGGTCTCCATTTCAAAGGCCGAAGGTGCGCCCACGGTGCATCAGCAGAAAAAATCCCGTCAGGACGAGCTGCGCGACGAGGTGGCGCAAGACCCGTTGGTGAAAGCAACCCTGGAAGCCTTTCCGGGATCGGTGATCAAAAATATTGTTGAACCTGAATTGCTGGGGCCGTCTCCCGCAGAGGGGGAAAGCACCCGAGACGAGGATAACTTGTGAAAGATCTAGGCGACATCATGAAACAGGCACGTGGTCTTCAGGAGAAGATGGCCACGATGCAGGCTGAGCTTGAAAAATCGGAAGTAGAAGGTGTCGCTGGCGCAGGTCTTGTGACGGTGACGCTCTCTGGAGGCGGGGTGGCCCGGCGCATACACGTGGACCCAAGTCTTGCCAAGCCCGAAGAAGCAGAAATTCTGGAAGACCTGATCGTGGCAGCCTTCAACGATGCTAAAACCAAGAGGGAACAGCTGGTCGCCGAGAGCATGAAGGAATTGACCGGCGGTCTGCCGCTCCCCCCCGGCATGAATTTCGGGCTTTGAGGCAAGGGGGCTGACATGAGCGGAGCTCTCTCGGGGCCAGAGATTGAGCGATTGATTCAATTGCTTGCGAAGTTGCCGGGGCTTGGGCCGCGCTCTGCACGCCGCGCCGTGCTGCATCTGGTCAAGAAAAAGCAGACACTTTTACAGCCCCTTGCGGTCGCCATGGCAGACGCTGCCGAAAAAGCTGTGATCTGCAGCGCTTGCGGCAATGTGGATACGCAAGACCCTTGCACCATTTGCCGTGATCCCCGTCGCGAACCCACCGGCCTGTGTGTGGTCGAAGATGTGGGTGACCTGTGGGCGCTGGAGCGGGCGGGCGCACACAAGGGGCGCTACCACGTGCTGGGCGGAACCCTGTCGGCGCTGGATGGTATCGGGCCGGAAGACCTCACCATCGGAACCCTTATTGAGCGCGCGTCGAACGAAGAGATCAAAGAGATCATCCTGGCCACCAACGCCACAGTGGATGGCCAGACAACGGCGCACTACATCACTGATCGTTTAGCTACCACCGACGTTATCGTGACCCGCCTGGCGCACGGTGTGCCCGTGGGTGGGGAGCTGGATTATCTCGACGACGGCACGTTGGCCGCCGCAATGAAGTCCCGCCGTCCGGTCTAGACCACCCGGTCGACAGCGTTGCCCTTCATCTGTTCAAGTTTTGCTTCCCGCAAATAGAGAAACATTGGCAAGCCACACGAGACGCCGACCAGGAGTGTGCCAGCGATCGGCAGCCAGGTTTTCGTCAGCCCGATGCGCTTTCCCTCAATCTGAATGAAGAGGAGGAGCACGATGGCGGAGACGATCACATCAAGACCAAAAAACCCGGCAACCCCGTTGACGAACAGATCGTCAAAGAAAAGCGGAATGTCGAGCCCGTTGGCCGACAGCCAGGGCAGGAATTGCGACAGGGGCAGGAGCGTTCCCGCCACTGTCGCAAGCAGATAAAACCACTTTCTAGTCTGCCGCTTGGGTGCTGACATCTTTCTTGTCCCAGTAGGTTTTTGTCGCCCGGAAAACCATTGGCCCGAGGATGATGAGACCGATCAGGTTCGGAATGGCCATCATCGCGTTGAGCGTATCTGCCAGAAGCCAGATAAACCCAAGATTGACCGTCGCTCCAACCGGGATAGCGGCAATCCAGATCACCCGGTAAGGCAGGATCGCCCACTCGCCCAGCAGGTACTGCACGGAACGCTCGCCGTAATAGGACCAGCCCAGAATGGTCGTGAAGGCAAAGACCGCAAGGGCCACAGAGACGATTTCCGCACCCCCGGGAAGCGCAACGGCGAAGCTTGAACTGGTCAGTGCCGCCCCTGTTTCGCCCGACATCCAAAGCCCCGAGGTGATGATGACCAGAGCCGTCATGGTGCAGACAATGATCGTGTCGATGAAGGTGCCGAGCATCGCAATGTGCCCCTGTCGCACCGGGTCATCGGTCTTTGCCGCCGCGTGGGCGATGGCAGCAGAGCCAAGCCCCGCCTCGTTGGAGAAGACGCCCCGTGCCACACCGAAGCGGATGGCGGCTGCCACCGTCGCCCCGGCAAATCCGCCAGCCGCAGAAGCAGGCTCAAAGGCATGGTGGAAGATGAGGGCAAAGGCATCAGGAATAGCGGCTGAATTGATCACCAGGATCACCAGTGCTGTACCTACATAAAGCACGATCATCAGAGGCACGAGGGCACCCGCCACGTCCGCGATGCGGCGAATACCACCCAGCAGAACGGCGGCGACAATTACCATCATGATGATGCCGGTTGTGATGTGGGAAACGCCGAAGCTCGCGCTCATGGCGGCGGCGACTGAGTTCGCCTGTACCCCATTTCCGATACCAAAGGCAGCGACGGCAGCGAAGATGGCAAACATTGGGGCCAGCACCGCGCCGAGCAGCGGGAATTTTTTGCCAACACCGTTTTTGAGATAGTACATCGGCCCACCGACATAATTTCCCTTGGCATCTTTTTCACGGTACGTCACCGCGCAGACCGCTTCAGCGTATTTTGTCGCCATGCCGATGATGGCAATCAGCCACATGTAGAAAATCGCTCCGGGTCCCCCAAGAAAAATCGCCGTCGCGACACCTGCAATGTTCCCGGTTCCGACGGTGGCGGAGAGCGCTGTCATCAAGGCTTTGAACGGGGGAATGTCGCCTTCGCCAGGGGTTGCAGGAGACATGAGCAATTTGAACCCATAGACCAGCTTGCGCACGGGCATGAAAAGCAGCCCTGCCATGAGAAACACACCCGTCGCACTGATCAGAATCAGCATCGGCGCGCCCCACACAATGCTGTTTACTTCACCAACAAAGCTCTCGATCATTTCCATGTCTCGTCCCCCAGACGCGTTTTATTCACCGGCAAGCAGGTCCGGCTGTTTCCCCGATTGTAATGTTGTTTCAGAAGGCGAGGATAGTTGCGCCGGGTCTTCCAATTCGACCTCGGCAATCCGCTCGCCTTTGCGCACTATTTTCGATGTTGATGTTTCAATGTCGCGGATATCTTTCTCGGCCTGAGAAAAATG
>CAZFHW010000188.1:0-4903 GCA_964518885.1 uncultured Parvibaculum sp. | reverse complement strand
ACAGACGGTTGGATCAACCGGAATGATCCTCCTTGACCTTTGAGGTCGGGGAGCCTGCGGCGTATGTCCAGGTTCTCCAAACTAAAGGCCGTAGGGGCCGATCTGTATCGGTTTACGAACTCCCCGATCACCAGGGATCAAGACCCGGAATCATCCTAATGGGGCGCTGTTAGGCTCTGATATCCGAGGGGGAGTTCGAACCGCCCATGACATCTCATTCTTTTTCAACGCCCCTCGTGGTGATCAACGGCACACCCGCCCAGTCAATCGTCCTGGAAAAAATCAATCTTGGTGCAGGACAAAAAGACGAAAATTGGCTTCAAGAAAAACTGCACAAACACCCCTCGTGCTTGCCTATTGACGAAATCGAACCTGCTTTTGGTGACCTGATCCCGATCTGCATGGAACTCTCCACACCTCATGGTCCCATCGACAATGTGTTCCTGACCCCGACAGGTGACATTGTCATTGCTGAGGTCAAACTTTGGCGAAACCCAGAGATGCGACGGATGGTTGTTGCACAAGCTTTGGATTATGCAGCATCCATATTCTCGATGAGCTATGAGGAATTTGAGCGCGCAGTCCTCAAGAATAAGTCCGTGTCGGCAACCGGAGCTTCATCATTGTACGAGGTGGCTGACCACCCCGAGCAGTTGGACGAAGCGGCTTTTGTTGATGCGATCAACCGGAACCTAAGACAAGGGCGTGCTCTTATTCTCATCATTGGGGATGGTATTCGCTCCGAGACCCAACAGTTGATGTCTCTGCTGGAGGATTATGGCAATCTTCAGTTCACATTCGCATTGCTAGAACTTGCCGTCTTCACTCGCCCCGACCGTCCCGAAGAGTTCCTGATATGTCCTCGAGTGCTGGCCAAGACAGAGATGTTAAGACGGACGGTATTCGACACCGGGATTAGGCCCTTGGCATCTCAAGGGACAATCGTCAGCGGGACCCGAAAGGCGACATCAAGGCCCACCAAAGACCTGCAATCCATATCTTCCGAACAGTTCTGGGAGGCCATGAGCACGCTGGATAGCTCCTTGCCCCCAAAGCTCCAGTCATTCCTTGTGTCAGTCGAGGAATTGGGTGTCACGCCAGAATTCAAACGCTCACTGATCTTGCGCTGGACCACGCCAGAAGGTCTGGCTATCAACCTCGGGTATATAGAGCGGAACGGAAAGATGTGGACCAACGAAGTTCATAATAAGCTTCCAAGCGCTATAACAGACCCATATATCAGGCGGCTGGCAGATGCTTTTGAAAAGACAGTCACCACTCTTCCTTTCTCCGGCAGGCCAAACCTCTCCAATGAGACTGGTGGTGGTGTCGTGATCACGGAGGTTGCTGACAAGCTCGGCGGATGGAATGATTGCATTGCCGCCTTGATCGAGGACGTCAGGAACAGCCCGGACAGCCTCTAGGGGGAGCACGTTAAGAGGGGACGTATGAAGTACATATTCTACGACACTGAGACCACAGGCCTGAGCGCCGCCTTCGACCAGATTTTGCAATTTGCGGCCATTGTAACAGACGAGGATTTTTCCATTCTGGAAGAGGTGAACCTCCGTGGTCGCCGCCGCCCTTTTGTGCTTCCTTCCCCCGGAGTTCTCATGATCACGGGCATTTCTCCAGACGATTTCGAGAATGCCCCTCTCAGTCACTATGAACTCATCACCAAAATTCGTGCTCTTATTGAGAGATACTCTCCGGCGATAATGATCGGCTTCAACTCCATCAGCTTCGATGAGGGTATGCTCCGCCAAGCCTTCTATCAGACACTGCATCCGACCTATCTCACCCAGCAAAATGGCAACTCCCGAATGGACGTAATGCGCCTTGCCCATGCTGTCGCCGAACACCAACCTGAAGCCATCACGGTTTCCCTCAATGAGAAAGGTCGCCCCAGCTTCAAACTCGGTGCACTGACAGAAGCTAACGGTATAAGGCTTTCAAACGCTCATGACGCTTTGGCAGATACACGGGCCACTTTGGAACTCGCGCGGCTACTCCGTGACAAAGCACCGGATGTCTGGGGTATGTTGTTTCACGCACGGACCAAACAGACCGTCAAACAAAACCTCCAAAACAAACTCATTATTGTAGCGTCCGACCAGGCATTTGGAACAAAATCCATACTTGCGACACCCTTCGCCGAAAACGCTGACAATAACAACGAGATTGCACTCTTCGACCTGGCCAATGATCCGGCCCAATTCTTCGGAGCAAGTGAGGCAGAAGCGCTCAAACTCCTCACACAATCACCGAGGGTTATCCGCATTTTGAAAGCCAATCAGCTACCCATTGTCCGAGCCGCCCGAAGAGAAGATTTCTCGTCTCTGCCCGAAGACGTCGCCATAGATCGCGCTAAGAAGATTCAGCAACACAAACGCTTTTCTGCAGCGGTCTCGACGGCCATGGCCAACAGATACGAAGCCCGCGCGCCCTCACCTTACGTGGAAGAGCGTATCTTTGATGGATTTGCCACTTCCTCCGACCAATCACTGTTTGACAAATTCCATCAGGCACCTTGGGAAGAGCGGTTTGCTCTAGTCGAGAAACTGGAAGATGACAGATACCGAGAAATTGGAACGAGATTGATCTTCGAAGAACGGCCAGAGCTTTTGCCTGAGAGGGAGGTAATGCGCCTGGAGAAGCTTATTCGCCAGAGGTTTGCTTCATTCGGAAAGATGCCGTGGACGACGAGAACGGCTGCAGATCAAGAACTCAATTCGCTTGTCCCCCTCTCGGAAAGACAACAAGAGCTTCAGAATGCGATCAGGGTGTGGCTCGATAATATTGACTGACTTTCCGTGCCAGTCCATTTTCAGACTACCTCATCGCTTTATGCCTATCCGCTCTCACGGGACGCTACTTTAAGCGTCAGCGATCAACTTGGCTTCATAAACGTAATCAGTGCCGCTAATTTCAAAGACATCGGGTACATCCACCTCGATCTTTATGACGTCAGCCACCTTCATCCCAATTTGTGCCGAGAAACTCTCAACTTTCTCGTAGAAAGAGCCCACATACCCATTGAGCACAATAGGGTCTGTTTCTTTGAATGCAGATTCCCATCCCTTTACATAATGGTAAAGCTGGGAGATGTACCCGCCCGCTGCCATAACCATCAATGAGGCCCCTTCGGGGTCATCTGTTACAGATTTAGCCTTGAGCCGTTTAATCGATTTTTTGATCCTGCGAATTATCTCACCGGTAATTTCGTCGAACCGTTTGGAGGCTGCAGTACATGGACCAACCTCAAGCGAACCATCTTTTTCGACACGCATATCGTACCCGAGGAAAGTAACAAAGGCACCAAATGTCGAGGTTGCTGATCCGTCCATACTCATTTTCTTGGGAAGCAACTCAAAATGCCCGCCGGGGAGTGCAGCTACTGCTGCTGTCAGGGCCTGTGTGGCCGTATCCAACACCTCCAAAGTTGGTGCAATAACAAGGAAGTCATCTGCATAATTCAGCATCTGAACCTCTTTGACGCTGCTCCAGTTCAACTGGGCCACCGCCAACGCACCGATCAGAGGAGATAGGGCCGATCCCTGAGCTACCCCCCGATGAGCTTGCTGGGACAGGTCCTTATATAAGGAGGAACCATCCATAGCAGTAAGAGCATTGTCATCACAGAGAATGACATATCTTACAACATCACTTGCAATATCGTTCAAGAACGAAACAAGTTTAGTCTCCTCGAAGCTGCCATAAAAATCTTTGATGTCAAGCTTTCTTGCATAAAGCTCCGCCGTCGGATTGAGTGATCGGATATATTTGATAGCTGCCGCTGGCCCTCGGTATGTGTACTGCCAAGGCTGAGGTTCAAATCTCTCAGTCAGCAGGTTTCTGACGAGCCTCTGACCAAGCCGGTGTTTGTGCCCAAAAACACATATCGGCCTTTCTCCGCCTGAGGACTTCTTCTTCCCGTACACTCTCACCGGCTCTTCAATAGGCTGGTGCAACTTAAGGCTTTTGCCAAGCTCATATGACTGAGAAAGGGTCAATCGATCACGATAGGGAAATGCCAGGTTGCCCTTCACTGCGGCAACCACTCGCGCCGGGCCCGATTTTAGATAACGATCAATCGCTTTCCTGATCTCATTGAGATTTCCGCCCTCAAGCGCCACCTTATATTCCTCAAACCTGGCTTTTTCCCGCTCCTTTACGATCTGATAGTCCTTGTGCAGCTTTTTCATCTGCTCCGGCGTCTGCTTACCGACTGGAAGGATCACTTCATCGACCTGATCGAGAATCAAAAGCACACCCCCCTGTTCCGCCTTGTTCCGTCACCCCACTCGTCGCGCGGGAACTATTCGACGTTCCTCACAATAGCCCAAAACATTCTATCCCTATTTCTTTGACACCCCATTGGTCATTTTCCCCTGACCGGCCTCAAATACTGCCCAAGCATTTCCAGGGACTTGTGCCCTGTCTGATTAGCAATCAACATTGGTTCTTCCCCCCGCAAAAGCGCTTCTGTCACATACCCTGCCCGGATCGAATGACTAGAAAGTCCGTCCACCTCAAGCCCCGCGCCTTCTGCCCGTTTGAGGATGATCCGCGTTACCGACCTTACCGACAGGGCCTTATCACTGGCTTTTCCGTATCTGGTGATACTCGGGAACATGGGCCCTTCTTTTTTGTTAAGCACCATCAACCAATCCGCCACGGCTTTTACCGGACAAAGATCGTCCATCCCCACCGGAATTGATATCCATCTTCCCCGCGCTGTTTGATCGGTTTTCGACTTCTTGAGCTTGATCAATAACCCCGCGCCATCGGAGAAGAAGTCTTCGACATTTAGTCCGACAAGTTCGGAGCCGCGAAACCCTCCAAAGTAACCCACCAGCATGAGCCCCATGTCCCGGCGATCTCTCATCCTTCCTAACATGAC